>JBCDFF010000186.1:0-8161 GCA_039178415.1 Bacteroidota bacterium
ATGCCGTAGAACGTGATCCCGACCACGAACAGCTTGAGCACCACCGAGTCGCGGAGCTTGTGCCACGCGCCGCGCAGCGTAAAGAGGCCGTTGATCATGCCGCCCCACGACGGCATCCAGAGCATGATCGAGAAGACGACGCCCAGCGTCGCCGCCCACTCGGGGACCGCCGTGTAGTTGAGGTGGTGCGGGCCGGCCCAGATGTAGATGAACACCAGGCTCCAGAAGTGGACGATGGAGAGCCGGTAGGAGAACACCGGCCGCTCGGCCGCCTTCGGGAGGAAGTAGTACATCAGCCCGAGGAAGGGCGTCGTCAGGAAGAAGGCGACGGCGTTGTGGCCATACCACCACTGCACGAGCGCGTCCTGCACGCCCTTGTAGATCGGGTAGCTCTTGAACAGCCCCGCCGGGACGGCCAGCGAGTTGCCGATGTGCAGCACGGCCACGGTCACGATGGTGGCGATGTAGAACCACAGCGCGACGTACATGTGCTTCTCGCGGCGCTTGATGAGCGTGCCGAAGAAGTTGACCGCGAAGACGACCCAGATCAGCGTGATCGCGATGTCGATGGGCCACTCCAGCTCGGCGTACTCCTTCGAGGTCGTGATGCCGAGCGGCAGCGTGATCGCCGCCGAGACGATGATGCCCTGCCAGCCCCAGAAGTGGATCTTGCTGAGCACGTCGGAGAACATCCGCGCCTTGCAGAGCCGCTGCGTCGAGTAGTAGATCGCGGCGAAGATGCCGTTGCCCGCGAAGGCGAAGATGACGGCGTTGGTGTGCAGGGGGCGCAGGCGGCCGAAGCTGAGGTACTCGCCGAGGTTGGCCTCGGGGAAAGGAAGCTGCAGCGCGAGCAGCGCGCCCACGAGCATCCCCACGAAGCCCCAGATGATCGTCGCGATCACAAAGAGCCGCACGATGGCGTCGTCGTAGCTGAACACGTCGAAGCGCGAGCGGCCTTCGGTGGCGCGCTGGAGGCTCGGCTGCGAGGCGGTAAGGGTGGCGGACATAGGCCGGCGAGGGGCTGGGGTGGATCTCAACCGCGCGGCCCGGGTCGCATGCAACGTCACAGCGCCGATCCGCACAATGCCCCCAATCAACTGCGCCGCACGCGGGCGCTGTGAAAGGGGCCCCTCTCCCCCCTCGTGAGGTGGAACCGTCGCATCAAGTAGGGGAATCCCCCACGCGCTCCAGGAGGGACGTCGTGCCGTGTTCGCCCATCGAGGCTGGTGCGCTTGGTCTTTGGTCGCTCGCCCTTCGTCCTTGCCACCCACCCCGTGACCCGGGACCACCGACCAACCCCTACGCCGCTTCGGCGAGGGCGCCTCCGACGGTGAGCGTCTGCCCTGTGAGCGCCTGGGCCTCACGAGAGGCAAGGAACCGGACGATGCGCGCCGCCTCGCCGAAGGTGCCTGTCTGCGGAAGGGCAACGGCGGGCTGGCCGAAGCCGGAGAACGGCTCGTAGCCCAGCGGACGCACGGGCGGCGGCGCTTCGACCACCACGCCGTTGACGGCGACCTGCTGCGGCCAGCGCCGCGCGGTGTCGCGCACGAGCACGCGCAGCTGATCCAGCACGTCGGTGCGCTGGCGCGGCCGGTCCGCGCCGCGCCAGGGGCCCGCCAGCACGGCGATCACCAGCGACCCACCTCGGCTCACGAGGTCCTGGCCGGCCACCGCGAGCATCGCCGACGTGGCCGTGAGCAGCATCGCCACGTCGCCCACCTCGGCGACGTGCACGACCGCGTCGAGCGGCCCGAACGAGGCGAGCGACGCCTGCTTCATCGAGGTCACGCCCTCCAGCGTCGCCACGTCGGCTTCGACGAGGAGCGGGTCCTCTTCGTGCTGGTGCAGCGCTCGGATGCGCGCCACCTCGTCGGCGGTGCTGCTGAGCGCGCGGCCGTCGGTGCCGACGAGCGCGAGCTTAACCCGGCGGCTGGCAAAGCTCGACGCGACAGCCCGCCCGAGCGGACGCTCCGCGCCTGCGACCGCAACGGTCGAGCCAGCGAGCCAGGAGGCAGTCGTAGGCATGGCGAGGTCGGCTGGGAGCCGGGCTATCGGAGGGACAGGGAGACGATCGTCTCGATGGAGGACGGCACGCCAGGACTTCCCCAGCGTGATGAGCCAGTCTAGGCGTTTCGGTAGCGTCCCACCATCGGGTGTCTACTGTCAGCGGCGTGAGGCCCTCCCCTACACCGAGCTTCCTGCCTCGGCGGCGCGCACCGCCAGGACGGGACACGGAGCGCGGCGCACGGTCTTCTCGGTCACGCTGCCGAGCAGCACGTGGGCAAAGCCGGAGAGCCCGTGCGTGGCCATCACGATCAGCCCAGCCCCCTCGCGCGTCGCGTGCTCGTCGATGCCGAGACTGGGTCGTCCATAGCCCACGAACAACTGCACCTCGGCGACGCCGTCGGCCCGCAAGCCCTCGGCGTGAGCTCGCAGCGCGCGTTCTGCCCGGCGCTCTAGCTCGTGCTCCACCTCGGACGCCACCTCTTCGGTACCGAAGGCAAGCCCGGGCACCAACGTCTCCGGGTAGAACTCGGGGTAGGGCCCGGCGAGTTCGATGATGTGAACGAGGTGGACGGGTGCCTCGTAGGCTTTCGCCCAGGTCGTCGTCCGCGCGAGCGCGGCGTCGTTGAGCGGCGAAAAGTCGATGGGGACCACGATGGGCGCGTCGGGCCCTGGCACAGGGGGCGCGTCCTTGTCCGGCACCACCAACACGGGGCACGGAGCACCGCGCAAGACCTCGTCGGCAACGCTGCCTAGGAACAGACGCCGCAGCCCGCGCCGCCCGTGGGTGCCCATCACGATCAGGTCGGCGGCGACGCGCCTGGCGTAGTCGAAGAGCGGCAGCGCGGCGGCAAAGCCATGCCCCACGCCGTAGGTCGGCGCGAGTTGGGCGACGCGCTCGGCCCCGAGGGTCTCCTCCGCGAAGGCGGCGAGTCGTGCTCGGTTCTTGTCAGGGTGCGGCGCGTCGTCGCCGTCGAAGAGCACGTCGGCGTGGAAGAGATGCAGGGTGGCGGCGGTACGCTCGGCATGAGCTGCGGCGGTCCGTAGGGCGACGGCGGAGCCGTCAGAGAAGTCGAGCGCGGCGACGAGAGTGGGCATGGAAGCAGGCAGGGGTGAACGCATCGGGGGATGGGCTCTCACGATACCGTGCCTCCGGCGCGCCGCTTGCCGGTCCGAATCGGCCTGCGGTGCCGTCCCGTTCCGCCGCCCTCTGACGGCCCAACCCCGCGCACCGCGTCGGGGAGGCCCTCACACCAGCGCCACTGCCCTGTCAGGGTTCACCGGCCCTTCGCACGGAGGCTGCCTCAGGTCCCGCTTTCGCTCTCGACCCAGCGCACGGCGTGCTGCATCAGCTCGGTGCCGGAGTCTAGGCTGAGCTTCGTCTTGATGCGCGCGCGGTAGCTCTCGACGGTCTTCACGGAGAGGTGCAACCGCTCGGCGATCTCGCGGGTGGGCAGGCCGCGCCCGGTCATCTCGAAGACCTCCAGTTCCCGGTCGGAGAGCACCTCCAGCGGCGACTGCATCGGGGCCTTGCGGCCGACGGCGGCTCCGAAGAGGAGGCGGTCCTTGAGGTCTTCGCTCATGTAGATCCCGCCGCGCAGCACATGGCGCACCGCCTGGACGATCTCGTCGGCGGCCTCGACCTTCATCACGTAGCCCTTGGCCCCGGCACGGACGGCGCGCTCGGCGTAGAGCGCCTCGTCGTGCCGTGACACCACCAGCGTGAGCAGGTCGGGCTTGAGCGCAAGTAGGTGCTTGAGCAGTTCGAGGCCGCTCATGCCTGGCAGCGAGATGTCGATCAACACCACGTCTGGGTCGAGCGTGCTGAAGGCCTCCAGGGCCTCCTCGGCGCTGGCTGCCTGGCCCACCACCTCCAGGTCGGGCTCCGCGTTGAGCGTGAGCGCCAGCCCTTTGCGCAGGAGTGGGTGGTCGTCGACGAGCAGGAGGCGAGTCATGACAAAGGGGTCGTTGAGACGAGGAAGCCGAGCGGAGCCCCGAGGACGGAGTCCCGAGGACCGGCGCGCCAGCAAGCTACGCGCCGCGCACCGGGATCGTGCACAGGACCGTCGTGCCGCTGGTTGTGCCCGGTCTAATTTCGAGGGCCCCCTGGGCGATGCGGGCGCGGTAGTGCATGATCCGGACTCCCATGCCTCGGTTCTGCTCCACGCGCCTCCCGGCGGTCTCGGTGCGCGGCTGGTCGGCCCCGCCCGACCGGAGCGTCTCGCCGATGCCGACGCCGTCGTCGTCCACGCGCAGGCGCACCTGGTCGGTGCCAATCGCCAGAGTGATGGCCACGTGGGCGGCGCGCCCGTGCTGCACGGCGTTGGAAACAGCCTCCTGGGCGATGCGGAACAGGTGCGCGGCCGCAGGCACTTCGGGGGCCTCACCGATGTCCCCGGCGCGCGACCCGACGAAATCGAACGTGCAGGTGATGCCGAACAGCCGCTCGGCGTTGGCCGCGAGCCGCTTGAGCGCCGCCGCCAGCCCGTGCGCCTCCAACTCGACGGGGACGAGACCGCGGGCGAGCGCCCGCGCGTAGCCATCGGCGTCTTTGATGAGGCTGGCTAGTTCCGTGGCGTCGGCCGCTTGCGCGGAGCCGCCGGCTTCGAGTTGGCGGGCGAGGCCGCGGGCGATCAGGTGGGTCCCGGTGAGCATCTGGCCCAGGCCATCGTGCAGGTCTTGGCCGATGCGGCGACGCTCCTCGTCGGCGATGCGCAGCACCTCGGCTTCGAGCTCGCGCCGCGCCGAGATGTCGCGGACGAGCCCGGTGAACGTGTGCATCCCGTCGGGCGTGCGGACCTCGCTGACGGAGAGCTCCATCGGGAACGTCGAGCCGTCTTTGCGGCGGCCGCTAACCTCGCGCCCGATGCCAATGATGCGGCGGCGGCCCGTCTCGCGGTAGGCGTTCATGTACCCATCGTGCTCCTCGCGGTAGGGCGGCGGCATGAGCACCTTCACGTTGCAGCCCGCGATCTCCTCGGTGGCGTACCCGAAGATACGCTCGGCGGCCGGGTTCATCGTGAGGATGCAGCCTCGGTCGTCGATGGTGATGATCCCGTCCACGGTCGCTTCGAGGATGGCGCGGCTCTGCGCCTCACTGCGCTGCAGGCGGTGCGCGTCCTCGCGCTGGCGCAGCGCAATGCCCAGCAGGTCAGCGATGGCTTGAAGAAGGGCTGGGGCCGCCTCTGCGAATGGACCGGACCGCAGCGCCACAAACACATCGGAGGACGAGGCCCTCGTTCCAGCCGGCGCCTCGCTCCCGCCCGGCTCGCTCACAGGCCGCGCCGGCTGCCCTGCAGAGGCCGCTAGGGCTGCGGCATCGGGCAGCCCGTGCATCACCGTGGCGAGCGCCGCGACCGTGTCGGCTTCGAGCGCGACCGGGACGCCCTCGGTCACCGCGCGACGGAGGTCGAGGCTGGCAGCACGAGACAGAGGCGAGCCTGCAGGCTCCTCGACGGACTCACTGACGGGCTCGAACTGCCCATCAGGACGGCTGCGCAGCAGCGCGAGCGTCGACCAGCCCAGGTGTTCACGACAGGCCTCGTTTGCGGCGGCCAGGAGCGGCGGCCACGACTCACCGGCCAGCGCGCGCTGCGCGAGCGCGAGCAACCAGGCAGCGGCTTCGGGTGGCAGGGCAGCAGGTACCATCGGCGTGGAAGTCAGGTCAGGAGCCGATTAAAGCTACGTCGCCCCCCGCCTCGCCTGCGACACCCCGCTCGCGAGCACGCCCCCTCACGCGAGGAACCCGATCGCCACGCCGAACCCCACCCTTCACGCAGCCGTAGCACGACCCCGCATTGCCTCTCTCTGCCCGGCCTCCCGCATGAAGACGTTCCTCCTCAACACCCTCTACCCCCGTGCCATGGACGGCCTCCCCGCGCTCGGCACCCCGGAGGCGTTCGCGCAACCCTACGTGGAGCGCGTCGGACCCAAACGCGAGCGGGCGGAGCAGATGGTGCGCGCCCATCTCGCCGCGGCGAGCGCGACGGGCTTTGTCAGCGGCCTCGGTGGCTGGCTCACGCTGCCCATCACGATCCCGGCCAACCTGGCGGGGGTGGCGCTCGTGCAGCTCCACATGACCGCCGCCGTCGCCCACCTCGGCGGCCACGTCCTCGGCGACCCCCAGACGCAGGAACGCATCGTCGGCTGCCTCATCGGCGACCCGGACCACGAGACAGCTCGCCGGACCGAGGACGAAATGGTGGACCGCTTCGGCGTGAAGTTCGCGGAGAAGGGCCTGCAGTTCGTGGCGACGCAGTCGTGGCAGCTGGCAAAGTATGCGACGAAGCGCTCGCTCACGAACCGCCTGGCGCGGCGCCTGCCGCTCGTCGGCGGCGTCATCGGCGGGCTGTCGGACCTCTACAACACCCGGATGGTCGCCCGCTGCGCGCTCGACACGTTTATCGAGTCCGGTGGACTGGACGCCCCGCACGCCGGGGACGGCCTCCCCGCGACGCCTGCCGACCTGGAGCCCGTAGCCTAGCACAGCCATAGCCTAGCACAGCCGTGTGGGGGTGCTCGCCTCGCTGCTCGGCTGCTGTTCACACGGATCTTTGGCCCCAACGCTTTCTGCCCCTCCATGCCCCTCGACACGCCGCCCGCCTACACGCTCCAGGCCGATCTTGACGCCACCGTGCGTGAGCTAGAACAAGGACTGTGGCAACTCCCGCTGGCCAAGGCCGTCGCCCGCCTAAGTGACTGGCAGCAGTACCTGCGCACGACCGACCGCGCCGACCTCGCACCCATCGCTGACGGGCTGGCCGACTTGGAGCGCTACCTTGCTGAGCCTCACCTCGATGGACGCGTCATCGGGGAGGCCCTTGCCCGCCTGGGCACCCAGACTCGGGATGTTGCAGACACCGCCCCTGAGACGATGCGCAACGCTCTGCATCGCCTCGGCAGCATTCTGCAGCGTGTCGGCTATGCCCTCGCGGGTCGCTTCTCGCGCTAACGCCCCCCTTTCCATTTCTCTCCCCCTTCGCCTTTCTCCCATGCCCGACACCCCCACCCAGGACACCGACCTCCACGAGCTCGACGCGACCGCCGCCGCGCTCGATGCGGGCGTCACCTCGATGTATCCCAAGACCGCGATGGCTTCCATTGACCATTGGGAGGCGCGGTGCCGCACTGCGGGGGCCACCGTCGTTGCCGACGGCCTCGTTACGCTGCGGACGACCCTCAGCCAAGACCGCCTCGACGGGCGGGCGATTGGCCGGGCGCTCCTCGATCTGGCCGAGGCTACGGAAGCCGCGGCCCCGGACGACACGCCGCTCGGCTCCCGCCTCGCGCGCATCGCCACGGGCCTGAGACGAGCGGGCACGTCTCTCGGTGGAGCAAAAGCGTAACGCGCCCGACACGGCAGCACCTTGGGACATCTTGGCTGTCTAGCCTCGCGGCGAGGGGCGGCCCACCTAGGCCTCGGCACCACCTCCGACCGGGGCAGCCAAGCCGGGGTCTACGAACCGGCACATCCAGCGCGGACCGTCGGGGCCGTAGCGGCACCGGATGAACTGCACCGCCAGCCGCCCATCGGCGAAATAGACCGGGAGCCGGTGATAGACGACGGCGTCCGTTCGCTGCTGCATCCACGCCGGAGAGAGCTGCGGGTGATTCCCGAGAACGCCCACGAGCTCAGACCACGATGCTTCGAGACCAGGGATGAGGCGAAGGGACATGGCAGCGTATAGACGGGCGACAGGGAACACAAAGGTTACCGTATCGCCACATCAAATACCAGGCCAGCGAGGCCTCAAAGCACCGCCGTCGTCGGAGAACGGCTTCCCCTGACGTGGGCGCTCATGCCAGATCCGGCTGTGACCTTTCGACCTGGTCATGCTGAACTCGATGACTGGCGTGAACCTCCGGTTTCAGCATCTCAGCGCTGCCTCGGACCACCGCAATCGCTAGAGATACCCCTTCCGCTTTCGACCTTGCCTTTGTGTCCTCCCGATCTTGATTACCACCGTGAATCTCCGGTTTCAGGATCCCTAGCGTTTCCGATGAGATGCTGAAGCGAGTTTAGCATGACGACACTGGGGGGTGTGCAGCTGGATCTGGTATGAAGCGCTTCGCTGGCCTTAGGCTCTGAACCGGCCTGCAGACCGTGGGGGCAGGGTGGCACCCTCGCAATTCTTCAAGCCGCAATTCTTCAAGCCGC
>JBCDFF010000187.1:0-8155 GCA_039178415.1 Bacteroidota bacterium
CCACGTTGCCCGCCTGGTCGGTCGCCACGACGTAGCCCGAGGCCGGCAGGTCGATGTCGATGCTCGAGGCGGTGAAGGCGAGCAGGGTGTCGCCGGGGGTGAGCGGGTCGATGGCGAGGGTGAGGTTGACGAGGGGGTCGGTGCCCGGAGCGACGCTGGCGAGGCCGGTGTCGTTGGGGTCGGCTTCGCGGACGGCGCCGGTGTAGACGAAGTCGGCGAGGGAGCCCGAGAACGTCGGGGCCATCGTATCCGGCGGCGGGGGTACGATCTCGACAAAGAGCGAATCGGCGTTCCCGACGGTGTCCACGGCCACGATGTAGCCCGAAGCCGTCAGCGCTGGGTCGACGGGCGTGGCTGCGAATTGGACCGAAGTGGCGCTCACCGTGAAGGGATCGACGGCGAGCTGCAAGTTGGTAGGTGAAGCGCCAAGGGCTACCGAGGCGAGCCCAGCGGCGTCGGTGTGATCGTCGGTCACCGTACCGTCGAAGCGGCTGCGGCTGTAGGTCCCCGTGAAAACAGGCGCCGTGTTGTCGGGCAGGAGCGCGGTGAAGGCGATGGCCAGCGAATCGACATTGCCCACGGTGTCGGCGGCAACCACATACCCCGAACTAGGAGCATAGGGGTCGATGGGGGCGACGGTGAAGGCGACGGACGCGTCGCCCGCGCTGAACGGGTCGGGCGAGAAGGTCAGGTTGGTCGCCCCGCTGCCCAAGACTAGCGAATCCAACCCCGTGTCGCCGATGCGGTCGTCCGAGACCGTACCAGCGTACGTAAGGCCATTGTAGCTGCCCGTGAAGAGCGGGGCCAGCAAGTCTTGGTTGACTACCGCCACGTACTGCGCGGTGTACGTAATCGGTGTGTCGAGTACCTGGACGAGGGAGTCGGCCGACGCCGCCGAGAGGTTCGGCTCGTCCATCACCACGCTGCGCTTGAGGCGCAGGAAACGGAGCTGGTTCGAACTGTCATACGACAGGGTGCTCGTCGGGTCAGTCCATGGGACGTTCGCGTCCGCAACGTTGTTGCCGAAGATGTAGACGTTGCCACTGGACGCGTAGGTAGCGCTATCGCCCGTGCACTGGTTGACCTGCGGCGTCGTATCGTCCTCGTAGTAGGAATAGGGGAAGGCGTTGGTGATGTTGGTGTCCACATCCCACTTGGAGACGAAGCTGCCCTGCGTGCCTGCAAAGTGGTCCCATTCCAGGTAGGCGTTGACGAAGCCGTTGCCCGTGCGGTCGGGAACGCCGTCGACGGTGACGGTGCCCGTGAAGAGGTTGCTGCGGTGGAGCATCCCGCTCGACGCCGGAGCCAGGTCAAACCACATGGAGGCACCCGGTGTGCGGTGCATCTGGTGCGCCATCTGGTAGACCATAAAACGCTCGTACATCTGGTAGACCACGATGTTGAGCCCGCCCGAGTTGTAGCCTTGGACGACGCGAAGCGCGCGGATGGGTCCGTCCTTCTGGATGCCGAGCGTCCCGCGCCGGGCGCTTCCGGTCCAAATCGACCGGCCGCAGCTGTTGTCGTTGCCCATCGTATTGGGGCGTGTCCCGTACTTGACCCGGTCGAGGATGTCGGGGCCGTAGCCGCCTTGGCCATCCGTCAAGCTCCACTCGCGCTGGATCCACCGATCCTCGAACGAGGTCGTGTAGAACGGGGTCTGCACGGGGCTGTATTCCGGGTTCGCGGCGAGGTAGTCGCCCACGGCCCACTCGTCGGGCAGGGTGGTGTCGCCTTCGAAATTGTACGCGGCCGGGAAGTCGCCCGCAAGCAAGTCGAAGGTGTACGAGACGAGATCGATGCCCGCCCCTTGGTCGAGGGGCTGCAGGGGCTCGAAGAGGTAGACGGCCTTGCCCTCGAAAATCACCTCGACCACGTTCGCGGGAGCGAACGGGGGGGCCTCTGGGCTGACGATGTCCCCGAAGTAGCGCGCCATCAACACCAGTTCGTCGTTCGCGTCGAACGTGGGGTCGGGGTCCACCGCAATGATGGGCGAGAAGCCCGCCATCGGATAGTCTTGCGGCGCGGTGTAGAGCATCTGCGGAACGCCGCCGAAGAGTTCGTTCGCGTCGGAGACCGTCGTGGGGTAGTTCGAGGCCGGGTCACCGACGGCACGCTCGTCGATTTGGAGCGGGCACTGTTCCCAGGCACCGGCTCGGAAGGCGAAACAAACCGGGGTCGTGACGCTTGCCCCGATCAGGTCAGGGACATCCGCGCCCGTAAGCACGATGGGCCGGTGGTCTACCTGCTGCGCCGCTGTAGGCAAACCCAATACTCCTAGGAGCACCAGCAGGGTGAAGGTCCGCAGCACGAAGGCGGCTGACTGCGGCAGCAACGCGCCCTGTTCAGGGGCGTTGGGGGTGATGCGAGAAGGCATGAGGCTGGTTCGCTCGTGGAGGGTGGAGCGACGGGTGGTGGATCACCCTGGGGGCAGCGACCGTCAAGTCGAAGCGGCTACACGGCGATGACGCTCCTCTGAGGTGTGCGCGCTCTGCTGTATAGCATGCGTAAAACTCTGAACTTCAGGGTCACATTGCAAGGGAAAAGTGGACACCTGGCTGCACTAAAACCAAGCCATTGCACGTAGAAAATTTTACGCCGCCACATCGTAAATCATACCGTACTTGGCACGGGCGTATTCCAGCCAGGGCGCTGCGTCGAGTCCCGAACCGCACACACGCTCCAGTAACGCCGTCGCGGTGTGGATCCGGCCGTGCTGGTGGATGTGCTCGCGGAGCCATTCGCGCAGCGGGCGGTAGGAGCCCGCCGCGAAAGCGGCGTGGAGGTCCCCGAGGTCACGCTCGGCGGCGGCGAACAACTGGGCTGACATCAGAGTGCCGAGGGTGTAGGTCGGGAAGTAGCCCAGGAGGCCAATCGACCAGTGGATGTCTTGCAGGCAGCCCTTCCGGTCCGATGGGGGCGTCACGCCAAGGTAGTCCTCCATCGCAGCGTTCCAGGCGTCGGGCACGTCCGCGACGGCGAGCGAGCCGTCCACGAGTGCGCGCTCGATCTCGAAGCGGAGCATCACGTGCAGGTTGTAGGTCACCTCGTCGGCCTCGACCCGGATGAAGCTGGGCGCGACCCGGTTGATCGCCCGGTAGTAGGCGTCCAGCGAGGTATCGCGGAGGCGTTCCGGGAAGACCGCCTGGAGCTTGGGGTACCAGTGCTGCCAGAAGGCGCGGCTTCGCCCGACCTGGTTCTCCCAGAGACGACTCTGGCTCTCGTGCATGCCGAGCGAGGTGCCCGAGGCAAGCGGCGAGCGCGCGAGGGCGGGGGACACGCCGCGCTCGTAGAGCGCATGCCCCGTCTCGTGCAACGTGCCGAAGAAGCCCGAGGGAAAGTAGGCCGGGTCGATCCGCGTCGTGATGCGGACGTCGTCGATGGCGAGCGTCGTCGAGAAGGGGTGCGCCGAGCGGTCCTGCCGGCCGTGCGCGAGGTCGTATCCAAACGCCTGCGCGACGGCGAGGCCGAACTGCCACTGCGCCGCCTCGTCAAACGGCGCATGCAGAAACGCATCGTCCACGATGGGTGCCTCGGCGATGGACTCCACGAGCGGGACGAGCCCCGCCCGCAACTCTGCAAACTCGCGAGCCACCTCGGCCGCGGTCATGCCGGGCTCGAACTCGTCCAGAAGCACGTCATACCGCTCCGCAGCCGCTCCCGCGCCAAGGGCCTCCGCTTTCTCGACGGAGAGGGCTATGATGCGTTCGAGGTGGGGAGCGAACGTCCCGTAGTCGTCGTCGGCGCGCGCAGCCTGCCAGGCGTGTTTGGCGCGGGAGGTGGTGGTGGCGAAGTCGGCGACGAGCCGGGCCGGTAGCCGTGTGGCACGATCGTAGTCGCGCTGCGCGACGCGGACGAGCGCCCGGGTCGGGTCGTCGCCCGGGAGGTCTGCCGTGGCGGTCTCGGCTCGGTCGAGCAGCATCCCGGTTTCGTCGGCGGTGAACTGCGCGTGCGAGAGGCTGCGGATCGTGGCGAGCTGGTGCGCGCGGGCCTCGGCGGCTCCGTTAGGCATGTAGGTCTCCTGGTCCCACTCCAGGACGGACGCTGCCTTGTCGAGGTCGTAGACGCTGGCCAGGCGCGCTCGAAGCGCGTCGATGGAAGACATAGGATCGTAGTGGTAGAAGAGGTGCTCGGTGGTGATAGGTTGGGTGCCAGCGCTCGTGGGGCGCCGGTACTCGAGACGGGTGCCGGTGCTCGGGACGGGTGCCGAGATCAAAACACGCCGTTGAGCTGCCCGCTCCGGTCGGAACGAGGGACGTCGAGTTTCAAAAAGTCGCGGAGTTGACCGCTCTTGACGTAGATCGAGAAGCCGAAGCGCCGGAAGGTGCCGAAGGGGACCCAGTTGAACTGCATTTCCCAGCAGTGCAGGTCGCGAATCAGGTTAAGCTGGCTCGTCGTGATTTCCTTCTCGATAAAGTCGTAGCCGGACGACCCGGAGACGCGCCACGTGGGCGTGAGCTGGAAGGAGAGGCCGGAGATGTTGAGGATGGCGCGCTCGCGTTTGGGGGCCGACCCAAGCGCTGGGGTCAGGCTGTAGTTGAAGCTGAGCGAGGTGCGCCAGGGGACGCCGTAGCTCACGAAGCTCGTCGCATCGAGCTGGCTCTGCTCGGCATACGGATCGTCGGGGAACGGGTCGAAGGTCGTGCGAAGCGGGGCCCCCCGGTCGGCTTGGAGGCGGCCGCCCGGACCGATGGAGGTGCGGAGCGAGAGGGTGTAGTTCGTGGGGCGAAGTAAGTTACCGGTCTCCGAAAAGTGCGACCGGTCGATGGCACGCCCTGCCTCGTTGACGGCGTAAAACGAGTACGTGGCCGACGCGTTGAGCGTCAAGGACTGCCCGATGCTCGTGGACGCTCGCAGGCTCAGGTTTGAGAAGTTGAGGCTGTCCCGCTCGAAGTCGTAGCTCGTGCTGGCCTCCAGCCGCATCAACTGGAGCGGGGTGCGTTCGATGACGCCGGTGGAATCCGTGCGCGCGATGCGGGTCTGGAACGTGTTGTCGAGCCGCATCGACAGGGTCTGCGAGGCGCGGTCGGTCAGCCCCGCCCCCGCGACGATGGGGTACTCGACGACCGCGCCGGAGGTGTCGGTGTAGCTGCGGTAGTAGCCGAAGAAGTCGGAGGAGAAGTCGGGGGTGTAGGTGTAGGTGAGGCTGGGCGTGAGGATGTGCCGGAAGCCGTCGAGCGGGCCGACCCGGACCGGGAAGGTGCCGTAGAGCTTGGAGTTGGCGCTCGCCCCCATGCGGAAGGTGCGGATCGCGGTGAACCCGGCGACGGATTCAGTCTGAACCCGGCCGTCCTCGTCCACGAAGCGCCGCTCGGAGCGGGTGAACCAGTTCTCGGTGTAGTTGAAGTTGGGCGTGAGGTTGAGCACAAACGGAAGGCCGAGCAGGGGCAGCCGCTGCACGTTGAACGAGGCCTGGACCGGCACGCGGTGGCTGGCGGTCGTCCGAAAGCGCTCCTCGTCGCCCGTGGCGCGCACGAAGGCGTCGTAGTCGAAGAGGGCCTCCCAGACGGAGGCTTCCTCGTAGCCCTCGATGGTGGAGTCTGGGCGGAAGCTGAAGCGGTTGTCGAGGCTCCCGCTGTAGCTGACGTTGATCTTTTCGAACCACGCCTCGTCGCGCCCTGCGAGCCGTGCCCGGCGGAACGGGAACACTTGCCGTTGGCTAAACGAGGCGCTGGGGAGGGTCAGGTCGGTGCTCCCGAGCCCCGAAAAGTTCTGGTTGCCGCGCAGGTTGAGCGTCAGCGAGCGGGCCCCGCCGCTCCAGCTCTTATTGTAGGTGACGGACGAGTTGGTGGACTGGTTCACGTTCTCGTTGAGGTCTGTCGAGATGCCCCGCAGATAGCTTCGGCTCGATAGGTCCACCGAGCCGTTGAGGCGCGAGGTGGGGCTCAGGTCCTGGTTGTGGCTCCAGCGTACCTGCCCCGAGCGGTTGACGCCGCCCGTGGGGTCCCCGCGCTCACCTTGGCGGAGAAAGCTGTAGTTCAGGCTCAGCGACCCCGTGTAGCGGTAGCGGCGGGCGTAGCGAAACTGCGAGCCTAGCTCAAACGACCCTTTCGAATAGAGCCCCCCGGTGACCTGTGCGTCGAAATAGTCGCTGACCGCCCAGTACCAGCCCATGTTCTTGATGAAGAACCCGTAGGTGCGGTCTTCGCCGTAGGTGACCCGAGTCGGTCCGCTCCGACGGCCTTCGGCGGCCGGGAAGAAGCCGAAGGGCAACCAGACCGGCGTCGGGACGCCAAGCAAGTAGAGTTGGACCGGACCTGTGTACACCCACTCCTGATCGACTACCTTGAGGCGGCTGGCGTTGAGGGCATAATGCACATGCTCCGGGTTGGAGCAGGTCGTGTAGGCAACGTCCTCGCCGTAGAGCACGTTGGCTTCGCTCTGTTTGAGGATCTCGCCGAGCAGAAAACCGTCTTGGATCTGCGTGCGCGCCCCGAGGATGCGGCCGCGTTGGGTGTCGAGGTTGAAGAGCAACTCGCGGCCGGTGAAGCCCTCGCTGCCCTGCGTGAACCGTGGCTGCCCCGTGGTGTCACCGTCGGCGAGCTGGCGAGCGCGTACCTCGTTACGGGCGAAGAAGAGGTCGATGGCAGCCGCTTCCAGCATGGCGTCGTCGTAGCGCACGACTGCTTCGCCAAACAACGACGCGGTGTCGCCCGCGCCCGCGTTGGCCTCGGAGACTACATCGGCAGTGCCGGGCGCGGACTGGATGCTGTCTGCTTCGACGAAGAGTAGCACCAGCGAATCGCGAGCGGCGAAGGGCACGGGTTGGTCTGGGCCTGCGGACGTGCCTGACACCGTTTGGTCTTGCGCTGCCGAGCCGGCGGTTGGCGGTGCGGCTCGGGGCTGTGTGGTCGCCGGTTGTGTCGTCGCCGGTTGTGTGGTCTCCTGTGCCTGTACGGGGCACCAACCCAACAGGACGAGCGCGGCAAGCAGCAGAGAGCGCAGCAGGAGGGACACGGGAGCTCGGTGGCGGATCAGACAGGCCGAGAGAAGAGCAGGCAGCGCATGATACCACGATCGAAACCACGGTCTCCACGAGCCCATGCGGAACGGAGCCATCGCGCGGTAGCGTCGGCTCGCACGGACGGCGTCAGCGCTACCGCGTCAGCGTTCCAGGACGTGACGCGAGTTCGTCTCGGCTTGTTCGAACGCGAGCCGGGCCGCCCCGAGGATTGCGGCCTCGTTGCCGAGCGTCTCGCGGACGAGTTCGAGGTCGTCCGTGAGTCCGGGCATCACATAGCGTCGCATGGCCGCGCGGGCGGGGTTCAGGATGTAGTCCCCGGCAGCCGAGACGCCACCGCCTACGACCACCTTGCGGATGTCGAGGAGGTTGATCGCTGAGCCGAGCGCCACGCCAAGCTTGTGCCCTGCCCACGCGAGCAGTTCGGTGGCAGCCGGGTCGCCACCAACTGCGGCGCTGTGCAGCTTCACAGGCGTGAGGTCATGCAGGTCGGCCCCGGTCATGTCGTGCAGGCGGGTGGTGCGCTGCAGGAGTTGATAGCGGGCGTGGCGGCTCAGAAAGTGGTGGCCCAGGTACGCCTCGATGGCCCCCGCGACGCCGCTGCGGGCATACGGCCCCTCGTAGTCGATGGTCATGTGGCCAAACTCACCAGCGCCGCCCGTTGCGCCCCGAAAGATGCGGTTCTCGTAGATGATCGCGCCCCCCACCCCCGTACCGAGCGTGACCATGATGAACGAGTCAAACGGACGGCCTGCGCCGTAGAACGCGGAGCCGAGGCCCGCCACGTTGGCATCGTTCTCCACGATGATGGGGCAGTCGGCAGAGAGCGGCTCCACGAGCTCCAGCAGCGCCTCACACAGGTTGATGCGGTCCCACCCTGGGAAGTTGGGCGGCTTAGTGATCGTCGTCCGGTCCCACGAGATCACACCGGGGGCACCGATGCCTACGCCAGCGAGGGTCGCGCTCGCAGGCAAGTGGTCATGAATGCGCGTCACTGTCTCAGCGATGCGCGCCACGACGGCCTCAGGTCCCAGCGCGGCCTCGGTGTCGGTGGTCGCCTGGCGCAGGATCCCCGTGTCCTTCTCAACCAGTCCCACCTTGATGGTCGTGCCGCCAAGATCGACGCCGATAGCGTAGGTAGACACCGAGGCGATGGGTTGGTGGGGAGAGCAGCGGTCGGGGTTAGTCCTCAGCCTC
>JBCDFF010000188.1:0-8145 GCA_039178415.1 Bacteroidota bacterium
GCGGGGCCGACCGTAGCGGAGACCCGGTGCCAGCGGTCCACACGCGACAACCCAACGCCGCCGTAGAGCGCCTGGACCGTGCGCGTGCCGAAGGGGTCATAATCGACATGGTAGGCGAATTCGAGGACGCGCGTCCGTCCAAAGGTGGCGCTAAGCACGAAGGCTAATGGTGCCGACTGTCCTGGCCCCATGCCGAGCGAGGCCCAGCCGCCGTCACGGTCTGAAGAGGGCGGATCGACCGTAGGCTGGGCCTGGACGGAGATGGCCAATCCGAAACAAAGAGCCAGCACGAGTCCACTTTTCATTGCGCAACGAGGATCTGGTTACGTGAAGGTGGTTGGCTATGCGGGCTGAGGATCGCGGCGGAGAAGTTGGCGCCGCAGCAGGTTAAGCGCAGCCATCGTAGACAAACGCAGATTAAGGGCGCGGTTTCTTGTGAAGGTAAGGCGGACCGCGTAGGTGTCCTCGGCATCGGCGTAGGCGAGCCAAACTGTACCGACAGGTTTGCCGGGGGTGCCGCCTCCTGGCCCCGCCACGCCGCTGGTGGAAATGGCGACATCTGCACCGAGCCGTGCGCGGACGCCCTCGGCCATCTGACGCACGACGGGCTCGCTCACAGCGCCGTGCTTCTCCAGATCGGCAGCGTCAACGCCGAGCAGGTCGCGCTTGACTTGGTTGCAGTAGGCCACGACGCCGCCCTTGAGGTAGGCCGAGGCCCCTGCGACACGGACGAGGTGCTCCATGACCCGGCCCCCCGTACAGCTCTCCGCGATGCCTAGCGTGAGTCCGCGCTCGCGGAGCATCGTGCCCACGATGGCCTCGAGCGTGTCGTCGCCTTCCCCGTAGACGGCGTCCCCGAGGCGATCGCGCACGAAGTCGGCGAAGCGGTCGAGGCGCGTCTGGGCCTCCGCCCGGTCGTCGCCTTTGGCCGTGAGACGGAGGCGCACACCGCCAGAGCCGGGCAAGTAGGCCAGGCCGAGGTGGTCCTCGTCGAGGTACGGCGCGAGGTCACCGACTTCAGCCCCGAGCTGCTGGGCCAGCATGGTCTCGCCATATCCGACGGTGAGGAGCGTCCGATGCAAAATCACGAGCCCGTCGTGCGCGTCCCGCAGCCTGGGCAGCAGCGCACTCTTGGTGATCGACTCCATCTCGTAGGGGACACCCGGCATCACCGCCACGATGCGATCCCGGTCCCCGTTCTGGTCTGCGTACCAGAGCCCAGCTGCCGTCCCGATAGGGTTGTTCAGGATCTCGAAGCCGTCGGGGACGAGCGCCATTTGCCGCGTGCTCGGCGGGACGGCGCGGCCCCGTTCGGCGTAGCGCGCGGCGATCTGCGCTTCGAGGCCGGCATTCAGGTGGAGGCGTTTGCCGAAGTAATCGGCGACGGCCTTCTTCGTCACATCATCATGGGTCGGCCCGAGGCCACCGGTGACCACCACCAGCGTGCCCGCTGCGAACCCATCGTCGAGGGCCGCTTGGATGTCCCCGGCGTCGTCGCCGACGGTAACGTGGCGGCGGACGTCGAAGCCCGCGAGGCTTAGCCGCTCGCCGAGCCAGGCGGCGTTCGTGTTGGTCACCTGCCCGATGAGCAGTTCGTCGCCGACCGTGAGGAGCGTGGCGGTCATAGGAGCACGGGGAGTCGTTGGGAACGGGGTGTCGGGGAAGGTAGGCGTCTGACACCCCGTCCCGCCGCAGCGTTTCCGCGAGCTGACGCGTCCCCTTCACGGAGAATCCGAGCGGTGCGGGCGGAACGCGAGAGCGGCCTCTCTATATTAGAAGCCTTTGCCATCCGCTCGCGCCTAGCGTGGCAGTGCAACGTCTGCCCTGCTTCTCGCCAGGCTCAACCAAGTCGCAGCACCATGTATGCTATCGTAGAAATCGCCGGAAAGCAGTTCAAGGTGGAAGAGGACGCCACACTCTACGTCCCCCGCCTGAACGCCGAGATCGGCGACGAGGTCACCTTCGACCGCGTCCTCCTCACCTCCGGCGACGGCGTCGCCGTGGGCACGCCCACCGTCGAAGGCGCCTCGGTCACTGCCGAGGTCCTCGACCACGTCAAGGGGGACAAGATCATTGTCTTCAAGAAGAAGCGTCGCAAGGGCTATCGGGTCAAGAATGGCCACCGCCAGCCCTACACGCAGATTGCCATCAAGGCGCTCAGCGTCAACTAACCCCGCTCGTTTTCCTAGGAGGGCCAGCCCAGCGCTGGCTTCTCGAACCTCAACCGACTCCTCTCATGGCACATAAGAAAGGCGTAGGCTCGACAAAGAACGGGCGCGACTCCAACCCGAAGATGCTCGGCGTGAAGGCCTACGGCGGCACGTTCGTCCAGGCTGGCTCGATCATCGTCCGCCAGCGCGGCACGAAGTTCCACCCCGGCACCAACGTGGGCCGTGGCGGCGACGACACGCTCTTCGCTACCACCACCGGCACCGTCCGCTTCGCCCGCTCCCGCGGCAACCGGAAGTTCGTCCACGTCGACCCGGTCGACGCGTAGGACCCTTCGGCTTCCAGACTCCAAGCAGGCCCACGCCCTTTGCGGCGGGGCCTGCTTTTTTGTGTGCGGCTGCCCCGGTCGCGTCTCTGATACCGTTTACGTAATACTCTGGTTCATCTTGTAGTTATCCCCGCGCACAGCTTGCCCTCGGGGGGCGGGGACCTACACGGGTGGCTAGTGGCCACCCACAACGAGGAAGGACGAGAGATCGAGGAGGAGGTATCTCCAAGCATCCCGACGCTCAGAGCGAGAGGGGCTCTTCACACATTGGCCTAACCTCGTGGGTCCCCGCGGTCGCGGGGATGACTGGAGTGGGAGTACGATAGCCATGCACTTCTAGTCCTCGTAGCTGGCATGAGCCCCGCTACTCCGCGTTCGCCGGTGGGTGCGCGGCCGGCTCGTAGAGCTCGACCCGGTGCCCGTCGGCGTCGCGCACCCAGGCGAACGAACCGTACGGCTCGTCCTGTCGCCCGAGGACCTCGACACCCTGCGCTTCGAGGCTAGCAAGCAACGCCCCGAGGTCATCTACGCGCAGGTTGACCATGAAGGGCTGGTCGCCGTAGGTCTCGACCGCCTCACGCACGACGGGCAGCGGGAAGTCGGCCTTCGCCTGCATGATGGCGAACGTCGTGTCGAGGCGGCGTCCGGGGTCGTCGGGGTGGCGGCTCCAGAACTGGTGGTAGAACGCGCCGAACTCGACGCTGCCTTCGAAAGGGAGGCCCAGGTGCTCGGCGTACCAGTCGGCGAGCCGCTTCGGATCCTGGGAGAAGATGAAGGCCCCACCGAGGCCGTTGACGTGATTCATGGGAGGCGGCGCTGCTGGCGAAAGAAGTCGAAGTCTACGCCGCACGTCGACGTTTCTTGGAGGACGGGCGCTTGGCTTCGGGCTTGGCCACCTCGGCGGCGACCTCCTCAGGCTGCGCGCTCGCGCCGTCGCCGGTCGACGGTGCGTAGCGGGCGTGCATCCGTCCGAGGAGGTTGTCGATCTGCACGGCGTCGAGGCGGTCGAGGTCGGACGTGCCGCAGTAGTGGCGCGCCGCCACGCGGAGTTGGGCCGCGTCGAGCCCGTAGACGGTGGCCATCTCGCGGAGGTCTTCGAGGGTCGGTCCCAGCATCGCGGGGGCGGGAGCCGGCGCGGCGGCCTCGCTCGGGAGCGCAGCAGGCTGCGGCCCCTGTCCGAGGCGCTCCAGGAAGTCGGCGAAGGTGGGCTGCTCGACCTCGGTGCCGACGGGCAACGCGGGCACGTTCGACTTCACGACGCGCGCCACACGCACCGTCTCGAAGCCCTCGACCCGGACGAACAGCTCGACCATCACGTCCACGAAGTACTCCAGACCGGAGGCCGTCATCGGAAGGACGCGACCGAGTTCGTTCTCCTCCCGCTCTTCCTTGCCTTTGGCGGCGATCTGGTCGGTGATGACCACGCACGCGCCGGAGTCGACGCAGAGGCGGCGGAGCACCTCCTGCAGCACGAGTTGGTCGGCCTGCAGCTCCTCGGCGGTCGGCTGGGCCGTCGGGGTGCCGGTGCGGGCGCGCACGGCTTCGAGGAGCGCGCGGTGCTGGCGGCCGAAGTACATCGCCCACGAGTCGAGCGCGTAGCAGCCGTAGCCTTGCGCCTGCCCCTCAGGGCCGAGTGCCCAGTCGATGAAGGCCGGCAGTTCGCCCGGCTGCTCGATCTCGAGCGCGTCGAAGATGGTGCCGTCGGCCCCCGGGAGAAGGCGCGCCTTGCGTTCGGTGTCGAAGAAGCAGAGGCGGCCAAGCCCCGCGTCGGCCAAGCTGGCGGCGAAGACCGACTTGCCCGCGCCGGCCGCACCTCGGACGGCCATCACGAGGCGGCGGCGCTGCGGGCGGCGGCTGAGCGGGTTGAAGGAAAGCGACATGACACGATAGGATGCGTGGTGAAGAGGGTCCCCCCAAGCTCTGCCCTCAGAGCGCCAGCCCTATGTCACACCCCCAAGCCACTGCAACACAGCTAGATCTATCCGTGCATTCGCCCTCCTACCCCGCGCTAGGGCAGGCCTCGCGGTCGGAGCCTCGCCCGGCGACCGGGGCCCCCAGCAGGCTGATGCGCGCCCTTCGCTGACGACGCCGCGCGCTGTTCCAGCGATCCGCTTCGGTGAGGCTTCTACCTGGTGCTCCGGACCACGGCTCTGGACCACTTCCTGGACACAGGGTGCTAAAAAAAACCGGGCGTGCTTGATCCACAACGAGCGTGGAGCCCGTGATCCTCACTGAACAGGCCCCACCGCCTCCACGCTTACCTCTTTTCTCCGATGCGTACGCTACTTGCCTTCGCGCTTGGCCTCGTCCTGCTTGCCGCGCCCAACGCCTTCGCCCAGGAAAACTTCACCTTCCAGGGCCTCCTCACCGACGCCAGCGGCCAGCCCGTCGCCGACGGCACCTACACGCTCAACCTCCGCGTCTACACCTCACTCGTGGGCGGCACGCTCGTCTACGAGAGCTCGCAGTCCGTCACAACCTCAGGCGGCGTCTACAGCATTGACTTCCTCAATGGCTCTGTGCTCACGGACAACCTCGACTCCTTCACGGACGCCACGTACTGGATCGAGCAGGTCGTCAACGGGACGGCGCTGGCTCCACGGGTACGCGTGACCGGCGCTCCGTTTGCTGACCGCGCCAAGAACCTCGCGCTCCCCGTCGTGGACACGGACAACTCGGCCATCGGCGTGCCCCTGGCATCCATGGACATCTCGACGAACCTGTTCTTCGACGCCGACGCGATTCGCGGCCGGGCCGGGTCGGGCGCTGGCGTCAACGGCATCGGCCGCTGGGGCGTCTACGGGGTCGGGTCGGACATCGGCGTCTACGGTGCGTCGTCTGAAACGACGGGGTTCGACTACGGCATCTTCGGCACAACCGCGTCCCTGGATGGCTATGCCGGCTTCTTCGACAAACGCGTCGGCATTGAGGGGGGCACCGGCGACCTCTTCCGTCCGATGCTCAACGTTTCCAGTTCAGACAGCGACGGACTGGTCGTCGAGACGAATCAGTTTTCGACGTATGCGCTCACAGCGCGTACGAATGACGCTCAGAGCCGCGCTGTATTTGGCATGGCAAACGATTCGACTTCGTACGCCGGGTATTTCAGCGGACGGCTGTTCGTGGGCGGGTCGACCGGTGTGGATGACAACGATGTCCAACTCCCAACGGCCTCAGTGAACCAGACGGAGATCTTCGGTGAGGTCGGGGTCGCTTCGGCCACCGACCCATTCACCAACAGCCTGACGACCACGGTGTCATCCGTGCTCTCCAGAACGATCTCGGCTCCGACCGACGGCTACGTGCTCGCACTTGGCTCTGGCCGCGTCTGTATCAGCCACGTCACGGGGACGACGAGCAACACCGTCGCAGGTATTTCCACCTCGTCCACCGTCATTCCGACAGCGCAAGACTTGGACTTCCAAGTGCCAAGCAACGCACCGTCCGGTTCCTACTGCGTGCCGATTACGCCGCAGGGCATCTTTCAGGTCAGCGCAGGCTCCAACACGTTCTACTTCGTCGGCCGCGAGACGGGAGGCAACTCGACGCTGGCGGACTTGAACTTGACGCTCGTCTTCCTGCCCACGACCTATGGCATCGCCACGAGCAACATCGTCGGCGACGAGAGCGACGAGGCGACCGTACGCCAGCCGCAATCAGCGAGCGAGATTGCCGCGGAGCAGGCCGCGTCGCTCCGGTACGTGGCCGAGCAGCAGCAAGCCGAACTCGACGCGATGCGCGCGCAACTCGACGCCCTCCAAGCGGAGGTGCGGGCCCGCCGGGGCTCCGAGGCCGAGCGGGAAGCCGAGTTGGAAGCCGAGCGGGCCGAGCGCGAGCAGATGCGCCAGCGTCGTGCAGAGCGCCAGGCCGAGATCGACGCTCACCACCGCGCTACCGACGCCGCACGGTCGTCCGCGCCCCAGGAGCGCGCGCCCCAGCCGTCGCGCCAGGGTGGCTCCCGCCGCTAGCGTGACGCCCGGCGCCTATCCCGGACCGCCTGCCTGATGGCGGGCCACGGGCCAAGGACCGACGCCGAGTGCCCTCCTCCGCTAGGTAGTGCCCCCCGCATCCGGACCAGCCCTGCGCCGCAGCGCGTCTGGCTCGGGCGCGGGCGAGGCCCTCTCCACCTTCGATGCCGGAGCCGCTGTGGTGTGCCCCGGCCAGCCCAACGACCCATGTTTGTCTTCTCTATGTCGGAGCGCCGCGCCTGCCGCGTTCCCTGGCACTCGCCGTGCCTGCAAGCCCTCCGCCTCGTCGTCCTATGCCTGCTATGCGGACCCCTGCCGCTGCTGGCGCAGCCCACGTCGCAGCGTAGCGCTGCGCCCTCGGATCCGGCTCTAGCCACCGAGGTTGCCACTACGGCACGGAGCGCAGGGGCTCCGCTCGCTGGCCCGCCCGCAGCCTACCTCGTCGCTGTGCCAAGCAGCGGCGGCGGCGCTGCCTCTGGCGGATCGTTCAACGCGCTCGTGACGCTCGGGCAGCCCCTCGTGGGGGCGTCGAGCGGCGGCACCTTCGCCAGCCGCGTCGGCTTTCCCTTCGAAGGGGGCCTCTTCACCGGCACGACCGTCCCGGCTCCCGTGCTGGACCTGCGCGGGGCCACGCTCGCCAGCAACGGCGCGGCCGACCGCGACCTGATTAGCACCTGGACCGACATCTCGGGCAACGGCCTCGATGCGACCGCGCTGAAGCCCAAGCGCCGCCCGCTCCTGCGCGACCCCGTGGTGCCCCTAGGCAACGAGCCCGCCCTCTTCTTCAACACCAAGAAGTTTCTCCTCCTCCCCAACTCCTCGCTCCTCCAGGACGGCGGTCCCTACTCCGCGAAGACCACGGCGCTCGTCTTTCGCACCGCCGACGTGGACGACCGCCAGGTGCTCTTCGAGCAGGGATCGGGGGAACGTGGCCAGGTCGCCTACGTCCGGGACGACACGCTCTGGGTGGGTGCCTGGAATCAGAAGGGCCTCATCTGGGGACCCGCGTGGCTCTCAGCCCCCGTGTCTTCGCGCACACCCTACGTGCTCACCTTCACCCTCGACGCGGCCAGCGGCACCTTCGCCGCATGGCTGGACGGCGTGGCCCTCGGCAGCGTGAGCGGTGTCGACCGCCTGCAGCGCTCGCAGGGCGACGCGTCGGCGCTGGGCGGTGTGTCGGGGACGACGCGCTACGAGGACCTCGGGGCGTCGAACGTGTCGTCTCGGATGAAGGGCTTTATCGCCGACGTGCGCCAATGGAACGTGGTGCTGTCGGAAGCCGAGCGGACGACCCTGGAAGGCCAACTCTTCGCCACCTACGGCGTCGCTGGTCCTCCCGCAGCCGCCCTGGCTGAGGCCGAGTCGGCAACGCGTGAAGCGGCAGTCAGCGACGTAGCGCCCGTAGCGGCGTCGGAGGCGTTGCCGACCGAGTTCGCCCTCGGCAGCGCCTACCCCAACCCGTTCACAGGGACGACGTCGATTCCGCTTGCCCTACCCACAGAGGCCGAGGTCACGATTCGGGTATACGACACGCTTGGACGCCTCGTCGCTTCGCTCTCGCCGGGCACGATGCGGCCGGGCCGCCACGTCCTCCCCTGGCGTGCCGACGCGGTGAGCAGTGGCCTCTACATCGTCCACGCGACCGTTCAGGCCGAGGGGAGCCCGCACACGTTCACCCGC
>JBCDFF010000189.1:0-8103 GCA_039178415.1 Bacteroidota bacterium
ATCCACACGGTTGAAACGGCGGCGCAGGGTGCGACGGCGGTTTCGCTTTCCACACTGCACACGCATGACGACCCCAACGACGGATGCCCTCGCGGGCACCCCTACCACGGATATGGCCTCGACGGATACGGCCACAGCGGACGGGAGCGCTCCCCACGCGGACGCCCCCACCGACACGCCGTCCCCCGCCAGCCAGCATCCGGCCCACGCCTTCTCGGCGCTCGGCGTCGCCGACGACCTCGTCGCGAGCCTGACCTACACCGAGCCGACGCCGATCCAGTCGGCGCTCATCCCCGTCCTCCTCGACGGCCGCGACGCCATCGGACAGGCGCAGACCGGGACCGGCAAGACGGCGGCCTTCACGCTGCCCACGCTCCAGCGCATCGACCCCGAGGTAGCTGAGGTGCAGGTGCTCGTACTCGTCCCGACGCGCGAACTGGCCACGCAGGTCGCCGGGGCGGTCTACGCCTACGGCAAGCCGCTCGGGCTCTCGGTGCTGCCCATCTTCGGCGGCGCGCCGTACCACCGCCAGGTGAAGCGCCTCCGCCGCGGCGTCGAGGTGGTCGTCGGCACGCCGGGCCGCCTGCTCGACCTCATCGGCCAGGGCGCGCTCGACCTCAGCGCCGTGCAGACCGTCGTCCTCGACGAGGCCGACGAGATGCTCTCGATGGGCTTCGCCGAAGACCTCGCCGCCATCCTCGACGCCACGCCCGCCGAGCGGCAGACGGTCCTCATCTCGGCCACGATGCCGACCGGCATCCGCCGCCTCGCGGACCAGTACCTCAACGACCCCGAGGTCTGCCAGGTCGCCCACTCCGCCGAGACAGCGTCGAACATCGAGCACCGGCACTATCTCGTCCACGCCCGCGACAAGCAGGCGGCGCTCGTGCGGCTCTTGGAGACGGAGGATGTCGAGAGCGCGCTGGTCTTCGTGCGCACACGCGCTGAGACGACGCAGGTAGCGCGGTTGCTCCAGAGCTACGGCTGGGGGGCCGAGGCGCTCTCCGGCGAGATGACGCAGCCCGCCCGTACGGAAGTGCTCCGCCGCTTCCGCGCGCAGGAACTCCGCGTGCTCGTCGGCACCGACGTGGCCGCGCGCGGCCTCGACATCGACCACATCTCGCACGTCGTCAACGTGGACCTGCCCTTCGACGCCGAGGTGTTCGTGCACCGCGTCGGGCGTACGGGCCGCGCTGGGCGCTCGGGCGTCGCGCTCTCGCTCGTGACGCCGAGCCAGCAGCGCGCGCTCCGCGCCATCGAGCATGCGCTGCGCCACGACATCCCCCGCGCCGATGTGCCGGGCGACGCCGAAGTCGACGCCCACCGCCGCGCGCGTACAGCCAATCGCCTCCGCGCGCACCTCGGCGCCGTCGGGGCCGAGGGCAAGACGAGCCGCTCACTCGTGCTCGACCTCGTCGCGGAGGGCCACGACCCGATGGACCTCGCCGCCGCCGCGCTCGCGCTCGCCGGGGCCGACGACGACCGCTCGATCCCGGAGGTTGCCCCCGTGAAGCCGCGTAGCCATCGCGACAAACGGAATGACCGCCGCGATGATCGCCGCGGTGACCGCCGGTCGAAGGGCTACGGCTCGAAGGACGGCGGTCCGAAAGGCTTCCGCTCGAAGGACGGGCGTTCCAAAAGCCCGCGCCACAACACGCCGACGGACTCGCACGAGGACGGCATGGTGCGGCTGCAAATCAGCGCGGGCAAGATGAACGGCGTGCGCCCCGGCCAGGTCGTGAGCGCGCTCGCGCGGACAGCCAACATCCCCGGCAAGGCCCTGGGCCGCATCGTGATCGACTACAAGACGACGTTCGTGGACGTGCCGCAGGAGCACGTCGGCGCGGTGCTCGCACAGGACAGCTACCGTTTCGGCAAGCGCACGGCGCAGGTCGAGCGTGCGTAGCCCCCGGCGCACGCGCGCAGCGGAAAGGGACTACCAGAGACTGCCGCACGCAGACGAGTCGCCTGCCGGCTCGTCTGCGGCGGTCCTAGAGTCCTTCGAAGAACCCATCCTCGATCATCGCTTCAAGCAGGACGTCTGTCCCTTGCCGGTTGAGGTGGACCCGGTCGGCGAAGGCCGTCGGCTCCGCGATGGCGTCGGCGTAGTCCCACACGCGTAGCCCGGTCGTGGTCTCGATTTCCTCAACGAAGGCCGCGCGGTTTTCGAGGAGCGCGGCGTATTGCTGGAGGTAGGGCCCGACGACGAGGCGGACGGTGACACCCTCGGCTTCGGCGGCTTCAACGAGGCGCTGGAGCGCTTCGAGGTTGCGGGGGCGCAGACGGATGCGCTGCGGCTCCAGGTCGGCCACGCCGGCGATGATCTGGTCGCTGATGGTGTAGCGGTTGATCCAGTTCTGGTCGTCCGCGTTGAGGTAGGCGAGCGCGCGGAGGAAGAGTTCGCTGTTGTAGCAGTAGAGCCGAACGGCCTGGCAGGCGCCGGCCTGGCGGACATCGTCGGCGCGGATGAGGGCGCCGAGGCGACCTGAGAGCGGCATGTACGGCCGGAAGTTCGACGCCTGGCTGTCGTCTCCCGAGAGCGCGGTCACCTCCACGATGAGCAGACGCGGCGTGGCGTTGTGCTCCAGGTAGTCGAGGAAGAGGGCTTCGAGCATGCGCGCCGAGAGGCCGTTGTAGGACAGGTTGTAGCTCGGCGCGTCGAGCGTCGTCTCCATGGCGGGGACGTAGAAGGAGTTGACGCCGCGCGAGTTGCCGAGGACGACCACCTCGGGGTCGAGGCCACCCTCGTAGAGCTGCGAGTAGCGAAACTCGCTCGACAGCAGCAGGCGCTCCAGCAGCAGCCCGCCGAAGCGGTCGCCGAGGACGACCACCCCCACCAGCGCGACGATCCAGACGAGGCGTTTCATGCAGGCTCTTGCTAGGGTAGAATGGGGCTAGGACAGGATGAGGCTAGAACTGGAAGTAGATGAACTGCCCGCCGGTGAAGTTGCCCAGCAGCGCGATCGCCCAGAGGAGCGCGGCGAAGCCCACCACGCGCCACGCGGGCTGCGCGAGCACCTGTTCCGTCATGGGCGTGCGCAGGGCAAGCACCTCGCCCACCAGCAGGACGCTGATCAGCACGAAGCCCTTCAGCACGAGCACCTTATTGGTCACGGCGGCGAACGACAGGTTCTCCATCCCGCCGATCTGCGTCAGCACGGTCATCGCCGTGGCGAAGTCGGGGCTGCGGAAGAACACCCACGCCAAGCACGTGAACAGAAACACGGTGAGCATCGCCACGCCGTCCTTGATCCAGGCGGGGATGCCCGCCCGCTCGACGCCCTTGGCGTAGGTCTCCCCGATGAGCCGCTGCACGATGAGGTACATGCCGTGGAGCCACCCCCAGAACACGAACGTCCAGCTCGCCCCGTGCCAGAGACCGCCGAGGAGCATCGTGAGCATGAGGTTGCGGTAGGTCTTCGCGACCCCTTTTCGGTTGCCTCCGAGCGAGATGTAGAGGTAGTCACGCAGCCAGCTGGAGAGCGAGATGTGCCAGCGCTGCCAGAACTCGCTGAAGCTGCGCGAGAAGTAGGGCGTGCGGAAGTTGAGGCCGAAGTCGTAGCCCAGCATGCGCGCCAGGCCGATGGCGATGTCCGAGTAGCCGGAGAAGTCGCAGTAGATCTGGAAGGCGTAGAAGAACACGCCGATGAGCATACCGAGCGCCGTCATCGCCTCGGGGTTGCCGAAGGCCGTGTCGACGACGGGGGCCAGCGAGTCGGCCACGACCACCTTCTTGAAGTAACCGACCAGCACCAGGCCGAGGCCCGACAGGAAGGCGTTCCACACGAAGGGCTGGTCGCGGCGGAACTGGGGCAGCAGGTGGCTCGCCCGCACGATGGGCCCCGCGACCAGCTGCGGGAAGAAGGCCACGTAGGTCGCGAACCGGAGGAAGTTGCGCTCGACCTCGATCTTCCGCCTGTACAGATCGATGGAGTAGCTCATCGTCTGGAACGTGTAGAACGAGATCCCCACCGGGAGGATGATCCGCAGCTCGACGAGCGAGTCCGTGATCCCGAAGATCGAGATCGCGTCCTGGAACGAGTCGATGAAGAAGTTGAAGTACTTGAAGACGGCGAGCAGCCCCAGATTCATGACGATGCTCAGGGTGAGCAGCGTCTTTCGTCGGCGCTCCCGCTCCTCCTTGTCGAGAGCCAGCCCCAGCGTGTAGTCGACCACCGTCGAGAGGGCGATAAGGCTGAGGAAGCGCCAGTCCCACCACCCGTAGAACACGTAGCTCGCCACCAGGCAGATCGCGATGCGCACCAGCCCCCGCGTCGCGAAGAACAGCGGGAAGAAGACCGCGATGAAGACGAGAAAGACGAGGCTGTTGAAGAGCATGGCCGACCGTTGGCGGGGGTCGCATCCGAGGCAACACGGGGCCGGATGCGCGGCGATGGGAGTCCGGCGGGGCGCAGTCGCGTGACGGGCGGCTCGCGGACGGCGCGGAATCTAGGAGGCAGGCTCCGCGCCAACTAAACTAGCTCTGCGAAGGTCTTGGTGATTCCCGGCATCCATCGGCGCGCGGCGCGTGGTAGGTTGCGCCCCTCCGCTTTGCTTTCCCTCACCCCATCGCTGCGCCCGTGTCTGCCCCAACCCGCCTGGACGGCGTCACCCTCGACCATATCGGCATCGCCACGCTGAACGCCGGGACGCTGGCGGCACACCTCCACGCCGTGCTCGGCCTGCCGACGCTCGGCCACGGCACCGCGCCCGCCGACGGCGTCGCGGCGACGCTCCTCAGCACGGCCTCGGACGCGTCCCCCGTTGCCGCGCCGCGCCTTGAGTTGCTCGCGCCGACGAGTACGGCGTCGCCCATCGCCACGTTTTTGGACCGGCGCGGGCCGGGGCTGCACCACCTCGCCTTCCGCGTGCCGGACCTCGACGCGGCGCTGGCTCGCCTGCAGGCCGACGGGGTGCCGCTGCTCGACCACGTGCCGCGCGCGGGCCTCGGCGGCAAGCGCATCGCGTTCCTCCACCCGAAGGCGTGCGGCGGCGTGCTCGTGGAATTGGTCGAGGCGGCCTGACCGGCGCGGTGCGTCACGCAGGCTCCCGCTCGGCAACCGCACCAGCCCCGTCGCCACCGACCCCGTCGTCTCGAAACCCGCCGTGGACGACCTCGACTTCGCTGGATTCGCGGCCGAGCACTTTCGTCTTGAAGCCCGTCTCGGCGTTGTACTGCACCATGGCGAGCGCGGGCACGAGGAGCATCAGCACGCCCGTGGCGAACACGATCCCGAAGCCGAGGCTCGCGGCCATCGGGATGAGGAACTGCGCCTGGAGGCTCGTCTCGAACGTGATCGGGGCCACGCCGAGGAACGTCGTCACCGTGGTGAGGAGGATCGGGCGGAAACGCTCCTTCGCGCCCTCGATGATCGCCTCGCGCATGGGCGCGCCGTTGCGCCTTCGCTCGTTGATGAAGTCGATCATGACGAGCGAGTCGTTGACGACGACGCCCGAGAGGCCGATGATGCCGAAGAGGCTCAGGATGCCGACGGAGATGCCGAGGAAGAGGTGCCCGATGAACGCGCCGATGATGCCGAACGGGATCGCCGCCATGATGACGAGCGGCTGGATGTAGCTGCGGAACGGGATCGCGATGAGCGCGAAGATCACGAGCAGCGCGAGCCCGAAGCCGCGCCCGAGCGCCGCGCCGGACTCGGCCTGCTCCTGCTGCTCGCCGCCGAAGTCGAACACCAGCTGCGGGTAGTCGCGTTGCACGGCGGGGAGGATCTCGCTGCGGAGCTGCCCCGTGACCTCCTGGCCGGTCACGACGGCGGCGTCCACGTCAGCGGTGACCGTCACGACGCGCCGCCCGTCCTTGCGGTTGATCGACGAGGGCGCGGTGCCGAAGCTCGCCTCGGCGACCTCGCGCAGCGGCACCTGACCGCCCGGTTGCCCGTTTTGGGTGGGGACCTGGATGCGGTACTGCTCCACGTCGGCGATGGCGTCGCGCTCGTCTTCGGGGAGGCGGACGTAGACGCGGACGTCTTCCTGGCCGCGCTGGACGCGCAGCGCCTCGTCGCCAAAGAACGCGGCGCGGACCTGCGCGGCTACGTCCTGGAGCGTGAGCCCGAGCGTGCGCGCGGCAGGCTTGAGGCGGACCTGCACCTCCTGAAGCCCGGCGTCGGCGTCGCTCTGGATGTCGAACACGCCGCTGAAGCGGCCCAACTCGCTCTGCACACGCGCCGTGATCTCGTTGAGCGTGGCGGCGTCGGGGTGCGACAGCTCGACCGCGACGGGCTCGCCGACGGAGAGCAGGTTGGACGAGATCGTGAACGAGCGCGCCTCGGGGAGTGGCCCGACCTCGTCGCGCCAGAGCTGCTCGAAGCGGAAAGCCGAGATCTCACGCTCCTCGGCAGTGAGGAGCCGCAGGTTGACCGCCGCGAGGTTGGCCTGCGGCTGCCCGCCCGTAGCGCCGCCCGGCCCGCCGTCGACCGGCCCCTGCCCCACCGTCGTGTAGAGCGCTTCGAAGAGCGGCGGGGCGTCCTCGGGGCGGTCCTGCTCCAGCCGCTCGGCGAGGCGGCGGCCCGCCTGTTCAATGCGTAGCGCTACAGCCTCCGTTTCCTCGATCGTCGTCCCGACCGGCATTTCGAGGCTTGCGATCACCACGTCGCCCTCGACGGCCGGGAAGAACTGCACCTTCAGGATGCCCGCCGGGATGAGCGAGAACGCGACGATCAGAACCGCGATGGCACCCGCGATGATGACGGCTGGCGCGTCGGTGGCGAGTTGCAACGCGCGGTCGAGCGGGCCGTTGACGAAGCGCTTGAGCAGGCGGTCGGTCCCGTTGCGGAGCCGCTCGAAGAAGCGCGAGACGGGGTTTTTCGATTCCTCGCCCGGGGCTGGCAGGTTCGAGAGGTGGTGCGGCAGCACGAACAGCGACTCGACGAGCGAGAGCCCCAGCACTGCAATCACGACGATGGGAATCGCGCCGAGGATCTTGCCGAGCGTGCCCGGGACGAACAGCAACGGCGAGAACGCGGCCACCGTCGTGAGAACCGCGAACGTGACCGGCACTGCGATGCGCCGCGCGCCCCGGATCGCGGCGGCCATACCCGACATCCCCTTCTCCCGCTCCGCGAAGATGTTCTCGCCCGAGACGATGGCGTCGTCCACGACGATGCCGATGGCGAGGATGAAGCCGAAGAGCGAGAGGAGGTTGATGCTCACGCCGAGCAAGGCCATGATGAAGAGCGTCCCCACGAACGAGACGCCGATGCCCACGGCCGTCCAGAAGGCGAGGCGCAGGTTCAAGAACAGCGTGAGCGCGAGCAGCACCAGCGCCAGGCCGATCCCGGCGTTCTTGAGGAGCAGGCTCAGGCGGTCCTGGAGCACGTCGGAGTTGTCGTCCCACACCTCGATCTCGACGCCGGCCGGGAGCGCGGGCCGGAGGTCCGATTCGAGGTAGGCGTTGACGGCCTCAGCGATCTCAAGGACGCGCTCATCCGACGTGCGGAAGACTTCAACGAAGGCGGCGGGCTGGCCGTTGTAGCGCGTGGTGAGGTCAGCGTCGGTGAAGGCGTCGCGCACGGTGGCGACCTGCCCGAGCCGCAGCACGGTGCCGTTGGGGCGGCTCAGGAGGACGATGTCCTCGAAGTCCTGCTGGGTGTAGTTCTGGCCGAGCGTACGGACGCGCACCTGCTGCTCGCGCGTGTCGATGGTGCCCGCCGGGAGGTCGAGGCTGCTCGCGGCGACCGTCCGGGCGATCTGCGGGAGGCTCAGCCCGTAGGCACGGAGCTGCGCCTGCGGCACCTCAATGGAGATCTCGTAGTCGCGGATCGAGGCGGCCTGGACGAACGAGACGACGTCGAGTTGGGCGAGTTCGTCCTCGGCGCGGTAGGCGAGTTCTTTGAGCGTCCGCTCCGAGGCGTCGCCGTAGATCGCGATGCGGATGACCGACTGCCGGTTGGTGAGCTCGCGCACGGCGGGCTCCTCGGCCTGCACGGGGAACGTCGTGATCTGGTCGACCTCCGACTTGATGTCGTCGAGCACCTGGCTGACGTCGGCCCCGAGCTTGAGTTCGGCCGTCACCACGCCGCGCCCCTCGGCCGCCGTGGCGTTGATCTCCTTGATGCCCTCGACCGCCTCGATGGCCTCCTCGAT
>JBCDFF010000190.1:0-8008 GCA_039178415.1 Bacteroidota bacterium
GGTCTGTGGAACTCCGCGTGGACGTGGACGACCTCCCGGACCGCTTTGTCAAGGTGCGGCCGCCCGAGGCCAACCTGACAGCTCTCCGCGACGCCCTCGATGCCGGGGACGAAGAAGCCGCAGCGCTCGCCGAGTTCGCCCCGGCGACCTCCTACGTGCGGATCTATTGAGCGGCGTCAGCCGCCGACGCTCGGTGCTCGGCCAACGCGAGCGTTCCTACCCGTTGCGCGTCGACGGCCGTCTCGTCCATCGCGTCGGTGCGGAGTGTGTAGGCTGGAACGGGGCGTTCGATGCCCTTGAGCTGGTAGGCCTCTTCGTCAGAGTAGGGGAAGTGGTCCTTAGTGAGCGCGTACACCGGGAACGACACCAGCGCCTGGCCGGGCGTGCACGCGCTCTCCAGACGGGCAGCGAGGTTGACGCCCTGCCCGATGGCCGTGTACTCCACGAGGTCGTCCGAGCCGAAGTTGCCCACCATCACCTCGGCTTGGTTTACGCCCACGCGCAGGTCGAGGCTGGCAGGGAGGCTGGCGGCCGCCCACGCTGCCCGGAGGCGGCGGAAGGCATGCTGCATGGCGGCGGCGCAGTGGACGGCCTGGCGGGCCTGCTCGTCGGGCTGCATATGGTCGGCCGCGCCGAAGAGCGCCATGATGCCGTCGCCCATGAACTTGTCGAGCGTGCCACCGTGCGCCTCGATGAGCGCGACCATCTCGGTGAGGTAGGCGTTGAGCATGCCCGTGACGACCCCCGGGTCGGTGGTGTCCGAGAAGCGCGTGAAGCCTTTGAGGTCGGAAAACAGCACCGTGACGCGCTTGCGCTCGTTGACGACGGCCACGTCCTCGTCGGCGGTGAGGATGCGGTCGACGACCTTCTTGGAAAAGAACTTCCGCAGCCGCGAGCCCCGCACGATCTCGGCGAGCTGGTCGCGGACGCGCTGTTCGAGCTGCTCGTTGAGCTCGCGCAGCGCCCCGGCTTGTTCTTCAATGACCGACTTCTGCGACACGACGCGCTCCTTCTCCTCGGCGAGTTCGCGGGTGCGCTCGGTGACCACCGCCTCCAGGTGCTCGGCGCGGCGGCGCAACTGGCGCACGCGCATGGCGAACCCGCCGTAGACGGTGCCGAGGCCCAGCAGCAGGCACAGGACGAGAAACCACGTCGTCTGGTAGAAATAGGGCTGGAGCGTGAACGAGATAGCGGCCCCATGATCATTCCAGACGCCGTCGTTGTTGGCGGCCTGCACGCGGAAGGTGTACGTCCCCGGGCGCAGGTCGGTGTAGAACGCCTGGCGACGGGCAACGGGGGCATTCCACGCATTGTCGCGCCCGTCGAGGCGGTAGCGATAGCGTACGTCGGAGGGCGCGAAAAACGTCAGCGCGGCGAAGTCGAACTCGAACTCGCGGCTGCCAGGCGGTAGCGTCAAGGCGCCGTTGAGGGCTGGGCCGAGCGGTTGGGCCTCGCCGCCTACGAGCACGCGCTGCACGGCCACAGGCGGGGCCACCCGGTTGGAAGGGAGAGCCCCAGGATCGAGCACGACTACGCCGTCGATGGTTGGGAACCAGAGCCGACCGTCTGAGGCGCGCAGGGCGGCCGGGCCAACGCCGCCCGTGCCCTCAGCGTCGCGTGCGCCGTCGTACACCCCCAAGGTCTCAGGCGATAGGCGAACCTCGCCCTCCCGGTCTGGGGTCAGGTCCGAGCGCAACAGGTGGACCAGCCCGCGGTCGGTGTTGATCCAGAACGTGCCCGCGTCGTCTTCGAGAAGACTCAGGATGCCGTCCGAGGGTAGCCCCTCGCGCGTGGAGTAGGTGGTGTAGGCCGCGCTGCCCTGCGCGTCGAGGCACCGGCGTGTGAGGCCGCCGCCATATGTGCCGATCCACAAGCAGCCGTCGCTGCCTGCCAGAATGTCTAGGACTAGGTCGTAGCTGAGGCCGTCCTCGGTGGTGATGGTTTCGGCCACCGCCGCAGCACCGCCGCGCACGTCGATGCGGCTCAGGCCACCACCGTAGGTGCCCGCCCACACCGCTCCGCTGGCGTCTTCCTCGAACGTGTTGACGGAGGCGCTGCCGAGCCCCTCCGCTTCGGTGAGGACGCCGGGGAGCAAGCGCCCCGCCCGCGCCCGCACGATGCCTGCATCGGTGCCGATCCAGAGCGTGCCATCGCGTGACTCGTAGAGCGCGAGCACCCACGGGTCGGGGAGCCCGTCGTCGAGGGAGAGCGTCGTGCACCGCCACCCGCCCGCGCGGACGCAGCGCGCGAGGCCGTCGCCGTTGGTGCCGACCCAGAGCGTCCCGTCTCGCGTCTCGGTGACGGCGTTCACGAAGTCGCTGGCCAGTCCGGATTCGCCGTCCGCGCGGATCGTCTCAACGACCCGCCCCCCTTGAATACGGCTCACGCCACCGCCATCGGTGCCCACCCACACCCTGCCGCGTCGCCCCTCGGCGATGGAGTAGGCCACGGCCGCCTGCAGGCCCTCGGGGGAGCCAAACGGGGTCAGCTTGGCATCACGGAGGTGGAGCAGTCCCTTGCCGGGGACGCCCACCCAAAGGCCGCCTTCACGGTCCATGAGCAGCGAGCCGACGGCCATCAGCGCCTCCCCCGCCGCCTCGTTGAGCACGTCGAGCTGGGGCGTCCCGCTGGGGGACGCCTGCCATCGAAACAGCCCGTCGCCATCGGTGCCGATCCAGAGCGCGCCGCTAGGGTCATGGATTAGCTCGGCGATCCGCGCCTGCGAAAGCTGGGGAATCGGCGCGGTCACGCGTGGGCGATAGCCATCGAGGTCGAGGAGGGCCAGCCCGTCGAGTCCGCCGATCCACAGGCGGCGTGGTGTCTCCGGGTCGGCCGCCAACGACAGGATGGGCGCAGCGAGCACGCCGCCGAGGTGGTCGTAGGCGGTCAGCGTCGCGGCGTCGAACCAAGCGAGGCCAGCACCCGTGCCTACCCACACGCCGGCCTGGCCGTCCGCATCCTCGCTCGTGAGGAGCGTGCCTACTTGCGGGTCGGGGAGGCCTTCGGTGCGGCACGTGAACGCGGGGGCCTTGGCCGGGAGGCGGGCCCAGCAAAGCCCCTCGGCGGTGCCCACCCACAACCGCGCGTCATCGGCGGCGAGCGCGTAGATCGGGGCAGCGGGAAGGCCCTGCGCCTCGTCGAAGACGGACAGGGCACCGTCGGGTCGAAGGCGGGCCAGCCCATTGCTCGTGCCGATCCACAGCGCCCCCGAGGCATCGGCGGCAAGCGCATCCGTGTTGTTCGAGCGGAGCGCCGAGTGGCTGCGCGTAGAGATCGTCTCGAAGGCCTGTCCGTCGAAGCGGCCCACACCCGCTTGCGTCGCGGCCCACAGGTAGCCGTCCGTCGTCTGTGCGAGTGCGTCCACGTTGCTTTGCGGCAGGCCGTCGTCACCTGTCCACATCGAGGCACGGTATTGCGTGGGGAGCTTGGCTGGGTCGAGCTGGTTGGTGCTCGCAGGCGTGCTCGACGATGGGGGCGCTTGCCCGGCGGGCGTGGGCTGGGCGTGGAGTGGCGCAGCAAGCAGGAGCGCCGCCACGCCTACCCGGACGATGGTGCTCCGCAGCCACCCGCTCGTGCCACCTCGGCATGAATCGGCCTGGGTGATTAGCCGTGGGCAGTGAGAAGGGCGGTGGCGCACAGCGCGAGACAGAAAACTCCCGGGGACGCCCTGGCGAGAACAAGGACGATGCCGACCTAGGAGGGCACCTCGAAAACAGAGTCGGAGCCCCAAAAGCTTGGGGTAATGCCGGCGCAATTAGGCAGATGCCGTGCGGCACCCGGTGCAGATCGAAGCCGCCTGTCACGAAACTACCCTCACCGTTTCGAAAAGCCGGAACGGCCCCAACGCCAGACCGCTATCGAATCGAGACACGCGCGTTTCAAAGCGAGACGCGTACGGGTGCGCGTTCCAATCGGCACTGCTGTACCGAAAAAGGGGGGGGCGGAGCAGCCGGGGATCATGCTGCGACGAGTCAGGCGGGGCTCTTGCCGAGCACGGGCCTGTGACACACCCCTGATCCCCTACCTCCACATCCCCCCTTATGCGCTCCCTACACGCATTAAGCCTGATCTTGGTTGGTGGCTTGCTCTTCATGGTCGGCTGCGACATGGCGACCATCGACCCTCAAGCAGAAGCTCTCGTCCCGTCGCACACGTCAAAGCTGCGGCACTGGGACTTGCTGGACCGCACGGACCAGGAGGGCACAAGCCCGGTCCTGCGCGCCTTCTCCGGCGCGGGCGAAGACTCGGTCGGCGTCGTCCTGACGTTCGACGAGGACACGGACATGGACGAAGCCGAACGCGAACTCGACATCGTTTTCGGCACCCTCGCCGTGCGCGGCCGGAAGTACTACCGCCAGGACATGAAGGGCGCGGCCCTCGTGGTTGCCTCAACGCAGGTCGACGCCCTCATCCGCAAGCTGCAAAACACGCCCTTCATCGAGTACATCGAGCCAGACGTGCCCCTCGTCTTTGACTTCGAGCAGGCGCTCGTCGATCTCAGCGACGCAGGCGGCCAGGTGACACCCTGGCAAGTCTACACGGCCAACGCCCACGAGGGCCCCGCCAAAGCGGGCGACGGCCGCGGCAGCGTCGACGTGGACCTCTTCATCATCGACACGGCCATTGAGGACAACCCGGACCTGAACATCGTGGAGGCCGTGCGCTTCCACGAGGGCGACACCTCGTATGACTCCACTCACGGCACCCACATCGCTGGCATCGCGGCGGCCAAAGACAACGACGCTGGCATCGTGGGCGTGGCGCCGGGCGCGCGCATCCACTCGCTCGACGTGATCGGGCCGGACGGCTTCGCGCTCATGTCTGACCTGGTGGCGGCCGTCGAGCACGTGCACGCGTTCAAGCAAGCCAACCCGAGCGCGCCCGTTGTGCTCAACATGAGCGTGGGTGCAGACGTTGGCACGGAGGAGTACAACGCCCTCGACGAGGCCGTGCAGCGCGCCATCGACGCCGGGGTGACGGTGGTGGTGGCCGCTGGCAACGACGACGAGGACGCCCGGTTCAACTCCCCGGCGCATGTCGAGGACGCCATCACCGTGGGGGCCGCGATGGGCTTCGGGATGTACGCGCCGTTCTCGAACCACGGCGAGCGCATCGACATCGTCGCGGTCGGCGTGGACGTGCTCTCCTCGATCGCCAGCGGCCAGTTCGCCGAGATCGACGGTACCTCGCAGGCGACCCCATCGGTCGCGGGCGCGGCCCTGACCTACCTCTGGCTCAACCCCGCTGCGTCGCCCGCGGAGGTGCGTGACCGGCTGGTGCGCGACGCCCAGAACTCGGTCTGGCGCTGGGGCTTGCCCTCGAAGACGACGCGCAAGGGCGTCCACATCCCGAAGATGGACCGCGTCGACTAGGTCCCCACACCGATTCGAACCGACGACAGGGTCAGGCCGGAAGGCTTGGCCCTGTTTTTGTCTGTGGGCCGTACGTCGCTGCTAGCCCCTCCGATGGAGGGAAAACCATCGTCTCCTTGACCGTTCTCCACCTCACAGACCTCCACCTGTTCGCCGATCCCGGTCGCACGCTCATGGGCTGGGCCACCGAGGATTCGTTCAACGACGTGCTCGATGCAGCGCTCGCAGAACGTCGCCCCGACGCCGTCGTGCTGACGGGCGACCTCACGCAGGACGGCTCTCCGGACGCCTACATCCGCCTTGCTCGACGGCTGCGTGCGCTCGGCTGTCCGTGCCTGTGTCTCCCGGGAAACCACGATCATGCCGTCCGCATGGCGGCGGCGCTCGCTCCGTTCCCCTGGATGCGCAGCGGGACGCTAGACCTGGCTCCGCGTCGTTCCGAGCTGAGCCCCGGTGCGTGGCGCCTCGTGGCCGTCGACACGAGCACCCTGGACGGCGATCATGGCGTTCTGTCTGCGACCAAGCTCCAGCGCCTCGATGCGGCGCTGCGTGCCGCGCCAGGGCGACGAACGCTCGTGGCGTTGCACCACCCGCCAGTCTCGGTCGGGGCGGCCTGGCTCGACGCCATCGGACTGCACGACGCCGAAGCGTTCTGGCGCGTCGTGGACCGCCACCCGCACGTCGAGGCCGTGCTGTTTGGTCACATCCATCAGGCGTTAGAGGCCGAACGCCTGTCGCCTTCCGGGCATGCCGTCCGCGTGCTCGCGACTCCGGCGACGTGCTTCCAATTTTCTCCCGGTACGGCCGACTTCGCGCTCGACGACCGCCCGCCCGCCTACCGCTGGCTCTACCTCGACGGACCGGTGCGCACGGAGCTGCGTCGCGTCGAGGTCGCCGCATCGTGCCTGCCCACCGCTGCTGGCTACTGATCCCTGCTCTGTTCCCCCGCGCTCCATGCCTGACCAAGAATTTGCCCCGCTCCGCTTCGACGCCATGCCCTTCGACGAGGTCCGGCTGGACGATGCAACCTTCGAGGCGCCCCCGGTGCCCACACCGGTGGGGACGCCACCCGCGCGCCCTGGCGTCGCGGAAGACCTCCTGACGGCGTCTGACCTTCGGCAACTGCTCGACATCGTGTCGCAGCTCAACGCGGTGGGCGACCCGCAGGCGCTCCTGACGTCGATCATCGAGACGGCGGCGGACCTGCTGGAGTGCGACGCGGCGTCGCTGCTCCTCTACAACGAGGCTACCGACCGCCTGCGCTTCGAAGCGGCCACCGGCTCCGATGCCGCCACGCTCGCCGAGATTCCCGTGCCGCTCTTCGGCAGCATCGCCGGGGCCATCTTCCGGGAGGGACGTGTCATCAACACGGCGCGCGCGCAGGACGACGAGCGGCACTACGACGGCGTTGGCAAGAAGGTCAACTTCCAGACGCAGTCGCTCCTCGGCGTGCCGATGCACATCGAGGGACAGGTCGTGGGCGTCCTCGAAGCGCTCAACAAACGCGCCGGCGACGACGGCCCCCGCGACTTCGACCGCCGCGACGAGCACCTGCTGGCGCTCCTCGCCGACCAGACGGCCGTCACGATCCGCAACGTGCGCCAGCGCACCGCGCTCCGCGACGCCTACGACCGCCTTGCGCAGATCGAGGCCATGAAGAGCAACTTCGTCACGCTCACCTCACACGAGTTGCGGACGCCGATCGCCACCATCCGCGGCTTCGCCGAACTGCTCCGCGACGACGCGGCCGACGACATGACGCGCGACCACGCCGCCGTCATCGTCGAGTCGGCGCAGCGCATGGGGCAGGTCGTCGACGTGATGGGCGAGCTCAACGAGCTGCGCCTCGGACGCACGCTCCCCGCGATGCGCTACGTCCGCGCCAGCCGCGTGCTCCGCAAGGCCAGCACCCGCATCGAGCCGCACGCCGCGACGAAGCAGCAGACGGTGACGCTCGTCTCACCAGACGACGACCTGCACGTCTACGCCGACCCGGACAAGCTGGAGCGCGCGCTCCAGCACCTGGTCACCAACGCGGTCACGTTCACGCCGGACGAAGGCACCCTCACCCTACGCGCCGCAGCGAAGGACGGCGGGGTGCTCTTCCAGGTCACCGACACCGGCTGCGGCCTCGCCGAGGAGCACCTCGAAGCGGTCTTCCGCGAGTACTACCAGGTGCAGCAGGCGCTCACCCGTTCGCACGGCGGCCTCGGCCTTGGCCTCACGGTCGCGCGCGGCATCGCCGAGGTGCACGGCGGGCGAGTCTGGGCCGAGAGCGGCGGCCTCGGACACGGCGCAACGTTCTCGCTCTGGCTGCCCACGTCGAGCACCTCCGCGACCAACCCGGCAATCGCGTAGGCCCGGCGTGCGGGCGCACGAAGGACGAGGAGTCCGGGATGTACTTTCGTGCATCTCCCGCTGACCTGCCGCCGACCTGCCGCTGCGCCCGTGCTTTCTCGCTGTTGCCTCTTCGTTGCCCTTGCTCTGGGCACGGCTGTGCCCTCGATTGCCCAGAACGCACCCCGTAACACGTCGGGTGGCCCGCTCGACTCACGCCAGGCGGCGTACGATGTCTACTACTACGACCTCGATCTCGCCATCGACCCGGCCGCGCAGGCCATCGAGGGCACGCTGAC
>JBCDFF010000191.1:0-7939 GCA_039178415.1 Bacteroidota bacterium
GACGCACCAAACTGGACCGAGGTGACGATTTGATGAAGCACCAGCCTGGTATGAACAACCATCTCGTGCTAGATTGCCCCTCTGGTTACTCACCCAGCTGCTCGCTGTGCCAGCAAGCCATCTCCCCCGGCTCGCCCTCTTCGGCCTGTGTCTGCTGACACTGGCCCCCGCGCTGGTGCGTGCCCAGGAGGGCGGACCGCCGCTGCTGGTCCGGTACGGGACCGAAGACGGCCTCTCTTCCTCGCTGGTCACTGCGGTTGAGCGAGACGCGCTGGGCTTCCTGTGGGTCGGCACGCTCAACGGGCTGTGCCGCGTGGAAGGCACCACGTTCACCTGCTATCAGCACAACCCGACAGACCCGAGCTCCCTCGCGCATGACCTGGTCACCCCAGAGGGTCTGGAGCTAGATACCAGCGGTCGCCTCTGGGTAACCACGAGCAGAGGGCTTCAGTACTTCGACGCGACCACGGGGCGCTTTGTCACTCATCCTAGCTTCAGGGGGACCCTCGTCTACACGATGACCGAGGCCCCGGAGGATGACCTGTGGGTGGGGACGGCACGAGGCTTATACCGAGCGCGCTCGTTGGACCAGGAGGCCGAGCATGTGTGGGACGAAGCCCCCGTCTACACCCTAGATGCCGCCCGTGACGGAACTCTGTGGGTTGGGAGCAACCACGGGTTGTGGCGACATCCACCTGGCGGTGCCTTCGAGCACGTCGAGGGGCCCCGAACTGCGGTCATGGCCTTTCATCCCTTACCTGATGGGAGCGGGCTGGTCGGCTTTGAGGAAGACGGCATCTGGCAAGTCACAGCCCAGGGACGTATGTCTCCACGCACGCTGCCGGACGCAGCCCATCGCGTGGTCTCCCTAAGCTCGGCTTCCGACGGAAGCGTATGGGTTGGCACGTGGTGGAATGGTCTCTACCGGGTTGCCGCAGCGCAGGACACTGTGCTGCAGCACCTCCGGCCCCAGCCTGGCGTCGTCGGCGCGCTCCCCAACATTAGCGTGGCCGACGTCCTGGACGACCCGGAACTCGGAACATGGATCGCCACATGGGACGGGTTGGTGCGCTTGCTTCCGCCCTCCCCCTACCTGTCGCTTGAGCCGCGCTTCGGGACGGACCCCTACGTGATGGCGATTGACGAGCAGACTGATTCAACGCTTTGGGTCGGAACGCTCGGCGGGATCCATCGGGTTAATGCGCGCACAGGGCGCTGGACCACCATCCCAGGCACCGAGGGCTGGGCCGTACGCGCCCTGACACAAGACCGCCAAGGGAATTTGTGGGTTGGTACGGAGCAGCATGGCGTTCAGCACTGGGATGCCCAAACCGGTGAGCTGACGGGGCGCTTTTCGGAGGTCTTGCCTGCAGCCAACGGGATGGTCCTGTCTGTTCACCTCGCCCCGGACGGTAAGCTCTGGGTGGGCACAGGTCGATATGGACTTTGCGTCGTTCCAGTCCAGCCCTTTTCGGGCGACCCCGAGGACGTGACCTGTGTGGATACGCAGGGGCCTCCCGGTCGCGCCCTGGCCGTGAATGAGGTCTACACGCTTGAGGAAGACCGCGACGGTAGCATGCTCGTCGGGACATCGGGAGGCGGTGTAGCCCGGGTAGATAAGAACCTGCGCGTGCACCCGCTGTCGCCTCAGGCTGCGGCTGATCCTCGACTGCGCGCCGCCCGGGTAGTCTCGGTGCTCCCCGATCCTGTGGGGGGCGTGTGGGTCGGCACATTCAATGGCGCCGCCTACGTTGCACCGAGCGGTACCGTGCAGTGGTATGGCGTAGCCGATGGGCTTCCCCACCCCAGCCTAGGGTGTTTACTGTTGGGTGAGGACGAGCAGGTGTGGGCAAGCACCGGAGCCGGCCTCGCCGTCTTCAAGGAGGGTCGCTGGGTCCAGCGCGGTCGCTCAGAGCAGTTCGTCACGTCTTCCTTCACCATGGGGGCCTGCGCCCAGGCCTCGATTGGGCTCTGGTTCGGGACACGCCGGGGCATCGTCGGCTTTGACCCGGTGGCGGTGCCTCTCGCCCCCGAGGCCCCGGCGGTCGCGTTCACGCGCCTCGAACGGGACGGCACCGAGGTGCTTCCTGCGCCCACCTCGCAGACCGCCCTCACGCTACACCCCGACGATGACCGCCTCTCGGTCCACCTCGTCAGCCGAGCGCACCCCCATCCCGATGCCGTCCAGTTTGAGTACCGCCTCGATCCGGCCCGGTCCCGTCCGGACACGGCCTGGGCCGCGCTCGACGGCCCTTCGCTGCTGCTCGCTAACATGGCCCCGGGGGACTACACCCTGCGTGCCCGCGCGATCGGGGCGACAGAAGTAGCGAAGGAGGCGCGCCTCACGCTCACGGTGCTCGCCCCGTTCTGGCAACGAGGCTGGGTGCGCGTGCTGGGACTGCTGAGCCTCCTTGTCGTGGCCACGGGGGTGTATCGCTACCACCTCCACCGCGCCCTCGAAGTCGAGCGCACGCGCCGCCGCATCGCCGACGACCTGCACGACGACTTCGGAAGCCGCATCGGGGGCCTCGCCACGCAACTCATCCTGGCGAGCACTCGGGTGCCCGCCGAGCATAAGGCTGACCTGCGCGGGTACGGACATCGCACGCAGTTGCTGGCATCAGACCTCCGGGATCTCGTCTGGGTGGTCGACGCCGTGCGCGACTCGGTGGAAGCGCTCGCCGAGCGGGTTCGTGGGACGGCGCACGACCTTTTGACGGACGTGGATGTCGAGGTGGAGGCCACAGGCACCGTCGCCCACGCCCTGCCGATGACAGTACGACGGCACGTCTTGTTTATCTGCAAGGAAGCCTGCCACAACATCGCCAAGCACGCCGAGGCGACGGTCGTGCGGATCCGTCTAGAGGCCGAGGCTGGCTGGCTCCGAGTGTGCGTGGAGGACAATGGGCGCGGGATGCCTGCGAACGCAACGACCGCTTCCCACGGGCACGGTCTCGCCTCCATGCGCCGCCGCGCCGACGATTTAGGCACCGCATTGGTCACCACGCCGAGCGCCCTCGGCGGGGTCCGCCACTACCTCGAGGTGCCGCTCCAGGCTCGAGGCCGCCGGTACCGGACATGGTATCGCCGCCTGCGTACGCTCTTCGTTCGACGACAGAACCCAACGCCTCAGCCCCCGGACAGTCTCGACGACGTATTCCCGGGGGATGGCTACCCCGGACCAGCCCCCCCCACAGCGCCTCACGCCTCAGTCCCAGATCACGTCCAAAATAGCGGACTCCCGGGATAGTAACCGTTGTCTTCTATGCGTACTCTGCCCCATGTTTGAACTCGCCACGCCGATGTCTGCAGCCCCGTCCGACGTACTCACGCTCTGGTTGGTAGAAGACGACGGGCGCTTCCAGGACGACTTCGCGGACGTCGCAGCCCAGACGTCCGACCTCTCGCTCGCAGCCACGTTTGGTACGGTAGCCGACTTTGAGTGTGCGCTGCACGATGCGACGCGGCCCCGCCCTGACCTCGTCGTGATGGACGTGCGCCTCCCCGACGGCGACGGCGTCACGGCGACGCGGCGCTACCGCCGCGACTTCGACGGAGGCGCCGTCCTGATGCTCACAAGCGTGGACGCGCCGGGGACGGTGTTCGAAGCCCTCCACGCTGGAGCCGTAGGGTACATCCTGAAGGACCGCCTCGTCGACAGCCTCGCCGACGCCGCCCGGAAGGCGGCCCAGGGTGGGATGACCGTGTCGCCGGGCGTTGCGTCCTACGTTCTGCGGCACTTCGAGAAGCCGCCGTCGCCGCTCTCGTCGCGCGAGGAGGACGTGGTCCGGCTGATGGCGCGCGGCTTCAGCCAAAAACGCATCGCCGACACGCTGTGCATCAGCACGCACACCGTGGATACGCACGTGCGCAACATCTACCGCAAGCTGCACGCCTCTTCCGGTCTCGAAGCCGTCGCCATCGCCGTGCGGATGGGCATCGCAGACTAGGCCCGCCCAGACCCTGAGCAAGAGGGGGCCACCGAAGGTAGCCACGGAGTCCGACACGAACGGCAGCTCCGACGCACCAGCGCAACCCAGTTGCAGCGCCACGGCCGAGGCGGCGGCACGGTACCTCAACGCGGTAGCCGGTGCGGGAAGGCCAGCGCAGAAAGACCGGCACAGGAAGACCGGCGCGCGGTACGAACGCACCACGCCCCTGCGTTGAGCGAACGGACCTGACTCCGTATCCACGGGTTCACTTCCCACGGCACCCCCGTTCACCGCAACACGGCAGCACTCCCTCTATGCCCCGCATCCTCTGGGCCGACGACGAGATCGACCTCCTCAAGCCGCACATCCTCTTCCTCGAAGCCAAGGGCTACGACGTCACGAGCGTTGCCAACGGCGCGGACGCCGTCACTCAGAGCGAGGCCGAGCGCTACGACGTCGTCTTCCTCGACGAGCAGATGCCCGGCCTCGGCGGCCTCGACGCGCTCCAGGAGATCAAGGCAACCCGCCCCGAAGTGCCCGTCGTGATGATCACGAAGTCTGAGGAGGAGCACCTCATGGAGGACGCGCTCGGGCGGCAGATCGCGGACTACCTCATCAAGCCGGTCAACCCGAAGCAGATCCTGCTCACCATCAAGCGGCTGCTGGATAGGGAAAGGCTGCGCGGCGAGACGGTCAGCCAGGACTACCTCCGCCGCTTCGGCCAGATCACGATGCGCCTCTCCGGTGGCCTCGACCACGCCGAGTGGGTAGACCTCTACCAGGAGCTCGTCCGCTTCGACCTCGACCTCGGCGACGCCGACGAGAACGTCGCCGAGATCCTGCACAACCAGTACCGCGAGGCCAATCGCGAATTCGGCAACTTCGTCGAGCGCTACTATGCCGACTGGATCGACGAGGCCGATACGCTCCACCGCGACGGCGACGACCGCCCTGCGCTCTCGCACGAGGTCCTCTCGAAGTACGTCCTCCCGCACCTCGAACTCCAGCGCGACGGCAAGCCCAAGCGCCCCGTGCTCTTCTTCCTGATCGACTGCCTGCGGTTCGACCAGTGGCTCATGCTGGAGCGCCTGCTCTACCCGCACTTCGAGATCCAGAAGGACTGGCACTGGTCGCTCCTCCCGACGGCCACGCCCTACTCGCGCAACGCCATTTTCTCGGGCTTGCTGCCGATCAACATCGCGCAGCGCCACCGCAACCGCTGGAGCGCGGGCGACGACGACGAGAGCCTCAACCAGCACGAGGAGTTTTTCCTCGGCGACCTCCTGAAGCGCCGCCGCCTCGGCGATATCCGGATGCGCTACGACAAGCTCATCACTGGGGCCGACGGCCAGGCCTTCGCCGACAAGGTCCTCGACTACACCCAGCACGACTTTGCAGCCATCGTCGTCAACTTCCTCGACATCCTCACGCACTCCCGCTCGGACTCGGCCGTGCTCAAGGAGATCGCCCCTGACGAAGCGGCCTTCCGCGGCCTCGCACGGACGTGGTTCGAGCACTCGTGGCTCTTCGAGGCCTTCCGTGCCCTTGCCGAGCAGGACGTCACCATCGTCCTCACCACCGACCACGGGGCCGTCCGCAGCCTCCGCCCGACGAAGGTCATCGGCGACCGCGACACGTCCACGAGCCTGCGCTACAAGTTCGGCCGCAACCTCAAGTGCGACCGCAGCGACGCCATCTTCGTCAAGAACCCGGAGGACTATGGCCTCCCGCGCGGGGGCCTGAACGAGAACTACATCTTCTGCAAGGAGGACTTCTACTTCGTCTACCCGACGAGCTACCACCGCTACGTGCAGCGCTACAACGACACCTTCCAACACGGCGGCGTGTCGATGGAGGAGATGCTGCTCCCCGTCGTGACGCTGAAGCCGAAAGGCTAGCGGGAAGGCAACATGCCGAAGGACGAGAGCAGAAAGGGAGACGTACTCAATAGTGCAGCCAACGTGCTGATTCCTGCCATCCTCGCGCTTCGAGCGATGGGCTACGACGTGTCGCGACGGTATGACGACGACCGAGAGTGGTGGAAGGCCAAGACCGAAACACTGGAGTTCGGCGCTGAAGATCCGCTCTCGCTACTGGGACTCATCGCCCTGCGCGAGAACCGAGGCGCAGCATGGCATGCAACCGACGCGGAGATCGATGCCGTGATGCAGGAGTTTAGGCTCGGCAGCTAGCCCCGACCTTTTCATCCTGAGCGGAGCCGGAACGGTGGAGTCGAAGGATCTGCGGGCCAGCTTCCAGGCTAAGGCCAAGACGCCCGGGTACAACAGAGATCTTTCGACGCGCTCGCTCTCGCGCTTGGGTAGTGTAGCGTTTCTTATGGGTTAAGCCATCGAGGTCCCGCATGACCCACGACGACATCACCAAGGCCGTCACCGCTTCTCTCGAAGACCGCGTCCGCGCCGCCATTAGAGGCGTCCTCGAAGAGGCCATGGAAGAGGAGATGACCGCCCAACTGCAAGCCCAGCACCGCGAACGCACTGAGCGCCGACGCGGTGAGCGCAACGGCCACTACGGACGCGCGCTCACTACCGCTGCCGGCCACATCGAGCAGATCCGGGTCCCGCGCGCCCGCGAGATGCCCTTTCTCACGGAGGTCTTCGAGCGCTACCGCCGCATGACCGGCAGCCTCGAGGAGTCGGTCTTGGAGATGTACTTGCAAGGCATCTCGACGCGCAAGATCGATCAGATCACAGGCAAGCTCTCGGGCACACGCATCTCGAAGGACGCGGTGAGCCGCATCGCGGCCCGCTTCGAGGAAGTCTTCACCGCCTGGCGCACGCGGCGGCTCGACACCGCACGCAGCTACCCCTACCTCTATCTCGACGCGACCTATCTCAAGGCGCGCTGGGCCGGGGCCGTACGCGACGTGGCGCTGCTCGTGGCGGTCGGCGTCTCCGACGAGGGACACCGTGAGGTGCTCGCGGTCGAGACAGCTGCCGGAGAGCGCTCGGAGAGTTGGCGCGGCGTGCTGCAAGGGTTGGTCGAACGAGGTCTACGGGGCGTCAAGCTCGTGATCTCCGACGGCCACGAGGCCATCAAGCACGCGGTGCAGGTCGAACTCTCGGGAGCGGCCTGGCAGCGCTGCACGGTCCACTTCCAGCGCAACGTACTGGCGCACGTACCCCAGGTTGAGACGCGTGAAGTGGCCGTCGATCTCAAGCCGATCTTCCAGGCGGCGCGGCGGCAGACGGCGGAGCAACTGTCAGCGTCCTTCGCCGAGCGCTACGGTGAGAGCTATCCGAAGGCCGTGGCGGTGCTCTCGGAGGGCTTGGACGCCGCACTGACGTACACCGCGTTCCCGTCGAGCCACCACCGGCTGATCCGTACGACGAACGGCCTGGAGCGAGTCTTCCGCGAGGTAAAGCGGCGGACACGCGTGGTGGGGGTGTTCCCGAGCCAGGAGAGCGCAGAGACGCTGGCCACGGCGGTGCTGCTACGTGTCTCCGAAGACTGGTGCGAGCGCAAGTACCTGGACATGACCCCATTCCACGCTCTCTTTCACGAACCCACAAGATTCGCTACTTGACCTCCGCGAAGACCAGATCTACGAGGGCGTCCGCGTAAATGCTGAGGTGCGGCTCGGCACCGCGCGTATCCGCCTCTAGATCGATGTGGGGTTCGGCGACGCGGTCACCCCAGCGCCTGTGGACGCCACCTTCCCAACACTTCTCGATACGCCGCCTCCTGTAGTGCGGGTCTACCCGAAGGAGACCGTGGTGGCCGAGAAGCTACAGGCGATGGTGCTACTGGGCATGCTCAACAGTCGGATGAAAGACTTCTACGACCTCGCGCACCTAGCTCGCCACCCGGCGTTCGAAGGCCACCTTCTCGTGGAGGCCGTTCGGACGACGTTCGACCGGAGGGGTACGCCTCTGCCCGCAGGAATTCCTGTCGGTCTCACGGAGCAGTTTGTCGAGGATGGAGGGAAGCGCGCGCAGTGGGCGGCGTTCGTAGGCCGGAGTCGACTCGGCGAGACGGCATCGCTC
>JBCDFF010000192.1:0-7938 GCA_039178415.1 Bacteroidota bacterium
CGCTTGCACCCGAATTTGCCTGAAGCTACCCCGAGAGAATGGGCCGCCCATTCCTGACCGACGCCCCCGTGACGCTGACCCTCAGCGTGGAGGAAGCTCTGGTGCTGTTCGACCTGCTCGCCCGCTTCGAGGCGACCGACGAGCTGCAACTCGACCACAGCGCCGAGCATGGGGCCCTGTGGTCACTACTCGCGCTGCTCGAAAAGCAGATGGTCGAGCCCTTCAGCGCCGAGTACCATATCTATCTAGACGGTGCACGCGCCAAGCTGGTTGAGCGCTACGGGCTCGGAAACGAACCGTAGTTCCCCGGCTAGCGCCCCAACTCTAGCACCAGCGTCGTGCGCGCAGGGAGCGTGACGGTGTCGCCGTCTAGCGCGTACGTCTCACCTGTCACGACATCGCGGCCGGACCTGACGTTGGTGAGGCGCTCGGCGAAGCGGGCGAGGCCGAGGTCGTAGGGTTCGTCGTTGCGGTTGACAATCACCATCACGGCGTCGCCGTTACCCTCACCAGTCGTTGGAGCGTCTTCCCAACGGAAATAGACATACGTGTCGTCGCGAGGGACGAACTGCGTGAGGCGGCCGTGGTGCACCACGTCGGCGGTCTTGCGCCACTGCGCGAGCGCGCGGAAGTGCTCGTGCGTCAGCGCCTCCTCGGGCGTGCGGCCCGCCGACTCGAAAACGCTACGGTCGTCGTCAGGCCAGCCGCCGGGCATCGTCTGGCGCCGCACGCCATGGCCGAGCGCCTCGTCGCCGTCGTTCTCGAAGGCGAGCTCGGTGCCGTAGTAGACCTGCGGGATGCCGCGCGTCGTCAAGAGCACCGCGAGCGCCATGCGCACGGCCTCGGCGTCGCCGCCGACCTGCGTGCGGTAGCGCGGTACGTCGTGGTTGTCGAGGAAGGTGACGAGATCGTTCGGGTGGTCGTAGAGGTAGTCTTGCGACAGCTGGACGTAGAGTTCGTAGAGGTTGCCGGTAGGCTGGAAGGCGCGGACCATCGCATAGTGCACCTGGAAGTCCGTGACGCTCCGCAAGCGCGCGTCGTAGCCATCGATGTGCCCTTCGAAGCCGGTCTGCCAGTACGCCTGGTGCGCCGTCCGTTGCAGCCACGCCTCGCCGACGATGTTGAACGTCGGATACTCGGCCATGACGTAGTCCACCCAGCGCGCCATGTAGTCTTTGTCCGGGTAGAGGTACGTGTCCATCCGGATGCCGTCAATGCCCGAGTGTTCGATCCACCAGATGGTCTTCTGGAGGAGGTACTGCGCCAGCAGCCCGTTCTGCTGGTTGAGGTCGGGCATCTCGCGGACGAACCAGCCGTTGAGCAGTTGGTCGCGGTCATAGTCAGACGCGTAGGGGTCGAGCGCAGCCGAGCCCACGTAGTTGGTCTGGCCGTACTTATCCCAGCTGTGGACCCAGTCGGAGGTTGGGGGGTCGGCCATCCACCAGTGGCGGTCGCCGACGTGGTTGTGGATCATGTCCATGATGACCTTCATGCCGCGCGCGTGGCACGCGTCGACCAGCTCGATGAACTCGTCGTTGGTCCCGAAGCGCGGGTCGATGGCGTACATGTCGGTCGCCGCGTAACCGTGGTAGGCCCCGTACTCCGGCGTCATGTCGTTTTCGAAGACGGGCGTGAACCAGATCGCGGTGAGGCCGAGGTCGTCGAGGTAGTCCAGGCGGTCGATTACGCCCCGCATGTCGCCGCCTTGCCGCGCGTTCACGTCGGTGCGATCAACGCCTTCGAGGTAGCCCGGGATTGAGTCGTTGGCGACGTCGCCGTTGGCGAAGCGGTCGGGCATCATGAGGTAGATCACGTCCTCGCTGTTGAAGCCCTGCGCGTAGGTGCCTGGCTGCCGCGTGCGCGGGCGCAGTTCGTAGGCGTGCGTGAGGGTGCCGTCCGGGTGGTCGAAGCGGAACGTGAGGGTGCCCGGCTGCACGTCTGGCGCGAGGTCGAGCGAGAGGAACACGTAGTTCGGGCTCTCGACGGCCACAGTCTCGCGGAGCGTCACGCCGGGGTAGGCGTCGAGCGAGACGCGCGCGCGCGCGAGGTCGTCGCCGTAGACGAGCACCTGAAGCTCGGAGTGCACCATCCCCGCCCACCAAAATGCGGGCTCGACCCGCTCGATGGCGGGTTGGGCGGTGGCGGGTTGGGCAGAGATCGGAAGCGCAACGAGAGCAGCGAGGGCGAAAAGCAGGCGACGCATCAGTCGGGGGAACGGGTGAAGGAGCGCGACGCCTGAAGTATACCGCCGCGCTCCGCCTCAGTCCCCGCGTCGGATCGCTGCGACGGGATCGGTCGTCGCGGCCCGGCGGGCTTGGAGGCTCACCGTCCCGAACGCCACGCCGAGCACGATCAGACCGGCTGCGATGAACGGGAGCGGGCTGAGGCTCGTCTGGTAGGCGAACGAGTCGAGCCAGCGCGTGAGGCCGAGGTAGGCGAGCGGCCACGCCACGAGCATCGCCACGAGCACGAGTTGCACCGATTCGCGCGAGAGCAGCAGGATCAGGTTGCTCACGGACGCGCCGAGCACTTTGCGCACGCCGATCTCCTTCGTCCGCTGCTCCGCCGTGAAGCTCGCCATGCCGAGCAGGCCGAGGCACGCCACGAGGATGCCGAAGAGCGCGAAGCCCGCGGCCACGCGCCCGAGCGCCCGCTCAGCGCGGTAGAGCTGCGCGAGTTTCTGGTCGAGGAAGGTGTACGCAAACGGCTTCTCCGGCACGAACGCTTCCCACTGCGCCGCGATGTGGTCGAGCGCGGCGGTCGGGTTGCCCGGAGCGAGGCGCACGGCGAGGTAGCGCCCGAAGAAGCCGAAGTTGTTCGGGTGGAACCGGTCGAGCACGAACGGCCCGACGGGCGTGCGCAGCGAGGTGTAGTGGAAGTCGGCCGTCACGCCGATCACGGTGCGGTCGTCGAACGTGCGCCCGAGCGCGTCCTGCGGGCTGCCCCAGCCGAGGTGCCGCACCATCGCCTCGTTGATCATCACCGCCGAGGTGTCGGTGCCGAAGTCGCGCGAGTAGCCGCGCCCAGCGACCAATTCCAGGGCGAGCGTCTCCGCGACCTCGTCATGCACGAGCAGGCGCGGGAACTGCACGCGGTCCTCCTGCCCTTCGAGGCCGTAGGAATTCGTCTGGTACTTGCTGCCCGGCACGTCTTCCGTTGCCGTGACGGCGAGCACGCCCGGGTGCTGCTGGAGCGCGCTCCGAAAGGCCTCGTACTGCGGGATGATCGCCGAGCGCTGCGTGGACACGAGGACCACCTGCTCCTCCTCGAAGCCGAGGTTCTTCGTCTGGAGGTAGCCGAGTTGCTGGAACGCCACGAACGTCCCGACGAGGAGCGCAATCGAGAGCGCAAACTGCGCGACCACGAGGCCCTTGCGCAGGACTGCCGACGCGCGCAGGTTGCCAATGCGGAGGTCGCCCTTGAGCACCTTCGCTGGACGAAAGCCGGAGAGGAACAGCGCCGGATACAGCCCCGACAGGATGCCGACGAGCAGCACCACCAGGAGCAGGCTCAGCGGCACCGTCGGATGCTCCAGCGGATTTACGCTCAGCGACTTGCCCGCGAGGTCGTTGAGAAACGGCAGCATGAAGAGGATGAGCGGCACGGCGAGCACGAGCGCCGCGAGCGTCGTCAGGATCGACTCGCCGAGGAACTGGCGGACGAGCTGCCCTCGCTCAGCGCCGAGCACCTTCCGCATCCCGACTTCCTTGGCGCGCTGCGCGCTCCGCGCCGTGGCGAGGTTCATGAAGTTGATGCACGCGATCAGCAGCACGAAAACAGCGATCGCCGAGAAGATGTCGTCGTAGGCGATGTCGCTGTTGGGGGCCATCTCGAAGTCGAGCGCCGAGCGGAGGTGGATGTCGGTGAGCGGCTGGAGGTAGAGCGTCACGGCGTCCACGATGAAGCTCGGGAAGTAGCGCTCGACGTAGGCGGGCAGCTGCGCCTCCAGCGCCTCCGGCGCGACACCTTCGCGGAGCAGCACGTAGGTCCACGCCGGGTTCCAGTAGTAGTTGTCGGTCAGGTTGCCCGGCATCCACTGGTTGAGGGTGACGAACGAGCCGAGGAGGTCGTACTGGATGTGGGACTGCTCTGGCTGCGGCGCAATGAGCCCCGTAACCTCAAACTGCCCTTGCCCTTCGAAGAAAAGCGATTGTCCGATGGGGTCTGCGTCGCCGAAGTACTTCCTCGCGATGGCTGGCGTGAGCAGGAGCGTGTTCGGCTCCGTGAGCGCCCGGGCGGGATCGCCTGCGAGCAGGTCCACGTCGAACACGTCGAAGAGCGACGAGTCGGCGAAGAAGAAGCGTGGCTCGTTGTGGCGAATCAGCCCGGCCTGGACGGCCGCGACGCTATCGGCTCCGGCGAGGCCGTCAGTGGGCGGTCGGTATTCGATCGTGACCGTCGGCTGCTGGAGATTGAACAGCCGCACCGACGCCTCTACCTGCGCGTCGTGGTCGGTGCGGATCGTCTCCCCAACGGGCAGCGGCTGGCTCGCCGACTCCTCCGCCCCCTCGATGATCTCGACGACGCGGTAGATGCGATCCGCGTTGGCGTGGTGGCGGTCGTAGGCGAGTTCGTCCTGCACATAGCGGACGATCAGCACGAAGCAGGCGATGCCGATGGCGAGGCCAAAAATGTTGATGAAGGCATAGCCAGGCTGGCGGCGCAGCGCGCGCCACGCAACGGTGAAGTAGCTACGGAGCATGTGCGAGAGGCAGGTCGAGGTGGGAGACTGCACGGCGACACCGGCGCGGACCAACCGTTGCCGTCGCCATCGGGGCGACTGCTAGTTTTTTAGCGCTGGCATCGTCGCGCTACGGCGCCCCTTCCCGATGGATGCGTCCGCCTACCACCGCGCAGGATCAGACAAAGATGCAGGGGCACTGGTCATCCCCGGCTGCATTGGGTCTGATGGATCGACGGGCGCGCAGACGCCCGGTGCTTCCATCCCCAATCCCCTGTTCCCATGCCGTTCTCCCGCCTACGGGCCGCGACCTGCCTCGCCGCCCTCCTCTTCCTCACCAGCCTCACCGGTTGCGACTTCACCAACGAGGTCGTCGAACGCGGCGTCCTCGTCCGCGCCGACGCCGACCTCGGCGACGTGCTCATCGGCAACCGCGGTCGCACGCTGTATGTTTTCGCCAACGAGCCCGACGGCACCCCGGCCTGCCTCGGCCCGTGCCTCAACACCTGGCCCGTCTTCCACGTCGAGGAGTTGATCGTTGACCCCCGCCTCAACCAGGGCGACTTCCAGCAGATCACCCGGCCCGACGGCCTCTCCCAGACCACCTACAAAGGCTGGCCGCTCTACAACTACGCGCCCAACGGCGACGGCCGCGTGGAGTCGCCCCGGAGCGTCCTGGGCGACGGCATCGGTGGCGTGTGGTTCGCCGCGAAGCCCGACTACGGCGTGCTCGTCGCTCGCCAGCAACTCGTCGGGGCCGACGGCGTCAACTACCTCGACGACGGCACGCCTGGCGACGCGATCAGCCGCTACCTCACCGATCCGGCAGGCAACACGCTCTACCGCTTCAGCGGCGACGAACTCAACACGAACACCTTCACCGCGCCGGACTTCAGCAACGACGGCATCTGGCCCGTCTACTTTGAGAACGGCTCCGTGCCAAGCACCTACGACGCGGCTGACTTCGGCGTGATCGACGTGTTCGGGCGGCAGCAGTTGACCTTCAAGGGGTGGCCGCTCTACACGTTCTTCGCCGACGAGGCGCGGGGCGACACGAAAGGCGTCAGCCAGCCCGCGCCCGGCACCTTCCTTGTCGTCAATGGCGCGACGGAGACCGCGCCGGCTGCCACGGGCGACAATGGTCCCGCTGGCAACAACGGCGACGGTGGCGGTGAGGGCAGTGGGTATGGCTACGGTGACCTTCCGTAGCGTCCACCTCCTGCCTGCTCGGTACTTACACGGGGACGCTTGCGTTGGCGGGCGTCTCCGATTTTTTCCTACGACCCACTGGTCATCCTCCCCGGCAGCGGTGCTTTTTGGGTACCGACCGCTTTGCCTCGCCTCCCTGTGACCGCGCCGCTTCCGACTAAAGACCCCGCCCTCGCCGCGCTCTGCGCCCGCGTGCGCAACTCCGACCGTGCTGCGTTTGCTGCCTTGTTTCGAACGCTCCGCATCGGACTTGTTCGCTACGTTGCCACGTTCACCGGCGACGCTGCAGCGGCGCATGACGTCGTGCAAGACGTGTTTGTCGCCTTGTGGGACATGCGTGCCGAGCTAGACCCACGCCAACCCGTTCGCGGGCTGCTGTTCCGCATGGCGCGGAACCGCGCCCTCAACCACCAGCGCAACCGCCGCCGCCGCCGCGCCAAACACGACACCATGCGCCGCACTGCTGACCCTACGGTCGAACCCGTCCATCGTGTCGATGCCGACCGGTTGGCGACCCGGCTGCAGGCGTGGCTTGCCGACCTCCCTGACCGCCAGCGGGAAGCCATCACCTTGACCCGGTTTGAGCACCTGAGCCACGACCAGGCCGCCGCCGTGATGGGCTGTGCACCCCGCACCGTCAACAACCACATCGTGCGCGGACTCGCCACCATCCAAGCCCGCATCGACGCCTTTGAAGCGTCCGACCGCGCGTGAACCTCGACGACTTTCCTGTACGCGAGCCCGTACCGTGACTGCCATGAAGCCTGACCTCCCTCCCGACCTTCGCCCAGCCTACAACGACGACGCAGCCGCGCAGGCGGCTCGCCTGTGGGACGCGCTCGGGGACGCCGCACCCGACCTCCATGGCATCCCCTCGACGGAGGTTGCGCTCGCCGACCTTGAGCGACGCCTGGATGAGCCGCAAACCACGCCGACCACCCCGCGCGTCCGCCTCGACCGCGCGGCGCAGCGGGGGCCGCGCGCGGGCACGCGTGTTCGCTGGGCCGCTGGCATGGCGGCGATGCTCCTCACTGTGCTGGCTGCGGGCTCCTGGTGGGCGCAGCGCCCCCTGACGATCCAGGCCGCGCCCGGCACGCAGGTCGCCGCGACGCTGCCTGACGGCTCGGCCGTCACGCTCAGCGGCGGGACCACGCTGACCCACGCGGCCGGCTTCCGCGCCTTCGGCTTCCGCCGCGCCGACACCCGCGCGGTGACCCTCGACGGCGAGGCTTTCTTCGAGATCGTGACCGGCACCCGACCGTTCGTCGTGTCGACGTTCAACGCCGACGTGACGGTCCTGGGCACCCGCTTCAACGTTCGCGCGCACGCCGCCGACCGCGATGCCGAGACGCACGTCGTCTTGGAGGAGGGCTCCGTGGCCGTGAGCGCGGGCGAGATCGAAGCGGCTGTAGTGCTCGCACCGGGCGAGGCGACCGCCGTCCGCGCCGCTGCGGGTGTCCTCCGACTGTCGCCGCCGGAGCGCGTCGAACTCAACCGGGCGCTCGCGTGGCGCGACGGCGGGTTCGTCGCTGAGGCGCAGCCACTCGCAGACGTACTCCGCACAGTGGAACGTCGCTACGGCGTCACGGTCACGACGGCTCCAGGTATCGCGCTCGACCGTCCGCTGACGCTCTACTTCGGCCCGCGCACCGCAGACGCCCTCATGAATGACCTCGCGCTCGCCGCCAGCCTCCGCGTCGAGGCGCGCCAGGGTGGCTTTCACCTGACGCCGGCCGCGCGATGAGGGCTAGCCTCGCCATCGCGCTCGCAGCGCTGCTGTTCGCTCCACCTGCCCTGGCGCAAGACGCGGGCGGCTACACGCTCACCGTACGCGGTGTCGACGTGACGACTGCGCTTGCTGAGGTCGTCCGCCTCACCGGCATCGAACTCGTCTACCCTTCTGAGTTGGCGTCGGACCAACGGGTCTACTGCGCCGAGCGCGACGCGACAGCCGAGGCGTTGCTCCGCTGCGTCCTCGACGGGACAGGGCTCGACTTCGTGCGGACCTCGTCGGGGGCATACGTCCTGATCGAGGCCCCCACGCAGAC
>JBCDFF010000193.1:0-7903 GCA_039178415.1 Bacteroidota bacterium
CGCTTCGGCCTCGTCGCCTTCGCGTCCTCCTTCGACTGCGTGGGACCGCTCGCCGCCACGGTGGACGACGCCGCGCTCCTGCTTCGAGCGATGGCGGGGGCTGACGCCAACGACATGACCAGCGCGCGCCTGCCGGTGCCCGACTACGCTGCCGCGTCCAACGCACCAATTGCAGGGCTTCGCATTGGCGTACCGACCGAGTACTACGCCGACGGTCTCGACCCTGCGATTCGGTCCATCGTGAACGCCGAACTAGGGCGCCTCGAAGCGCAGGGGGCAACCTTGGTGACGGTGTCCCTCCCGAGGACTGAGGTGGGCATCGCCACCTACTACGTCCTGACGACGGCGGAAGCGTCGAGCAACCTCGCTCGCTATGACGGGATCCGCTACGGCCACCGCGCCTCGGTCCCCGCGGGGGCCTCACTCGACGACCTCTACACGGCGTCGCGCTCCGAGGGCTTCGGCGTGGAAGTCCAACGCCGCATCCTCCTGGGCACGTACGTCCTCTCCGCAGGCTACTACGACGCGTACTACGAAAAAGCCCAGCGCGTGCGCACGCTCATCCGCCGAGACTTTGAGGCCGCCTTCGCCCACTGCGATGTCCTGCTCACCCCGGCGACCCCAACCGCACCGTTCCGAGCCGGTGCCAACCTCAACGACCCGCTCGCGATGTACCTCTCCGACGTGTACACCGTCTCGGCTAACCTAGCGGGCATCCCGGGGCTCGTCGTGCCCGCCTCTAAACGGCTGCCCACCACGCACGATGCGGCGGGCTTGCCCGTGGGCATTCAACTCCTCGCTCCCTGGTTCAACGAATCCACGTTGCTGCGTGTGGGTCGCGCACTCGAGGGATAAGGCAGGACGAGTCGAGGGGAGAGGGGGCTTCGCTTCCGATGTCCTGCAACGAACGTACTGTGAAGACCCAGGTGGTCTGGTGGACCGCGATACGCATAGACGGAAGGCGCGGAACCGAAGGGTGACGGGGAGGGCGGGCGAAACGCAACGCCTGCTCAAACGCGCCGCCGTGGGTCCCAATGTGGGGACTTGGCGTCGCATTTGTAGCCAGAGGGAGCACCACCGCACTCACCCTCACCCCATACCTCATGATTCGCCCCCTCCTTCGCCACAGCTTAGCTGCGCTCGGTCACCTGTATCCACTCCACACGGGCTGCGGCCACCTGTCACGCTCGCGACTGTGCCGCTGGGCGGTCGAGGGAGACGATATCCAAGACGCCCGGCTGCGCAACGGCATGCTGCTGCGCGTGCCACTCACCGAGTTCGTGGGCCGTGCCGTGTACTACTTCGGCGACCTCGACCCCAAGATCACGTGGGTGCTGCGCCGCCTGCTGCGCCCAGGCGACACCGTCGTCGATATCGGCGCCAACGTGGGTCTGGTCTCGCACTACGCGGCGGGCCTCGTCGGACCGCGCGGACACGTCCACGCCTTTGAGCCCCAGCCTCGTCTCGTGGCACTCATGGGGGCCTCGATGCGCGCCAACAAGCTGAAGAACCTGCACATCCACAACCTTGCGCTCGGCGAAGAGGAGGCCCACCTCGACCTCTTCATTCCCACCCACAACTTCGGGGCCGCCTCCCTCGTGGTGGAGGCCGGAGCTCAGGGCGAGCGCGTACGCGTGCCCGTCGTGCAAGCGTCGCGCTACTTCGACCGCCTCGGGCTTACGGACGTCCGGCTCGTCAAGATGGACGTCGAAGGCTACGAGCCGACGGTGTTGCGCGGTGCCGCCTCATTCCTCGACGAGGTCGGGCCGCACTTTATCCTCCTGGAGCTCAACCGGGCGGGCTACCATGGCGACAACGATGAAGCCGTCCAGCTACTCAAACGCCACGGCTACGTGTTCTACAACATCCCCCGGCGTCCGCTCGCAAACGTGGTCATGCGGTCGGGCGGGGCCAACGGATGGAGCCATGACGTCCTGGCGGTGCACGGGAGCAAGATCGAGGAGGCAGAGCGGCTGCTTCCCGTACGCATCGGGAGGGACGAGGCCCAGGAACGCGCGATGGTGGCCCCCATCCAGGCCACGGCGTAGGGCAGGCCGCCCCGGCAAAAGGCCGGAGGCGCGAGGGGCCGGGCGCGGCGTAGCTTCGTGCAACCCTCACGCGTCATGTCCGACCTCCCGATCGTCACAGCAGGACGGCCGCTCCCATCGGAGCCCGGCTATGCGCTGCCCGTCGACAAGCCACCCGGCCTGACCTCCTTCGGGGTGATTCGCAGGCTCCGTCGCTTTCTCGGGGTGAAAAAGATCGGGCACGCGGGCACCCTCGACCCGATGGCGACAGGCTTGCTGATCTGCCTCGTGGGACGTCCTGCCACACGCGAGCAGGACCGATTCATGGGGCTCCCGAAGGAGTATTCAGGCACGCTGCGGCTTGGCGAAACCACCGCGTCGTACGATGCCGAGACGGCCGTTGAGGCGCGCACGCCGCTGGCCAGGCCGCCGGACGAGGGGGAACTGGAGGCCGCACGGCGGCAGTTCCTCGGCGAGATCGAGCAGGTGCCTCCTGTCTATTCGGCGATCAAGCAGGGCGGCGAACGCCTCTACAAAAAGGCACGACGCGGGGAGTCGGTCGAGGTGAAGGCGAGGCGGGTGACCGTCACCGCGTTCGATCTCGGGGTGCCCCGCCAAGTCAGCGCCGACACGTTCGACCTCGACTTCGAGGTGGCCTGCTCGAAGGGCACCTACATCCGCAGCTTGGCGCACGACCTCGGACAGGTGCTCGGGGTCGGTGCCCACCTCGTTGCGCTCCGCCGCGAGGCCATCGGGCCGCACCGCGTGGCCGAGGCCTGGACGCTCGATGCGCTGCAGGCCGCGACGGAGGTCCCTGACGTGCCCGAGGCTTAGGTGCCCTTTCGGGCAATCTTCGCTGGCCTCTTGGGGCAGGCCCCGCGGGGATGCTGTAGTTTTCCATGCTGTCGCCACACCACGCATGACGCCGTCGTGCGTATGTTTTCCCCGGAGGGGTGCCGGAGTGGTCGAACGGGGCGGTCTCGAAAACCGTTGTGCGCTTTGCGTACCGGGGGTTCGAATCCCTCCCCCTCCGCTGCGAGCCGCGGCTCGCCCAAGCCTACTCGTGAGCACGGGTAGGCTTTTCTGTACGCCTGGGCTCCCGTTGTAGCTTCGCCCCATGCCTACCTCGCAGGACCCGACCGATCCCTATCGCCACGACTCGCCCTGGCGGCGTGTGGCGGCGGCGGTCTTCGCGGCGCCCACGGATGCCCGCCTTTCCGTGACGGTCGACGTAGACGTGACCGAGGCAACCCGTTACCTCCACCAGGAGCGCGCGCCCGGGGTTCGCCTGGGACTCGTGCACCTCGTAGCTGCGGCGATCGCTCGCACGATTGCCGACGACGTGCCCGCCATGAACACCTACCTGCACCGCGGGCGCGTGCGGGCGAAGCGATCGCTCACCGTCCTGCTGACGGCGAAGGCACCGGGCCGCGACGCACTGACCGAGGTCCGGCTCCCGGACGCGCACCTGCAGGCAGCCTCAGACCTAGCCGCGTCGGCCAGGGCCGCCATGCAACACCTCCGCACGCCCGAAGGCAAGCGCGCCCTCACGAAGACGTACGCCCTCGCCAAAGTGCCCTGGCTGCTCCGGCGTCCCACTTTCAAGGCGCTGCGCGGCCTGGCGATGGGCGCGGGCCTTCCACTCGATGCGTTCGACCTCGCGCCGGAATCGTTCGGGACGGTGGTGCTCTCCGAGGTAGGCCGCTTCAAGCACCGCGCCGCGCCGTTCTGGACGCGGTCCGTGGACGGGCCACTCGTGCCGGCCGCCCAAGGCACGACCGTCGTGTGGCTCATGGAGCCGCGGTCGATGCCCGTGGCAGACGGGGGCGAGGTCGTCCTCCGCACCTGCGCTCCCATCTCGGCGACCTTCGACCATCGCCTCGTCGACGGGCGGCATGTTGGCGCGTTCTTTAGCGGCGTTGCGCGCCGACTCCAGGAGCCAGCGCAGTTGAACGAGGCAGCAACGGGGTGGGTGAACGCCGAGATGGCTGCACGCGTCTGATTTGGCCCGGATCCGCGACCGCCGTCAAGAGGTCGTGCGTCGCAGCAGCCACAGGAAAAACGGGACGCCGCAGAGCGCGGTGAGCACGCCCACCGGCAGTTCCTGAAACTCCAGGAGCGTTCGGGCGGCGAGGTCTGCAACGATGAGGAACGTTCCGCCTGCCAGAAACGCGACGGGAATCACGTGCTGATGGCTCACGCCGACGACGAAGCGCACCGCGTGCGGTACGATCAGCCCGACAAAGCCGACGACGCCCGCCGCTGCGACGAGCACCCCCGTCACGAGGGCGCTCCACACGATCAACCCCCACTTGATCCCTTCGACGGGCACACCGAGGGCGCGGGCTGCGTCTTCGCCGGTCAGCAGCGCATCGAGCGGACGCGCCGTCACCCACAGCAGCGCTGTTCCGACGAGAGCCGCTGCCAGCGGGAGCCACAGCGTGTCCCACTGCGCGCCGGAGAACGAGCCGAGCAGCCAGAACAGCACTGCCCGCATCCGATTCGCATCGGGCGACGCGAAGGTCACAAAGGCCGTCACGGCTGCGAAGAGCGCCGAGAGCGCGACCCCGGCTAGCAGCAGCCGCGCCGTCGGGAGGTAGCCGCCTTCCCGTGCCACGAGCACGACGAGTCCCATCGCGACGAGCGCCCCCACGAAGGCGGCGAGCGGGAGGCTCAGCGCAGTGCTGAAGACGGGAGGCAAGAAGCCGAGGTAGAACAGCGACGCGCCCGCACTTGCCCCGCTCGACACGCCGAGGAGGTAGGGCTCTGCCAGCGGATTTCGGACCAGTGCCTGCATGCCGACGCCTACCACGGCGAGCCCGCCGCCTACGGCGAAGGCCAGCAGGACGCGCGGCAGACGGAGAGACCAGACGATGGTTGAGGCGGTTGGGTCGGAGGGCGGCGACCCAGTCACCCGAGCGACGAGCGCGTCTAGCACAACGCCAGGAGCCAGCCGGACGCTGCCGAAGAGCAGGCCCGCCAACGCCGCGGCGAGGAGGGCGACGCCGAGTGTGAGACCCCAGACTACGCGAGTCACGGCACGAGGGCACTCAAGGTCTCTGCTGTCAGCATCGTCGTGGCGTCCATCTCCGCGGCGTTCACCTCCTGGACGTAGGGCAGCAGGTCAGAGTGCGGCTTCCCGACATACGACGCAACTCCAACCTGCGAGCAAGGGTGGGGAGGGCGTAAGCGACGAGGGTCGAATCGGAGAATGCGTTCTGGGCATTCCCGGTCGCGGAGCGGGGTAGTGTCGGATCGGTCGGTCTGAAGCACGGACGCGTCGGGGAAGCGGGCTTGAGGGTGGAGAAGCACATCTCGAGCGGGACGTGCCCATGGGAAAGTGGCCTAGGCCCAAACTAGCACGAGGCCAGCTGGATGAGGCCTGGACGTCTAGGTGTCGGGCTGGACTCTATAGGTGTTCAGGATGGTGCACATCGTTGACCAATCGGCTAGAAAAAAGTTGGAACAGGATTTCGTTTTCACCGATATATGCGCTTACATTATGTAATGGCCTGCGTCACCGGGACCCGCTTCGCTCTCTTCCGCCCTCCCGAATCGCCCGACGACGCGCCTTCACCCCGTATGCCGTACACGTTCATCCTCAACCCAGCCGCCGCCCACGGGCGGGCGGGTCGGCTTCATGGTCGGCTCCACGAGCTCGCCGAACGCCTCGGCGTGGCTCATGAGGTGAAGCTTACGACACACCCCGGTCACGCCACCACGCTTGCGCGCGAGGCGGCCCAACCAGGACAGCGCGTCGTCGCCGTGGGGGGCGATGGCACCATCCAAGAGGTCGCCGCCGGGCTCGCAGGCACCCGCGCGGTGCTGGGCGTGGTCCCGATTGGAACGGGGAACGACTTCGCTCGCTCACTCGGCCTGCCCACGAAACTGGACGAGGCGGCTCGGATGCTACCGGTCCTCCAGCCCCGGGCTACAGATCTCGGCCGGATCGCCTGGACCAACGACGACGGGACCGAGCACGAGCGCTCGTTCGTAAACGCCGTCGGTATCGGCTTCGACGCACGCGTGGCCGTCTTGGCCGAGGGGTACAAACAGTTTCCTGGTCAGGCGGCTTACCTTGCAGGCGTCTTCAAAGGCCTACGCTCGTGGACCAACCCGCGCGTGCACATCACGACGGCCACGCATGCCACGGTCCCCGCTGGCGCTGACGAGGACGTCCCCGCTGACCCCTCGTGGTTCGACGGTCCCATTTTCCTGCTCGCCATCGGCAACGGCTGGTCGGTGGGAGGCGGCTTTCGCCTCACGCCCGAGGCGCAGCCTGACGACGGCCATCTCGATCTCTGTTTGCTGCGCGGCATCACGGCGGGCCGCGCGCTGCAACTGCTGCCCCGCGCCATGCGCGGCAAGCACACCACCGCCGAGGAGGTCGCGCTCGACCGCGTCGCCTCCGTCACCCTCGATTCCGAGTCGCCGCTGCCGGTCCATGCCGACGGCGAGATTCTGACCACCCGCGCCCTCCGGCTCACCACCACCATCGAGCCGGGCGCGCTGTCGGTACTGCGTCCCTGAGCACGCAGCCTCTATCACTCATGCCACCGTCCACACCTTCCCTCCAACGCACTCCTCCTGCTTCCGATGAGCAAGAAGCGCATCTTCATCGTGGACGATGACCCCAAGATCGGCGAACTCTTCGCCACGGTCTTGAACCGCGACGGCTACGACGCGACCTCCTTTACCAGCGCCACCACCGTTCTCGACGAGATCGACGACGGCAAGGTCCCCGACCTGATCCTCGCCGACCTCCACATGCCGGACATCTCCGGCATCAAGCTGCTCGACGAGCTGCGCACCCGCAACCTCGCGCTGCCGGTCATCATCATCACGGCGCAGTCGTCCGTGCAGACCGCTGTCGAGGCGATGCGGCTCGGGGCGTTCCACTACCTCTCGAAGCCGGTCAACCTCGAAGAGATGCGCGCCCTCCTCGGGAAGGCGCTCGACCTCTACGGCGACAAGAAGGAGCTCAAGGAGATCCGCACCCAGCGCCGCAAGAAGCACTCGGCCAGCAAGATCCTCGGCAAGTCCGACGAGATCCAGCGCGTGCGCGACACCATCGACACGCTCAAGGACATTCCCAACACCATCGTCCTGGTGCGCGGCGAGACGGGGACCGGCAAAAACCTCATCGCGAAGACGATCCACTACACCTCGCGGTGGAGCGGCGGTCGCTTCGTGGAGATCAACTGCGCCGCGCTGCCGGACAACCTCCTCGAATCGGAGCTGTTCGGCTACGAGAAGGGCGCGTTTACGGACGCCCGCGCTGCCAAACCCGGCCTCCTGGAGATCGCCGACGGCGGCACGCTCTTCCTCGACGAGATCGACTCGATGAGCCTCCCGCTGCAGGCGAAGCTCCTCAGCTTCCTGGAGAGCCGCACCTTCCGCCGCCTCGGCGGGGTAGACGACATCAAGGTGTCGACGCGCATCATCTGCGCCACGAACGCCGCGCTCGAGGAGCGCATCGCCGACAAGGAGTTCCGGAAAGACCTCTTCTTCCGGATCAACGTGGTCTCGCTGAAGCTGCCGGCGCTGCGCACGATGGGCCGCGACCTGCTCATCATCGCGCGCGAGATCGTCAAGGGCTTCGCGAAGGAGTTTAACAAGGAAGTCGACGGCTTCACGACCGAGGGCGAGGAGAAGCTGCTCGCCCACGACTGGCCCGGCAACGTCCGCGAACTGCGCAACGTGCTCGAACGCGCGATGATCTTCACGCGGGGCACGAAGATCGAGGCCAAGGACCTCATCCTGCTCAAGGCCGACGGCCTCGACACGGACGACGCCGACGGCTACTTCCGCTTCCGCTCCGGCGGCTCGCTCGAAGACCTCGAACACGAGTACATCCGCCACATCCTCACCGTCCG
>JBCDFF010000194.1:0-7903 GCA_039178415.1 Bacteroidota bacterium
ATGCAGTCGAGGCCGCTCGCGTCGGGGAGGACGAAGTCGACGTCCATGCCGTCGTCGCCGGAGTTGAAGGCGATGAAGAACGTCGCGTCCGCGATGTTGCCGCCCTGGTCGGCCATGCCGCGGATGCGGTCGCCGCGCAGCAGCATCCCGAAGGCCGGGAGCCCGATCGTGTTCCAGTCGTCGCCGGTCATCTCGCGGCCGTCGGCATGCCACCAGGAGGCATCGCGGATGCCGTCATCGTCGGCGCGGCCGGTGAGGAAGTGGCGGCGGCGGAAGTTGGGGTGCGCCTTGCGGAAGGCGATCGCCTCCTGGGTGAACGCGAGAAACGCCTCGCGGCGCGGGTCGAGGTCCCAGTCGTACCAGTTGATCTCGTTGTCCTGGCAGTAGGCGTTGTTGTTGCCCTGCTGCGTGCGCGAGAGTTCGTCCCCGCCGAGGATCATCGGGATGCCCTGCGAGAGGAGGAGCGTCGCCATGAGGCTGCGCTTCATCGTCTCGCGCTTGGCGAGGATCTCCGGGTCGTCGGTCGGCCCCTCGACGCCGAAGTTGGCGGAGTGGTTGGGCTCGTGGCCGTCGCGGTTGCCCTCCATGTTCGCCTCGTTGTGCTTGCGCGTGTACGAGACGAGGTCTTCCATCGTGAAGCCGTCGTGCGCGGTGATGAAGTTGACGGAGGCGAACGGGCGGCGGCCGGAGCGCTCGTAGAGGTCGGACGACCCCGAAAAGCGCGTGGCAAACTCGCCGTTCTGGCCCTTGTCGCCCTTCCAAAACTGGCGCGTGGCGTCGCGGTACTTCCCGTTCCATTCGGCCCACTGCCACGGGAAGCCGCCGACCTGGTAGCCACCGGGTCCCACGTCCCACGGCTCGGCGATGAGCTTGACCTGGCTCAGCACCGGGTCCTGCTGGATCACCTTGAAGAAACCGCCGAGCATGTTCACGTCGAAGAGCTCACGCGCCAGCGCCGAGGCGAGGTCGAAGCGGAAGCCGTCCACGTGCATCTCCGTCACCCAGTAGCGGAGGCTGTCCATGATGAGCTGGAGGACGTACGGGTTGCCGGCGTCGAGCGTGTTGCCCGTGCCGGTGTAGTCCATCAGGTAGCGGCGGTCGTTCGGGTTCTCCTTGTAGTAGGCACGGTTGTCAACGCCGCGGAACGAGAGGGTCGGTCCGAGGCGGCTGCCCTCGCCGGTGTGGTTGTAGACGACGTCGAGGAGTACCTCGAAGCCCGCGTCGTGGAGCGCGCGGACCATCATCTTGAAGTCGCGCACGGCCGTGATGGGGCCGTTGGTCGAGTAGCCGGGGTCGGGCGCGAAGAAGTTGAGGGTGTTGTAGCCCCAGTAGTTGCGCAGGTTGAGGTCGACGAGCCGCCGGTCCTGCACGATCGCGTGGACGGGGAGCAGCTGGATCGACGTGACGCCGAGCTGCTTCAGGTGGTCGAGGACGGGGTCGGAGGCGAGGCCGAGGTAGGTGCCGCGCAGCGCCTCGGGCACGTCCGGGTGCCGCATCGAGATGCCCTTGACGTGCGTCTCGTAGATGATGGTGTCCTCCCAGGGGATGTGCGGCGAGCGGTCGCGGCCCCACTCGAAGCGCTCCTCGATGACGGCGCCGAGGGGGGCGTAGAGGGCGCTGTCGCGAGCGTCGAACGACAGGTCGGAGTCAGGGTGGCCGACGGTGTAGCCGAAGAGGCTGTCGTCCCAGCGCAGCGGGCGACCGATGGCCTTGGCGTAGGGGTCGAGGAGGACCTTGTTGGGGTTGAAGCGGTGGCCGCGCTCGGGCGCGTAGGGGCCATGGACGCGGTAGCCGTAGAGCTGCCCCGGGCGCAGATTCTGGATGTAGCCATGCCAGATGGGTCCCGTCTTCTCCGGCAGGTCCTTCACGACGGCCGGCTCCGCGTCGTTGGGGTCGTCGAAGAGCAACAGCTCGACGCGCTCGGCGTGCTGGCTGTAGAGCGCGAAGTTGACGCCGAGGCCGTCCCACGTCGCGCCCATGGGGTAGGGCTCGCCGCGCTTGACTTTGAGCACCGTGCCGGTCGCCTGGGGCGGCCGCACCGCGGGGGGGGAGAAGAACGACATGGGTGGGCTGGTGGGAACGCCGCGGGTGGTGTGGAGCGTCGCGACGTTGGCAGGGGAGGATATGGAAGCGCGACGACGGCGTCGCCTGGGCTGTGCTATGCTTGGGTGGGCGTGCGTGCTTGGGCGGCGCTTTCGTTTCGCTCTTGGCGAACCCCAGCGAGGCCCAAGCCATTGAACCCTCGGTTCTTTGCTGATATCGGCGTCCGCCCGCGCGTCTGAATAGCTGGAGGTCGTCTTTTTTGGACAACCCGCCGTCTTATTTCGCTACAGCACGAGTTTCATTCGCGTTGCCCCTCGTTCAATAAACGTTCAATTCGTCCATGCCTGCAACCACCCCTTCGACCTCAGCGTCGCCTTCAAGTTCCACCAACGGCTCTGCCACTGACCTCCTCCCCCTCCCCAAACGCTGGAGCCGCGCCGTGATCGTGTCGGTGTCGCCCGAGATCGACGGCGGGCGCTGGCCGATCCAGCGCGCCGAGGGCGAGACGGTCAACGTCCACGCGGGCGTCATCACCGACGGCCACGACAAGCTGGGCGTCGAGCTGCAGTATGGTCCGGTCAATGGCCCCCACGGCAAAGGGACGGCGAAGGCTACGCCGATGGTGCTAGAGACCTTCCCGAACGGCAAGCACAACGACGACTTCTACGGGGCGTTCACCTGCGACAGCCTCGGCCGGTGGCGCTACCGCGTCGTGGCGTGGATGGACCGCTTCGCGACGTGGCAGGACCAATTCCGCCGCCGCGTGGAGGGCGGCGCACCGCGGCAGGAGGTCGAGATGGAGCTCCTCGACGGGAGCAAGCTTCTGAAGAAGGCCGCGAAGAAGGCGAAGGGCGCGGACAAGAAGACGCTCACGGCGCTCGCCAACGCGCTCGGTGACGGCGACCTCGGCGCGGCGCTCAGCGCGGAGACGGCGCGGCTGGCGTACGAGAACGACCCCCGCGAGGGCCTCGTGGCGTCGCAGTGGCTGCAGGTGCGCGTCGGGCCGGTGCTGGAGCGATTCGGCGCGTGGTATGAGTTCTTCCCCCGCTCAGCAGGCAACGACCCGAACCACCACGCCACGCTCGACGATGCGGCCGAGCGGCTGCCGCGCATCAAGGAGATGGGCTACGACATCGTCTACCTCCCGCCCATCCACCCGATCGGCGTCGAGTTCCGCAAGGGCAAGGACAACAACCCCGTCGCGGCGTACGGCGAGCCGGGCAGCCCGTGGGCCATCGGTGGTGACAATGGCGACGGCACGAAGGGCGGCCACAAAGCCGTGCACCCGGAGTTGGGCGGCATGGCCGCGTTCGAGCGCTTCGTCGCGAAAGCCGATGAGGTCGGCCTGAAGGTCGCGCTCGACGTAGCGTTCCAGACCTCGCCGGACCACCCGTACGTGGAGGACCACCCGGAGTGGTTCCAGCACCGCGCCGACGGCACGATCCGCTACGCCGAGAACCCGCCGAAGAAGTACCAGGACGTCTACCCGCTCGACTTCGAGACCGACGACGCGCCCGCGCTCTGGAACGAGCTCAAGAGCGTCTTCGAGTTCTGGATCGAGCGCGGCGTGACCGTCTTCCGCGTGGACAACCCGCACACGAAACCGTTCGCGTTCTGGGAGTGGTGCCTCGCCGACCTCCGCGACCGTTTCCCGGAGACGATCTACCTCGCCGAGGCCTTCAGCCGCCCCAAGGTGATGTACACGCTCGCCAAGCTGGGCTACAACAACTCGTACACCTACTTCTCCTGGCGCAGCGACAAGCATAGCCTCCAGGAGTACTGCCGCGAGCTCTTCCAGACCGAGGTCGGCGAGTACTACCGCCCCAACTTCTGGCCCAACACGCCGGACATCCTCACGGACGAGCTCCGCGACGGCGGCCGCCCCACGCACATCGCGCGCTTCGTGCTCGCAGCGACGCTCTCGAGCGCCTACGGCATCTACGGCCCGCCCTACGAACACGTCTACAACCACCAACACGAGAAGCGTGAGGAGTACCGCGACAACGAGAAGTACGAGGTGCGCGCCTGGAACTGGCATGACCCGACGAGCCTCCAGCCGATCATGCAGCGCGTGAACGAGATCCGCCACGCGCACCCGGCCTTGCAGCGGATGCGCAACCTGCGCTTCCACGAGACGGACAACCCGCAGCTGATCGCCTACAGCAAGCAGGCTCCGGACGGCCACGGCGGCACCGACACGATCCTCTGCGTCGTCAACCTCGACCCGCACCACGTGCAGGCGGGCTGGGTCAACCTGCCGCTCTGGGAGCTCGGCATCGACGAGCACCAGCCCTACGCCGTCACCGACCTCCTCGGCGGCGAGCGCTACGAATGGCGCGGCACCCACAACTTCGTCGCGCTCGACCCGCACGTGCTGCCAGCGCACGTGTTTGTCGTGGGTTAAGTAGTCCGTTGTTCGTGGTCCGTTGCAGGTGCTAGCCTGATGGCCCGGAGCCACTATGAGAACCTCGAGGTGTTTCAGTTGGCCGAACGGCTTGCTGATCGCGTGTGGACCGTAGTGAGCGTCTGGGACGGCTTTGCAAAGCGGACGGTCGGCAGCCAACTGGTGCGGGCTGCCGACAGCATCGGCGCGAACATCGCTGAAGGTGCAGGGCGTGGTTCGTACAATGACAATCGCCGCTTCGTCCGCATTGCACGGGCCTCGCTCTACGAAACCCGCTACTGGCTCCGCCGCGCGCACCATCGCGGTCTGATCAGCCCCACGGACATCGACGCGTTGAAACCCATGATCGACGAGTTGACTCCTAGACTCGGTGCCTATCTCCGCTCCATCGGTCCCAAGAACAACTGACAACAAACCACTGACCACGGACCACTCCCCCATGTCTGACTTCCTGACGGACCCCCTCTGGTACAAAGACGCCGTCATCTACGAGCTCCACGTCCGCTCCTTCTTCGACGCCAACAACGACGGCTACGGCGACTTCGCCGGGCTGCGCCAGAAGCTGCCCTACCTCGAGCGCCTCGGCGTGAACACGCTCTGGCTGCTGCCCTTCCTCGACAGCCCGCTCAAGGACGACGGCTACGACACCGCCGACTACTACAAGGTGCTGCCCGTCCACGGCGACCTCGACGACTTCAAGGCGTTCCTCGACGAGGCCCACGCGCGCGGCATGCGCGTCATCACCGAGCTCGTCCTGAACCACACCTCCGACCAGCACCCCTGGTTTCAGGAGGCCCGCGACCCCGACTCTGACAAGCACGACTGGTACGTGTGGAGCGACACGGACGACAAGTACAACGACGTCCGCATCATCTTCACCGACACCGAGGTGAGCAACTGGTCGTGGGACCAGAAGGCGCAGCGCTACTACTGGCACCGCTTCTTCAGCCACCAGCCCGACCTCAACTACGACAGCCCGGAGGTCCGGGAGACGATGAAGGAGGTCATGTTCTTCTGGCTCGACATGGGCATCGACGGGCTACGGCTCGACGCGGTGCCCTACCTCTTCGAGCGCGAGGGCACCAACTGCGAAAACCTCCCCGAGACTATCGACTACATCGTCGAGTTGCGGCAGGCGATTGAGGAGCGCTACGGGCCGGGCAAGGTGCTCCTTGCCGAGGCCAACCAGTGGCCCGAGGACACGCTGCCCTACTTCGCCGACGGCGAGGGCGTGCAGATGGCGTTCAACTTCCCCATCATGCCGCGCATGTACATGGCCCTGCGCCGCGCCGACCGTCGTCCCCTGGTAGAGATGCTCAAGCTCACCGAGGACATCCCCGAGGACACACAGTGGGCCGTCTTCCTCCGCAACCACGACGAGCTCACGCTCGAGATGGTGACCGACGAGGAGCGCGACTACATGAACAACGCCTACGCCTCCGACCCGCGCTTCCGCATCAACGTGGGCATCCGGCGGCGGCTGGCCCCGCTACTGGAGGGCGAGCGGCGGCAGATCGAGCTCATGAACGCGCTGCTGCTCTCGCTCAAAGGCTCGCCGATCCTCTACTACGGCGACGAGATCGGCATGGGCGACGACCCGTTCCTCGGCGACCGCAACGGCGTCCGCACCCCGATGCAGTGGGCCCCCGACAAGAACGGCGGCTTCAGCCGCGCGGCCCAGCACCGCCTCTTCATGCCGTCCATCGACCGCGGACGCTACTCGTACGAGTTCGTCAACGTCGAGGACGCCGAGTCGGACGCGCACTCGCTGCTACACTTCATGCAGCGGCTGATCGGCTTCCGTAACCAGCACGCCCAGGTCTTCGGCCGCGGCTCGATGGAGATCCTCGACCTGGAGAACCCTGCCGTGCTGGCGTTCATCCGCGAGTACGAGGGCGACAAGATTCTCGTCGTCGCGAACCTGTCGGGACAGATGCAGTCGTGCCACCTACCGGTCCACGACGATCTACAGGGCCTCGTCCCTGTCGAGATGGGGAGCCGGACGGCCATGCCGCCGCTCGGCGACACGCCCTACCACCTCCCGCTCGGTCCGCACGGCTTCTTCTGGTTCACGCTCGAACCTGCCGAGGCGCTCGCGGCCCGCGAGCTGGCGCGGCCGAAGTCGGGCGAGACGCCGTCGGAGCGGCCCGCTGAGAGCGACCTCCCGCCGCTGCCCTCGCTGCAGGTGCGCGAGGGCGTGCAGAACCTCCTCGTCCCCACGCTCGCCGACCCGAACGCCCGCGCCGCGTTCGAGCGGATGCTACCGGCCTTCATCCGCCGGCAGCGCTGGTTCGGAGCGAAGGACTGCGCGATCCTCGACGTGCGCATCGCCGACGCCGTGCGCATCGTGCGCGACCCGTGGCCGGTCTACCTCTCGATCCTCGACGTGACGCTCAAGCCCGCCGACGGCCCGGAGCGGCAGGATACCTACCTCCTCCCGCTCACCGTGCGGAACGAAGAGGGCGTGCAGACGCTGCTCCTCGAACGCCCGCACGCGGCGCTCACCTGGCTCGACCTGCCCGAGCAGCGCGTCCTGCTGTACGACGCCGCCGTCGGCCCTGACTTCTGGCTGGGCCTCTTCCGCTGGTGGACGAGCGGCGCCAAGGGCCGTTCCCTACGCGGCACCTACACAGGCGATGCCGCCGAGGTCGTCCGCCGCCACACGCCGAAGGTGGCTCGGCCGCTCGCGGGCGAGCAGTCCAACTCCGCCGCCATCCTCGATGGGCAGTTCTTCGTCAAGCTCTACCGCCGCCTCGAACAGGGCATCAGCCCCGAAGTCGAGCTCCTCGACCACCTCACCGGGTCGAGCTTCCCGTACGTCCCCGCGCTCCTCGGCACGATCACGTTCACCGAGCGCGGGCAGGACGTGTCGATGGGCGTGATCCAGCAGGCGCTGCCCGTGGATTCCGACGGCTGGACGTTTGCCACGGACCTCGTCGAGCGTTTCCTGGGCCGCATCGAGGGCCGCGTGCTGCCCGCCGAGTCGAACCACGACGCCTGGAACCGCGAGCCCGCCGACCTTCCGCCGTGGCTGGAGACAGACGCGCCGGAGATGATGCAGCTCGCCCGCACGCTCGGCATCCGCACCGCCGAGATGCACCAGGCGCTCGCCACGGGTACCTCGGACTCGATCCGCCCGGAGGCGGGCATCCCCGAAGGCGTCCAGGGCCTCATCGACCGGGTGAAGGCCGAGATGCAGGTCACGCGCACCATGCTCGCCGAGCAGGCCGCGAGCATCGCCGACACGCTGCCGTTCGACCTCCCCTGGGACGCCGACTGGGCCCGCCTGAGCGCCCGCCTCGACCGTCTCATGGAGGTGGAGACGACGCGCGAGAAGATCCGCATCCACGGCGACTACCACCTCGGCCAGACGCTCATCGCCGACGGCGACCTCTACGTGCTCGACTTCGAAGGCGAGCCCGCCCGCTCCCTCGACGAGCGGCGCGCCCGCGACTA
>JBCDFF010000195.1:0-7899 GCA_039178415.1 Bacteroidota bacterium
ATGATGCGCTTCGTCTTGAGGCCCTCGGGCACGTCCCCCTGCACGATGCGGATGGCCAGCCCCTCGGCGATGGCGGTCTTGCCAACGCCCGGCTCGCCGACGAGCACCGGGTTGTTCTTGGTGCGCCGCGAGAGGATCTGGAGCACGCGGCGGATCTCCTCGTCGCGCCCGATCACGGGGTCGATCTTGCCCTTGGCGGCGAGGTCGTTGAGGTCGCGCGCGTAGCGGTTGAGCGCGTCGTACTTGCTCTCGGCGTAGGGGTCCTGCACGCGCTGGTTGCCACGCGTCTCCTGGAGCGCCGTGAGCAGCGCCGCCTTCGTCGCGCCCTGCTGCTGCATCGCCTGGCCGACGGGGCCCCGGTCCTGCGCGAGCGCGAGCAGCAGGTGCTCCGTGGCGACGTACTCGTCACTCAGCGCCTCGGCTTCCGCGAGCGCCGTGTCGAAGAGTGCCTTCGCGTCCGTGCCGAGGTATTGTCCCGAGACGGACGCGCCGCTCACCTTCGGCAGCGCGTCGAGCGCGGCATCGGTCTTGGCGTCGAGGTAGTCGAGGTTCACGCCGAGCTTGCCGAGCAGCGTGCGGGCGAGCCCGCCCTCGTCGTTGAGAAAGGCCTTCAGGAGGTGCGCCGGTTCGAGGCCCTGGTGCTGACGGCTCTGCGCCAATTCCAGCGCGGCCTGCACGGCCTCCTGCGCCTTGACGGTAAACTTCTGGACGTTCATAGTCGGGTGTGGTTGAGTTTGCTGCCCGAGCTAGAACGAACGGCGTGCCAAGCGTGAGGAGCCTGTCAGGATGGCAGAGGGAGTGAAGAGTAAAGGGTGAGGCGTGAAGAGCAGGAGGGGGAGCGGGGCGAATTCGTTTGGCCTCGCCTGTGAAGCCGCTTTGCTTCCACGCAACACGCGCCCCCACGTCTTCCACGCAACACGCGCCCCCACGTCTTCCACGCAACACGCGCCCCCACGTCTTCCACGCAACACGCGCCCTACGTCTCGCACGCCCGTCCAAACCTCACCAGGGAGTGCGCGGTACCTTGTCTGGCCTCTCACCTCCGACCCCATCCCTGTGCCCACGCCCACCCACATCCTCGTCGTCGATGACGAGCCGGACCTTGCGCTGCTGGTGCGCCAGAAGTTCCGCCGCCGCATCCGGCAGGGCGACTATGCCTTCCACTTCGCGCAGGACGGCGTCGAGGCGCTGGAGGTGATCGCGCAGACGCCCGAGATCCAGGTGGCGCTCGTGGACCTCAACATGCCGCGCATGGACGGGCTCACGCTCCTCGAACACCTCCGCAAGAAGGCCGAGCAGCGCACGCTGCGCCCCGTCGTCGTGACCGCCTATGGCGATATGGGCAACATCCGCGCGGCGATGAACCGTGGCGCATACGATTTCCTCCCGAAGCCCATCGACCTGAGCGACCTCGAAATCACCGTCGATAAGGCCATTGAGGAGGCGGACCGCGAGGCGCGTGGGCGGCTGGCGCGCTCGACGTTCGGGCGCTACCTCTCACCGGAGGTCGTCGAGACGCTTCTCGCTGATCCGGAGGCGTTGCGGCTGGGCGGTGAGCGGCGCGAGGTGACGATCCTCATGAGCGACATCCGGGGCTTCTCGGCGCTTGCCGAGGCGCTGGAGCCGGAGCGCGTCGTCGAGATCCTGAACGTGTATCTCGGCGCGATGGCCGACGTCATCACCGCGCACAACGGCACCATCAACGAGTTCATCGGCGACGGCATCTTCGTGCTCTTCGGTGCGCCCGTGCAGCGCGACGACGACGCTGGGCGAGCGCTCGCCTGCGCCATCGCCATGCAGAACGCGATGGGGGGCGTCAACGAACGGCTCGCCGGGTTCGGCATCGCACCGCTGCGCATGGGCATCGGGCTGCACACGGGCGAGGTGATCGTCGGCAACATCGGCTCCGAGCGACGGGCGAAGTATGGCGTCGTCGGCAGCCACGTCAACCTCGCAGCGCGCATCGAGTCGTACACCGTCGGCGGGCAGGTGCTCGCCTCGCTGGCGACCGTCGAGGCGGCCGAGGCCGACGTCGAGGTCGCGCGCGAGATGCGCGTCTCGGTGAAGGGCTTCCCGCAGCCGATCCCCGTAGGCGACATCGCCGGCGTCGGCCCGCCCTACGCCTGCACGCTCATCCCGGACGAGGACGCCCCCGTCACGCTCGCCGCCCCGCTGCCGTTCGGCTATGCCCGCATCGACGGCGTGATGCTCACCGGCGATCGCACCGACGCCGAGCTCGTTGCGCTCTCACGCCTCGCCGCCGTCTTCCGCACCGCCGAGCCGGACACGCTCACGCTGCTCGAAAACCTCCAACTCTACCTCCCGCCGCCCGACGACGCGGAGATCGTGAGTCTCCAGACGGTCTATGGCAAGGTTATCGACCGCGAAGGCGATCTCATCACCGTCCGCTTCACCGCGCTCCCGCCCGGTGCCGCTCGCGTCGTCCGTGGCCTGCTGGAGCAGGAGAGCGAGGCGTGAGGAGACGGTAGAGGTTTGCTCGATGCTCGATTCGCCGCGAGCGTACCGGTAAACGGTTTTGTCATCCTGAACTTGTTTCAGGATCTCTAACGACTGCAATGCTACAGGGCATCGCGGAGATGCTGAATCAAGTTCAGCATGACAAGAATGAAGGGGTGCAGTCGGGTTAGAGATGAGTGCTCGTCCACACCCTCATCCCCCCTTCGTCTCGTCGTTTCCTCGTCTCTCCGACTCGTCCTGCTCGTCCAGAATCGTGGCGTCTGAGATGTTCGGGTCGAGCTCCTTGCGGACGTTCTCCTCGGCGAGGGCGATGGTCTCGGCGGTGCGGTCGAGGACGCGCTCAATGCCGAGGGCGAGCAGGCGCACGGCACCCCCGCCGAGGAGCTTCGCACGCCCCACGGGTCCGGCGCGCTCGAAGCGCTCCACCCAGCTCGGCTCAGACATGGCGGCTACTTCGTGTCGTCGGTGTTCTTGGTGCCCTTGTCAGCGCCCGCCTGCTTTTCCGGGTCCATTGCGTCGAACCAGTCGGTGACGCGCTGACTCGTCTCCTCGATGGCGCTCGAGATCGTGCCGACGGTGGCCTCGACGATGAACGCGGTCTTGTCAGCGGTGGCGAGCTTTTCGAAGGCAGCGCGGACGTCGGCGAAGGGCGAATCGGCGTTGCCGGACTTATCGCTAGGCATGGTCGCAGGGGCTCAGGTGGGAGGGGATGGATCGAAACCGGGCCGCTGCCTGTACGAGAAGACTGCCCCGCTGTGTTTCAGAGAGTGCGGCGGTGCAGCAGTTACGCGGTGTGGCGGTGTATTCGTATGCCCACCGCGACACGGCCGCACCGCCACACCGCCTCACTCCCCTCGATGTCCGACCCCACCTCCGAAGCTGCTCCTGCCCCCGAGGCACCGTCCACGGCCGAGGGCGTCGTCGCGCGCTCGACGGGGAGCTGGTACGATGTGCTGCTGCCCGACGGCGAGCGCATCCAGGCGCGAGCGCGGGGCAAGTTCCGGCTCATCGCCGAGGAGATCGACGAGACGAACCCCGTGGCCGTCGGCGATCACGTCGAAGTCCGGCTCGAGGACGACGGCACGGCGCTCATCACCGACATCCGGCCGCGCACGACCAAGCTTTCGCGCCGCGCCGCCGGCCGCCGCCACAGCCGCGAGCACGTCCTCGTCGCCAACGTCGACGCGGCGTGGTGCGTGCAGTCGGTGTTCGCGCCGAAGTTCAACAGCGGCTTCGTGGACCGCGTGCTCGTGATGGCCGAAGCGTATGGCGTGGAAGCGGGCATCGTCATCAACAAGGCCGACCTGATGGTGGGCCACAAGAAGGCCGAGGAGGCGATCGGCTTCTGGATGGGGCTCTACGAGAGCCTCGGCTACCGCGTCCTCCTCACGAGCGCCGAGCTGGGCCTCGGCGTCGACGAGTTTCGCGACGCGCTCACCGACCAGACGAGCGTGGTGACCGGGCCGTCCGGCGTCGGCAAGTCGTCGCTCCTCAACGCCGTTGACCCCGCGCTCGACCTCCGGACGGGCGAGGTGAGCCAGAAAACCCAAAAGGGCAAGCACACGACGACGTTCTACACGCTCTACCCGCTCGCCGCCGGAGGCTACGTCGTCGACACGCCCGGCATCCGCGAGTTCGGCCTCTGGGACATGACGCCGCCCGAACTCGGAGGCTACTTCGTGGAGATGCAGCCCCTCATCCAGGCGTGCCGCTTCCCCAACTGCACGCACGACCACGAGCCGGGCTGTGCCGTCACGGCGGCGGTAGACGAGGGCACGGTCACGCTGGAGCGCTACGGCAGCTACCTCAACATCCTCGAATCCCTGCGCAGCGGGAGCGACCGAGGGCGGTAGAGCCCTGCTGGGCCTGGTGAACGTTTCGGAGGGACGGTGAAGGTTTGGGAGATCGGATCACGGTACGGCGTGCCCCGTTGCGAAGGGGCCTCTCTCGGAAGCGCTTCCTGCGCCGACCTGCCCGTCCCACAACCCCTCCCCCAGCCGCATGTCTGCCGCACCCGACCGCCGTTCGTCGAACGGCGCTGCCCCCGCTGTTTCCGACGCGAGCGCACCCAGCCCCGACCTTTCCGGTCGCCTCGTTTATCGCTTCGGCGCAGGCGAAGCCGACGGCGACCTCAGCCTCAAGCCGCTCCTCGGCGGCAAGGGCGCGAGCCTCGCCGAGATGAGCCGCATCGGCCTGCCGGTGCCCCCCGGCTTCACGATCAGCACCGTCTGCTGCCAGTACACCATCGACCACGACGGCGCGTGGCCCGACGGGCTCGCCGAGGAGGTGGACGCGGGCCTGCACCACATCGAGGCAATCCTCGGTGCGCGCTTCGGCGACAGTGCGAGTGACGACATCGGCGGCGATGGCGCGCCCGCGACCGCGGCCCCCGACACGGAGGCTCCGCTCCTGCTCTCCGTCCGTAGCGGGGCCGCGCAGTCGATGCCGGGCATGATGGACACGGTGCTCAACCTCGGCTTGAACGACATCGTCACGGAGCAGCTCGCGCGCGCCACCGGCAACCCGCGCTTCGCCTACGACGCCTACCGCCGCTTCATCGACATGTTTGGCGACGTGGTCACGGGTGTCCCGCACCATCACTTCGAAGCGGCGCTCGCGGCGCTCAAGGCCGAGCGCAGCGTCACGTCCGACCTCGACCTCACCGCCGCCGACCTCCGCACCCTGGTCGCGCGCTACAAGGCTGTCTACGAGACGCACGCAGGCGCACCGTTCCCGACCGACCCGCGCGTCCAGCTGCGCCTCGCCATCAACGCCGTCTTCGCGTCGTGGAATAACGAGCGCGCCGTCAAATTCCGCCGCATTAACCGGATGCAGGACCTCGTCGGCACCGCCGTGACCGTCCAGGCGATGGTCTTCGGCAACACCGGCCCGGAGAGCGGCACAGGCGTCCTGTTCACGCGCAACCCGGCCACGGGCGAGGCCACGCTCTTCGGCGAGTTCCTCGCGAACGCTCAGGGCGAGGACGTCGTCGGTGGCCTCCGCACGCCGCGCGCCATCGCCGAGATGGAGGAGGCGTTTCCGGGCGTCTACGCCCAACTCGTGGACGCCGCGCGCCGCCTCGAAGCGCACAACGCCGACATGCAGGACGTCGAGTTCACGGTCCAGGACGGGCAGCTCTTCCTCCTCCAGACGCGTAACGGCAAGCGCACCGGCCCCGCCGCGCTCAAGATCGCCGTCGACTTCGTGCGCGAGGGCCTTGCCGATCCACCGACGGCCGTACGCTCGCTCGTGGAGCCGCACCACATCGACCAACTCCTGCACCCGCAGTTCGCCGACGCCACCGCCTACGCCGACCGCGTGATCGCGACGGGCCTGCCCGCCTCACCGGGGGCCGCCGTTGGGCGCGTCGTGTTTACCGCCGACGAGGCCGAGCGGCAGCGCGACGCGGGCGAGCGGGTGCTGCTCGTACGCGTCGAAACGAGCCCTGAGGACGTGGGCGGGATGGACGCCGCCGAGGGCATCCTGACAGCGCGCGGCGGGATGACGAGCCACGCGGCGGTCGTCGCGCGCGGCTGGGGCACGCCCTGCGTCTCCGGCTGCGGCGCGCTCGTGATCGACGAAGCCGCGGGCCGCTTCACTGTCGGCGACATCGTCGTGAAGACGGGCGACTGGCTTTCGATCAACGGCTCCACCGGCGAGGTCATCCTCGGCCAGGAGGCGCTCGTCGAGCCCGAACTGACGGGCGACTTCGAGACGTTCATGGGCTGGGTGGACGATGCCCGCGTGCTCGGCGTCCGCGCCAACGCCGACACGCCCGCCGACGCCGCCCAGGCCCGTGCGTTCGGGGCCGCCGGGATCGGCCTGTGCCGCACCGAGCACATGTTCTTCGGCGACGACCGCATCGGGGCGATGCGCGAGATGATCCTCGCTGACACCGACGCCGCCCGCGCCGCTGCGCTCGACCGCCTGCTCCCATTCCAGCGCGCCGACTTCGCCGGCCGCTTCCGCGCGATGGACGGCTTCCCCGTCACCATCCGCCTCCTCGACCCGCCGCTGCACGAGTTCGTCCCCCACACGCCCGGGAGCCAGCAGGAGACCGCCGATCGCCTCGGCGTGCCCGTCGAGCAGGTGCGCGCAGCGGTGGCGAGGCTCGCCGAGGTCAACCCGATGCTCGGCCACCGCGGCTGCCGCCTCGGGATCACGAACCCGGCGATCACGGCGATGCAGGCCTGCGCCCTCTTCGAGGCCGCCGTGGAAGTGCAGGCCGAGGGCGTCGACGTGCAGCCCGAAGTGATGGTGCCGCTCGTCGGGACGGTCGCTGAACTGGCCGACCAGCGCGCCGTCGTGGAGCGCGTGGCGGCGGAGGTGTTCGCCGAGCGCGGTGTGGAGGTCGCCTACCTCGTCGGTACGATGATCGAGATCCCGCGCGCGGCGCTCACGGCGGGGGCCATCGCCGCCGAGGCCGACTTCTTCTCGTTCGGCACCAACGACCTCACGCAGATGACCTACGGCTACAGCCGCGACGACGCCGGGACGTTCATCCCCGCCTACCTCGACCGCAAGGTGCTGCCCGCCGACCCGTTCCAGACGCTCGACCGCGAGGGCGTCGGTCAACTCGTCTCGATGGCGACCACATCAGGCCGTTCGACGAAGGCCGGCCTCAAGGTGGGCCTCTGCGGCGAGCACGGCGGCGACCCGGCCTCGGTGGCGTTCTGCCACACCGTTGGCCTCGACTACGTCTCATGCTCGCCGTTCCGCATCCCCATAGCGCGCCTCGCCGCCGCCCAAGCCGCGCTCAGCGCGTGATTGGTTCGCCCGGAGCGTGCACGGGGAGGCGCCACGATGCAACGTGGTGTGCGTGAGGTGGGCTGCGAAGGCAAGCGCCTCAATCGTCGCAACCACCGACGCTCCTTTGATGAGCGCCCCGCGGCGCTCACGTCAGTAGGCAAGGGGAGGCTCCGCTTCCGTTTCCCGGACAGCACGCACGACTATGGGCCACTCGGCGGCGTCACGATGACCTTCGGAGTACCGGCATGCTAGGTCGCTCCTTAAAACCGGGTCTAGTTTCTTCTTGGAGGCAGAAACCAGGGTTGGTAATGCCGTGCTGAGCTCCAGACAGGATATGCCCAGCATGAGGGTCCTGAGGGAAGCCCCCCGTGCGAGCGCGAGGCCCCCTCCGTCGGCAACCCTGTTGGGACGGGTAGGAGCGGGCCCCTGCTGCTCATCCTTGCGCTCGTTTGAGAGGCTGAAGAAACGCACCACATCGTTTCTATGAAGGGCAAATTTAACTTAACACTTTGTTAAAAAGTAGAGTGGTGATGTTTCTGAAACAAGTTAAGCATTATGTGGGTATCGCATACATCGTTTCAGTCTCGCAGCTCACAGCCGCAGCACCCATCGGCGCTTCGTCGGTCGCACGTTCCACCGTTCCTTCTTCGTGTCGTAGGCCCCAGCGATAGC
>JBCDFF010000196.1:0-7872 GCA_039178415.1 Bacteroidota bacterium
CTCGCGACCGAGCGCGTCGTACACCGTGAGTCGCACGTCGCCCGCCTCGGCCAGCGTGTAGGCCACCGTCGTCTGCACCGTGAACGGGTTCGGGTAGGCCGCGTCGAGCGCGAACGCGAGCGGCGTGCTGCCGTCCTCGGCATCGACGCCCGAGGCGCTGACCGTCACCACGAAGCGTTGCGCCGCACGGCGGCCCTCCGCTGCGATGCCGTCGAGCGCCAGCGGCGTCGGCACGGGCGGGGCCTCGCGCGCGGTGCGACCGCGTAGTACGTCCGGCGCCTCGGCACCCTGCGCGCCCGGCGTGGCGGTGAAGCGGTAGTCGCTCGCGGCTAGCAGATCGACCTTCGTGCCTGTGGCGGTGTCGAGGAGCATCGCCGTCCAGCCGTCCGGCAGCGTTAGCGTCGGCCACGAGAGCGTGAGGTCGGCGCTCGTGAACTGCCCCTCGGCCACGGCCCACACGCCCAGCGGCACCTCGATGCTCGCGCCGAGCGGGGCATTGCCGTCGGCGGGCAGCGCGAGGATGTCGCGCAGCGTGCCCGCGGCGTCTTCGGCGAAGAGCGAGAGGTAGGTCGAGGCGAAGGGGGCCAGTTCGTAGGCGTCGAGGGGATCGGCGCCGGTGAGCGCGGCCTCGTCGAAGTGGACGAAGGCGGCGTCGGTGCGGGCGAGCGTGCCGACGGTGCCTGCGACTTCGAAGCCGAGCGCGAGCGGGGCGGCTCCGGGATCTCCTTCGCGGGCGTAGAGCGTGCCGCCTTCAGGCACCTGGGCCGACGTTGCCACGGCGAGGTCCATGTCCGTGAAGTCCCCCTTGACCCACGCTGCCTGGCCCGCAGCGAGCACGCCGGTGCCGAAGCTGCCCAGCGAGCCGTTCCAGGTCCTGTAGGTCGCCGCCAGGGGATCGTACACGTAGAGGATGTTCGAGACGCTCGTCTTGGTCCAGCCTGGTGCGTCCCAGTCGAGCCCTGCCGCGAACGGGTTGCCGATCAGGTTCCACCCATCCTCGGTGGGTCTCCGTGTGTCGGTGAACGTCACGGGGAACGCGAAGTCCGCCGGAAAGGCGACGGCGCTCAGGTCAAGACCGACGGCGTTGAGGGTTTTGGGGAAGCTCCCTTGAATGCCCGGCTCTGGCAGGAAATCGTCTTCGAAGACATAGACGAGGTAGCCCTGACCGGGGGTCACGATGGTCAGGTCGGCGGCAACGTACCCGGTGTTGCGGTCGGCCGAGATGGCCTCGTTGTAGGTAAAGATGCTGGGGTCGCCGTCGAGCACGTCGGACCCGCGGGTGCCCTGGGTCCAGATGGGCTCGAAGAAGTCACGGCGGCTGCCGTCGCGTGGAGCGGCGACCGTGGTCCAGCCTTCGGGGCCGCTGAGCGTGATGGGCGTTGGTGCGCTGAAGACGTAGGCTCGACCTGCATTGTCCGGACTCACGCCGGGGTCTTCGCGATACGCCCCCGCAACCACATCCGCGCGTCCATCGCCGTTCACGTCGCCCGCCCCGGACACGGAGAAACCTAGGTTGCCAAATTCCTCTTCGTTTGGTGAGGCAAGCGTGTGGAGTAGGACCCCATCCACACCGCTAAATACATAGGTCCGACCTGCGGCGTCCGGGCTCGCGCCGGGGTCTTCACCCCTCGCTCCGACGACCACATCGTCAAACCCATCGCCATTTACGTCTCCTGCGCCCGATACGGAACGACCGAAGACGCTACCAGCCTCCTCGTTAGGGGAGGACAATGTGTAGAGTAGCCCCCCACCGTTCCCGCTAAAGACGTGCGCGCGCCCAGCAAAGTCGGGGCTGGTCCCCGGGTCTTCCTCAGAAGCCCCCACGATCACGTCTGCGAATTGATCTCCGTTCACGTCCCCAGCTCCCGCCACCGAGAAACCGAACTGGCCAATGAGTTCTTCCGTGGGCGAAATGAGCGTGTAGAGCACGGTGCCTGTGGCCCCGCTGAAGATGTACGCCCGGCCGGCAAGTTCTGGACTGGTCCCCGGGTCTTCAAAATTGGCTCCCACGATCACGTCTGGTACATCGTCGCGGTTGACGTCTCCTGCACCGGAGACCGACCGGCCAAAGTTGCCGCCGTTCTCCTCGTTGGGCGAGACGAGCGTGTAGAGCACGGTGCCCGTGGCCCCGCTGAAGATGTACGCCCGGCCGGCATTGCTCGGGCTGCTCCCTGGGTCTTCGTCAAGCGCGCCTACGATCACGTCAGCGAAGCTGTCGCCGTTCACGTCTCCCGCGCCCGACACCGACCAGCCAAAGAAACCACTGGACTCCTCGTTGGGGGAGGCGAGCGTGCGGAGTACGGTGCCTGTGGCGCCGCTGAAGATGTACGCCCGTCCAGCGTTGCTTGGACTTGATCCTGGTGACTCGAGATAGGCGCCCACGATCACATCCGCGAAGCCGTCATTATTTGCGTCGCCCGCGTCCGAAACCGACCACCCAAAACGGCTATCCATTTCTTCGTTGGGCGAGGCCAGCGTGTAGAGCACTGCGCCGGTAGCCCCGCTAAAGACGTACGCTCGCCCAGCGTTGTCTGGACTTGAGCCCGGGCCCTCGCCAAATGCTCCGATGAGGATATCGTCGAAGCCATCGTTGTCGACATCCCCCGCCCCGGATACTGTGTAGCCGAAGCGGCCCTCCATCTCTTCGTTGGCCGAGGCAAGTTCAAGCGAGACTGGCAGCGTCTGCGCCTGGGCAGACAGAGCGAGGATGACGGCGGAGAGAGCAATGCCGAGCACACGGCGGAGGTATGGAACGGACCACATGGTGGAGACCAAGGCTGAGCAGTGAAAGCAAACACGCGCCGAGCGCCGGCACGTGCCACAACGCCGCGCACCGCAAGGCGGATGTCGCAACATCGCTGATCATTGCGCAAGACGCGCGTCGACAAGCTCACCGCAGGTTGTCTTTTCCTCTGAGGTTGAGGCAAGCGACCGTGTGCGCTCTAGCGCACCAAGACGAGCGTCTGCGTAGCCACCTCGCGACCAGCTTCGAGGCGCACGACGTAGACGCCGCTCGCCAGGCCCTGCCCATCGAACGACGCCGCATGCCGCCCCGCTACCTGACGGCCGTCCGCGAGCACCGCGACTTCACGGCCCAGCGCGTCGTACACCGTCAGCCGCACCTCGCTCGCCTCCGCCAGCGTGTACGCTACCGTCGTGGCTTGGGTGAACGGGTTCGGGTAGGCCGCGTCGAGCGCGAACGCGAGCGGCGTGCTGCCATCCTCGGCATCGACGCCCGAGGCAGCCACCGTCACCACGAAGCGCTGCGCGGCACGGCGGCCCTCCGCTGCGACCCCGTCGAGCGCCAGCGGCGTCGGCACCGGCGGAGCCTCGCGCGCGGTGCGGCCGCGCAGCACGTCGGGGGCTTCCGCACCCTGCGCGCCCGGCGTGGCGGTGAAGCTGTACTCCGTGGCGCTCAGCAAGTCTACCTCGGTGCCCGTCGCCGTGTCGAGCAGCATGGCTGTCCAGCCGTCGGGCAGCGTGAGCGTCGGCCACGAGAGCGTGAGGTCGGCGGTCGTGAACTGGCCGTCGGCCACGGCCCACACGCCCAGCGGCACCTCGACGGACGCGCCGAGGGGAGCATCGCCGTCGGCAGGGAGCGCGAGGATGTCGCGCAGCGTGCCTGCGGCATCCTCGGCGAAGAGCGAGAGGTAGGTCGAGGCGAAGGGCGCGAGTTCGTAGGCGTCGAGGGGGTCGGTGCCGGTGAGCGCGGCCTCGTCGAAGTGGACGAAGGCGGCGTCGGTGCGGGCGAGCGTGCCGACGGTGCCCGACACCTCGAAGCCAAGTGCGAGCGGCGCGGCTTCGCGAGCGTAGAGCGTGCCGCCTCCGGGTACCCGCGCTGACGCCGGAGCCGCCAACGTCGGCGTGTCGAAGGCCTTGTTCCAGAAGGCCTGCCCCGCAGCCAACACGCCGGTGCCCAGACTACCCACCGAGCCGTTCCAGGTCCGATACGTCGCCAGCGCGGGGTCGTAGGCATAGATCGCCGCCCCGACGTTCGTCTTTGTCCACCCTGGCGCGTCCCAGTCGAGGCCTGCCGAGAACGGGTTGCCGAGGAGGTTCCAGCCGCTCTCGCTGAGGTTGCCCACCTCGGTGAAGGACACCGGTAGGGCTACGTCTCCAGTCACGTCGGGCCCGATGCCCAACAGGGTCTTAGGGAAGATGCCCTGGACGCCAGGTTCGAGCCGGTTGTCGTCCTCGAAGACGTAGACGGCAAAGCCGCTGCCAGTTGCAGGGGCGACGAGAAGACTGGCAGGGACGTAGCCTGCGGTGCGGTCGCCGCTGGCAGCGGTCTCGTCGTAAGCGTAGACGTTGGGATCGCCCTCGGACTCGTCCGCGCCGCCGAGGCCCTGGGTCCAGACAGGGTCGAGGAAAGCGGCGAGATTGGTGGCACGCGGCGGGGTAAGGGTGTTCCAGCCCTCCGGGCCGCCGACCGTGACGGGGGTGGGAGCGGTGAAGACATAGGCTCGCCCTGCATTCAGCGTGGTGGCACTCGGGTCTTCGTTGAACGCTCCTACAATTACGTCTGAGAGCCCATCACCGTTGATGTCTCCCGTGTCCGACACCGCGATACCAAATCGCCCTCCAACCTCTTCGTTGGACGAAGCCAGGATGTAGAGGACCGTACCCGTCGCCCCGCTAAAGATGTAACTCCGCCCGGCATCATCCGGGCTCGAGCCCGGATCTTCCTGGAAGGCCCCCACGACGACCTCGGAAAGACCGTCGCCGTCTACATCGCCTGCGCCTGCCACCGAGACGCCAAAATTTCCACTGGCGACCTCGTTTGGGGACGCAAGCGTGTGGAGCAGCACTCCATGTGCCCCGCTATACAGATAGGCCCTCCCAGCATCGTTTGGGCTTGTATCTGGGTCCTCCTGGGGTGCCCCAACCATGATGTCCATGATCTCATCTCCATCTACATCTCCGGCACCCGACACCCACCTGCCGAATCGCCCACGCACCTCTTCGTTAGGCGAGACGAGCGTGTAGAGCAATCCGCCGCCGTCTCCACTGAACACGTATGCACGTCCAGCGTCCGTCAGACTTTCATTAGGATTATCGTTGTGGGCGCCCACCACTACGTCCGCAGCCCCATCGGCGTTCACGTCTCCTATGTCCGACACCGAAATACCGAAAAAGCCTCCAGCATCTTCATGGGGTGACGCAAGGGTATAGAGTAGCCCCCCATCGTCTCCACTAAAGATGTAGGCCCGTCCCGCCTCTGCTGGACTCGCACCCGGGTCTTCGCGCTCCGCCCCTACAAGGACATCCGCAAACCCGTCTCTGTTTACGTCACCCGCTGACGAGACGGATATACCAAAGAAGCCCCCCTCTTCCTCGTTGGGGGAAGAGAGGGTGTAGAGCACTGCGCCTGTAGCTCCACTATAGACGTAGGCGCGCCCCGCATCCTCGGGACTCGAACCTGGATCTTCTCGGGCAGCACCCACGATGAGGTCGTCAATCCCGTCAGCGTCCACATCGCCTGCGCACGACACCGCGATACCGAACAGGCTGTCCGTTTCTTCATTGGGCGAGCTAAGCGTGTAGAGAACCGCGCCCCCGTCACCGCTGAAGACGTACACACGCCCTGCCCGATCAGGGCTCGCATCGGGACCCTCGGCGTAAGCACCCACCATGAAGTCTGCATAGCCGTCTCCGTTGACGTCTCCTACCCCCGACACCGAGCGACCGAAGAAGCCACCGAGTTCGCTGTTTGGTGAGTCAAGCACGCTGCCTGGCGGCAGCCCCTGGGCGACCAGAGCAGGTCCCGACAGGACGAACGCAAGTGCCACCATGGAAAGACGAGCCGGCGAGAACATTGTACGTGCATGCTGTGAGACGGAGCGGCGATCTCCACGTCGCATGGAAAAAATAGCCTCGCCTCGGTTTATGAGCCCTCTTCCTAACGATAGGACTTTCCCGGCCATTTTCGCAAGACTTATCTCACACATTTACTTGTACTAATATCGCCACATAATACCTTGTTCACAACCGAGCCATCTATGGATCCCAGCATCGAATCGAGCGATTATGCGACAGCAGTCCAATAAAAATCAGACACTCGGCTTAACTGCGCTCTCTCAGCGTCGATAGTAGAGTTAGCCGCCCCGGTGCGGCCGCTCTCCTTCTTACGGTTCTCACCCAGGCGACGCCCACCCGCCTAGCTACGCCCGCACGCGCCCGTACCACCGCGCGTGCGGGCGTTGTTTTTGTGGAGCGCCGTGCCGCCCGATCTCGCGCTGCACAGCCCGAGGTGCGGGACCGCGCAGGGGTGGCTGTGAACCCGGCGCGCGGCGTATCGTTGGAGCCTGGCTCACTCCCCTGCCTCCTGCTCCCGCCCATGCCTGCGCTCGTCGACTTTTCCACCCTGCCCCAGCTCTTCCGCCGCGTCGCCGCCCACTATGCGGATTCTGACGACGCCGCGCTCACCTACAAGGACAAGCGCACCAAGGAATGGACCGACCTGACGTGGGACGAGGTCCGCCACCAGGTGGAGGCGTTCGCGGGCTACCTGCACAGCCAGGGCATCCGCCCCGGCGACCGCGTCGCGATCCTCTCCGAGAACCGCCCCGAGTGGGCCTTCACCGACCTCGGCGCGCAGCTGCTCGGCGCGGTCAACGTGGCGCTCTACACAACGCAGCCCGCCTCGCAGGTGAGCTACATTGTGCAGGACTCGGGCGCCACCGTGCTCGTCGTCTCGACGGGCGTGCAAGTCCGCAAGGCCGAGGCGATCCTAGACGAGTGCCCGGCGCTCAAGCGCGTGCTCGTCATGGCCGAGATGCGCAAGGACTACCCCGAGGCGTTCGTCGCGTGGGACGACGCGATGGCCGAGGGCGCGGCCTACGCCGAGGAACACGCCGACACGCTCGCTGCCTGCGCCGACGCCGTGCAGCCCGACGACCTCGCCGCGCTCATCTACACCTCCGGCACGACGGGCCACCCGAAGGGCGTCATGCTCACGCATCGCAACTTCGTGAGCAACGTGCAGGCCGCCCTCCAGCGCTTCCCCATCACGCCCGACGACACGCACCTGAGCTTCCTCCCGCTCAGCCACGCCTTTGAGCGCACGGCGGGCTACTACCTCATGCTGGCCGCCGGCGGCCGCATCGCCTACGCCGAGAGCATCGACACCGTCTCGAAGAACCTGCCGGAGGTCAGCCCGACCGTCTTCGTCTCGGTGCCGCGCCTCTTCGAGCGGGTCTACAACCTGATCCAGAAGTCGCTCCAGGAAGGCCCCGCCGTGAAGCGCCGCCTCTTCGACTGGGCCGTGGAGACGGGCCAGAAGGTGGCGCAGAAGCAGATGATCGGCAAGGAGCCCGGGCCGATCCTAGCAGCCCAGCACGCGCTTGCGCATCGGCTGGTGTTCTCGAACCTCCACGAGAAGCTCGGCGGGCGGCTGCGCTTCGCCGTCTCGGGCGGGGCCGCGCTGCCGAAGAAGATCGGCGAGTTTTTCCAGGCCGCAGGCGTACCGCTCGTGGAGGGCTATGGCCTTACGGAGACGGCCCCCGTACTCTCAGCGTCGCCGCTCGACCGGCCGGCCTATGGCACCGTCGGGCATGTGTTTCCGGGTGTGACCGTTGGCATCCGCAGCGTGGCCTCGGGCCAACTCATCGCGCAGGTCTCCGGCGAGGACTACCCGACGACGCTCAACAGCGGCGAGGGCGAGATCATTGCGCGCGGGCCGAACCTCATGCGCGGCTACTGGCAGAACGACGCCGCCACCGCCGACGTGATCGACGCCGACGGCTGGTTTCACACGGGCGACATCGGGCGCTTCGAGAACGGCAACCTCCGCATCACGGACCGCCTGAAGCACATGATCGTCTCGAAGGGCGGCAAGAACATCTACCCCGGCCCCATCGAGGAGCAGTTCAA
>JBCDFF010000197.1:0-7850 GCA_039178415.1 Bacteroidota bacterium
GCCTGGCGCAGGATCCCCGTGTCCTTCTCAACCAGTCCCACCTTGATGGTCGTGCCGCCAAGATCGACGCCGATAGCGTAGGTAGACACCGAGGCGATGGGTTGGTGGGGAGAGCAGCGGTCGGGGTTAGTCCTCAGCCTCGGTACGGTAGACAGTCTCGCCGGGGCGGCGCATGCCGTACTGCTCCCGAGCGAGCCGCTCCACGGTGGCGTTGGTCAGGGGGGCCGCGAGTTCGGCCTCGCGCTGCTCGATCGCCTCCTGCAGGGCGGTGTTCTCAGCGCGGAGCGCGCGGTGCTCCATCAGGAAGGCGGCCCGGCGCACGAGGCTGTGCGAGTCGAAAAACGTCACCCAGGCCGCCAGCAGCACCAAGCCGAGCAACCCCAGCCGGCGGCGGAGCGCTGGGGCGGCGAAGAAGGTGCGGATCGACTCAGGCATGACGGGACGATGCGGTTGAAGCTGGCGAAAACATAAGACGCTGGAACGACCGACGCTAGCCCGAAGCCGGCATGCCGGGCTCTGTGTGGAAAATCGCTGCGCAGCCGGGCTCGAGCGCCGGATGGGGTGCGCACGGCGCGCGAAGTAGGCGATGTCGAAGCAGGTGATGCCGGAGCATCAACGACGCAGCACCACGCGGTGCACGCCACGAGGAGCCATGCCTAGGCCGTGTTGAGAGGTCCAGGACCGAGCCTAGAGCCGGAAGGCATCCAGTCCCGGATAGAGGGCCGCACCGCCCAATTGCTGCTCGATGCGGAGAAGCTGGTTGTACTTCGCGGTCCGGTCCGAGCGGCTCGCGGAGCCCGTCTTAATCTGGCCGGCCCCAGTTGCCACGGCAAGGTCCGCGATGGTGGTGTCCTCCGTCTCGCCCGAGCGGTGGCTGATGACCGAGGCATACATGTTCTTGTGCGCCAGCTCGATCGCCTCAAGCGTCTCGGTGAGCGTGCCGATCTGGTTCACCTTGATCAGGATCGCGTTGGCCGCGCCGTTTTCGATCCCGTGCCCAAGCCGCGCCGAGTTGGTCACAAACAGATCGTCGCCGACGAGCTGCACGTCGTCGCCGATGCGCTCGGTGAGCGCGGTCCAGCCCCCCCAGTCGTTCTCGTCCATCGCGTCTTCGATGGAGACGATGGGATACTGCGCCGCCCACGACGCCCAGTAGTCTACCATCTCGGCGCTCGTCTTCGGGTTGTCCGGGTCCGACTTCCAGAACACGTAGTGGCCCTCGCCGTTATCGTCGACCTGGTACATCTCGGCCGAGGCCGGGTCGAGGGCGATGGCGAGGTCTTCGCCGGGGAGGTAGCCTGCCTGCTCGATGGCTTCGAGGATGACCTCGATGGCCTCCTCGTTGGAGCCCAGGTTGGGCGCAAAGCCGCCCTCGTCGCCGACGGCGGTCCCATAGCCCTTGCCCTGCAGCACCTTCTTGAGGTGGTGGAACACCTCCACGCCCATGCGCAGGCCTTCTGAAAAGGTGTCGGCCCCGACCGGCATCACCATGAACTCCTGCATGTCTACGCTGTTGTCCGCGTGGCGCCCGCCGTTGATGATATTCATCATCGGGACGGGCAGGGTGCGGGCACCCGGGCCGCCGAGGTAGCGGTAGAGGGGCATCCGCGCGGTGGCTGCCGCCGCCTTCGCCACCGCGAGCGAGACGCCGAGCAGCGCGTTGGCACCGAGGCGTCCCTTGTTCGACGTGCCGTCGAGGTCGATCATCGCGCGGTCGATGGCCGTTTGCTCGAAGACGCTCAGGCCGTGCAGTTCGGGAGCGATGGCCTCGGCGATGTTGGCTACGGCCTTCGTGACGCCCTTGCCCAGAAACCGCTCCTTGTCTCCATCGCGCAGCTCGACGGCCTCGTGCTCGCCCGTGGAGGCCCCGCTCGGAACGGCGGCACGGCCCAGCAGGCCCTCGTCGGTGACGACGTCGACCTCGACCGTCGGATTACCACGGCTGTCTAGAATTTGGCGCGCGGTGATAGACTGGATCAAAGCCATGAGAGTGGGGGGCAGTGCTAAACGAATGGGTGCGAGAAAATACCACGGGCGGCCGTTTCGCGGTAGCTACCCCGGCTCGGCTGGTCATGCCACGGCTGACCGGTGTACGATGAACCTCCATGCATGAGCTAGCATTAAGCGACGACCCGAGGAGACCGATACCCTAGATCCACGAATCCACCCACCGTGCTGTCATTCCCATGTCCACCCGTAGGAGCCTACCCGTCTACCTGATCGCCTTGTCGCTGTCTCTGTTGCTGCCCTTCGCGGCGTGCGATACCGTCGATCCTACACCGACTACGAGCCAGCCAACCAGCACGCCCGGCGGGTCAGGCGGCGATGGGGCGGGCGAAAACGAAGAGGGGGGCGGCGAGAATGAGGGCGGCGAACTCGAAGAGGGAGAAATCGGCGGGGCCTTCCGCGTCGAGGTCGAACCGGTCAGCACGTTGCTGGGCGGTATCACGACAGAGATGACCGGCTCGGCGGTGTTCTTCTCGGACAGCGAGTCGGGGCGCACGGTGCTAATCCTAGCCGAGGATGACGTCCTGGAAGCCACCTACCCCTTCGAGTTTGTCGTGCTTTCCACGCCAGACGGACTCCCAGCACCTGGCACGTACCCGCTCTCGCTCGACACGGAGTCGTCCTACATGGGAGGCTTTGTAGATTTACGCGGCGACGGTCTTGTGGAGGTGACACTCCCGTTCCAAGAGGAGACGTTCGAACTGCCGCCGAGCAGCATCCTCCAGACGTTCAGCGGGGAACTCGTCGTTGCGGCGAGCAGCGCTGATGAGATCGAAGGAACGTTGGCGTTCAAAGGGTTCCCCGTGGACTCCGAGTTCCCACCGCTCTACGTCCTGGGTGAAACCAACGTAACGGGAACGTTTCGAGCAGTCTCCGTCAGCGAAGAAGACGCACCAGACATCGATATCGACCTCTATCTCCCCGATGAGTTCGAGATCCCGTAGAAGGTGGTGAGCAGGCTAGCGCTAGCGCGTCGGTTCGATGCGCAGTGATTCCCGTCGAGGGCGGCCCCAACGTTTGCGCGGAGGCGTAGGGCCCGGCAGCGCATGCGCACGTGGTACATGGGAAAGGTTGGTGAAGGATCAGGGTCCTTGCTGGGGCAGGTCTAGCTATCGGTTGCTCTTGGAAAGGCCGGTCGCGTAGATTTACGCGCTTTTTTCAGGCCGCGCGTGTGTACAGCTGCATGTGCTTGGAGCCAGCGCCCCTGGGCACGCGCGCGTGCTGAGATGCCGGCGAGCACCCGTCTCGCAGCCGCCCCGGTTGCGTCCGCCTCACCTCCCTTTGGACGACCGCCCCATGCGAATCCTCTACGTTGCTAGCGAAGTAGCCCCGTTTTCTGAAACCACCGCCGGGGCAGCGCTGGTGCGCGTACTTCCCGAGCAGTTGCAGGATGCCGGGGAGTTCGAGTCGCGCATTCTGATGCCGCGCTACGGTGTGGTGTCGGAGCGCCGCAATCGCCTTCACGAGGTCATCCGCCTCTCCGGCGAAGATATCCCGGTCGGCGACGACTCGGATGTCCTGAAGGTCAAGGTGGCTTCGATTCCCGGCATCCGCATCCAGGTCTACTTCATGGATTCTGTGAAGTACTTCAAAAAGAAGGGGATCTACAAAGGGAAGAAAGACGGCAAGGTGTTCGGCGACAACGTAGAACGCGCGCTGTACTTTGCCCGCGCCACCTTCGCGACCGTGCGCAAGCTGGGCTGGCAGCCTGATATCGTGCACGCGGTCGGCTGGGTGGCGGCGTTCGCTCCGCTGCTGCTCAAGCACGAGCTCTCGGACGAGGCGCTCTTCCGCGACGCGAAATCGGTATTCACGACCGACGCGACCGATCACGCCTTCCCGCTGTCGGCCGAGCTCCTGGCGCGCCTCAGCGTACCAGGGGCTGAGGCCTACGAAGGCAAAGACCTGCGCGAGCTTGGCCTCGCCGCAGCGGACGCCGTGGCCTACCCCGAGGGCGTCAGCGGAGACCGAGACGGCGTTGTTTTCTCGGCCGAGCCCGAGGAGATCGCCCAGCAGGCGATCGCGCTCTACACCGAACTCCTCGGCTCGACGGTGTCGTCCTGAACCGGTGCCTCCATCCACCCCTTCGCCTGGACAACCCCGCTGCTGGCAGCGGGGTTTTTCATGAGGGAGGCCCCAGCCTACTCCGCGCTGCACCAGAAGAGGCATACGATCCCCACGCCTCCTGCCGTTCTGAGGTCGCCTCGAAGGAACGAGCATGACCAGAACGAGGACTTCACCTACCACTCCTGCATCGGCCCGCGCCCGCGGCGACCTACATCTATGATCCGACTTTCTCTGTTGAGCGCCCTGGTGTTCGCTCTTGCGCTGAGCGCCTGCGACGAGCCGTCGAGTGCCGGGCTTGACCTGATCGGCGAGGAGGGCGGGGTGCCCATGCCGCTCACGGTCTCGGCCAGCGCTATCGAGCAAGACACGCTGAGCGAAGTCACGGGTGGGTTCGCCGCGCTGTCGCTGCCTACCGTGAGCCGTACGCTCGTCGGGCGCGCCGACGATCCCCTGTTCGGTGTCGTGAGCGCGGACGCGTTCATCGATTTCGTGCGTCCGGCGTCCCTGCCCGAAGGGTTCACCGACGGAACCGTGACCCGCGTCGTTCTCGAACTGCCAGTCGAGTACGTCTACGGGGACCCCGAAGGCGTCTCGCGCTACGAACTCTTCGAGATCCCGGATGACTGGTCGCCTACGGAGGCATCGCCAGACAGCGTGTTTGTTGATTTCGGGACAGCGGAGGCGATTAGCTCGGTGGACGTGAGCCGCAGCGATACAACGGTCACGATTGAGTTGCCCGAGGCGTGGGTCGGAGCCCGTGGCGAGGCGCTCACGGCGTCGGGCTTCGAGAGTGAGTTCCATGGACTAGCGCTCCGCGCAGCAGGCGACGGCGAGGGATACGCTGGGCCAGGCATCGTGCGGGGCTTCGACGCACCGCGCATCCGCCTCGCGCTGTCTGTGGCAGACACTACGGTCCGCTTCGCGGCCAACGAGGTCGCCACCCGCATCGCGTGGGGCGATGTGCCCTCAACCCCGCAGAACCGGATCGTTGCGCGCGACGGGGCTAACGAGGTGATCGAGATGGCCTTTCCGCTGGACCGCGAGGGCGTGGCCGGTCAGCCCCTCAACAATGCCGAATTCCGCGTCGCCCTCGACACGCTGCTCTACGACACACCAGCTGGCAGCGCCGAGTTCGAGCGGCCTCAGCCGGAGACGCTCGAATTCCTGGGGGTGCTCGAAGGCGAGACCAACGCGCTACTACGCCTAGGCGTGATGGTGTTCGACGCGGACCTCGGCGTCTACAGGCTCTCGTCGGCCACGCTGACGTCGTTCATGCAAGACGAAATCCTCGGGGCCAACGTCTTCTCAGGCTACCAACTGCGCGTCCCCAACGACCCCGCCTCGTTGGACGTGTTGCCCGTGTTCTCCCCCGAGCTGCCTGATCAGGCTCCGCGCTTCGAATTTGTTGTTTCGGGCGGCAACTAGCCCACTCCTTCGACGAAGCCACCTCCGGCACCGACTCCGTGATGCAGATGCGTTCTCCTCTCTTCGTTCTTCTCGCCCTTGCCACGGTGTGGGTCGCGCCCAGCGTGTTTGCACAGGGGGCCAACAACTACGGCTCGCTCTATTCGCGTTTCGGCGTGGGGGAGCGGGTGCAGTTCTCTTCGTCCCAGTCTGAAGCCATGGGCGGGGCGGGGCTTGCGCTCCGCAGCTTCTCCTATGCCCAGCTCGACAACCCGGCTGGCTGGGGCGACCTCGCGCTGACGCACTTCACGTTCGGTGCCCAGGTCACGGGGACGGCCCTCGAAGCCGCCGACGGCACCACGAGCGACCTCGCGAGTGGGGGCCTGAGCACCGTGCAGGTGGCGATGCCGCTTCTTCAGCAACGCCTCGGCTTCAGCCTGGCCTACCGGCCGTACAGCCGCGTCAACTACCGGGCTGTCAGCAGCGACACGTTCACGCCGCCCGACAGCTCGGTTCCTCTCGACTACCGGATCAACTACGAAGGCGACGGAGGGCTGCAGGAAGTTCAGGCAGGCCTCGGCTACCGCCTCTCGCCGAGCGTTCTGGTCGGCGCGAGCGTGAACGCACACTTCGGGACCATCGACTACCTCCAGCGCACAGAATTCCCGAGCAGCACGTCCTTCATCGAGACGCGCTCGACGGAGTCCGTGCGCGTGGCGGGCGTCACCGGTACACTCGGCGTGATCGCCTCGACGCCTCGGCTGTTTCGCGAGAACGACGTGCTTGCCTTCGCGGCGACCGTGCGGCTTCCCGCGTTCCTGTCGGGTGAGCGGGTCGAGACGGTCGGCATCAGCCTCGACCGTGACACGCTGGCCACCGAGACCAACGGCTCGATCCGGCTGCCGATGGAAGTCGCGGCCGGCATCGCTTACAACGCCTCGAACGCGCTCCGCCTGGCGATCGACTCCCGCTACGAGGCCTGGGGCAGCCAGTTCGACAGTGACTTCGCGCTCGGGGGCTTTGTGCCTGGCGGCGCGGACGACCTTCGTGACCGCTGGCGTCTGGGCGGCGGCTTGGAGTGGCGACCGGCCGGGACCCGCCGCCGAGCGCCCTACCTGGCGCGTGTCGCCTATCGCCTCGGCGGCTACGTCGACCAAGGCTACCTCGCCCCGACCGGATCGTCCCTCACCACCTACGCTGCCACCGTGGGCCTCAGCCTGCCTGCCCTGATCCCGACCGCTAGCTTCGACCTTAACCTGGAGGTGGGACAGCGCGGCGACACCGACGGCCTGCTCGTGCAGGACACATTCCTCAAAGCCTCCGCGACGATCAACTTCGGCGAGCGCTGGTTCCTACGCCGCCGCATCGACTAGCGCATTGCGCGCGCCATCGGCTGGTCGCTGACCGGCTGCTCGCAACTTTTGTGCGCTTTCCCGATCTTTAGAGCGGCCTCCGTCGCAATCGACAGGCTCTCGCCCCTTCAGGCCCTCGCTGCCACCACCATCGACCGTCCAACCACTCTGTGAGCCAGATGAACCCGCGTCTCTTCCGTCTCCCCGTGGTCGCGCTCCTTGCGGCCCTCGTGCTGGCCCTGGTGCCGCGCGGCTACGCCCAGGAGGATCCCTACGCCGACCCGTTCCCGATCGACTGCTCGTGGAACAATGCGACGACGACCTACAGCCTCTACTATGAGTACTACCGCCAGGAGGACTACGTCTCGGCCAAGCCCTACCTCCGGTGCATGCTCGACAACTTCCCGCTGGAGCCGAACAACGACGCGCGCAACTTTGACCGGGCCATCCGGATGCACACCCGCATCGCGGCCGACGTGGAGGATCCAACCATCGCGGCTGCCTATCGGGACTCGGTGCTCATTTATATGGACGCCCGGACCGCCGCGCTCGACGAGGCCGGGATCGAGTACAACCCCTACAAGGCGCTGATCGACAAGGCCAACTTCATGTACAACGTCGTGTACGACGCGGACGGCGGCACGACGGGGCAGGGAGACCCGGACGAGGTGTTCAGCCTCTACGAAGAAGCCGACACGGCCTATCCGGATTCCGTGCCTGACTTCGCGATCAACTTCCTGGGCCAGCAGTACCTCGAGCGCGACATGCTTGACACGCTCATCGGATGGGGGCCGACGGCCATCGATCGGATCGACACCGAGGAGGGCCGCGCCTATTTCGAAGCGAACATCCTCGACAAGATGTTCCCGGACAACGCGGCACGCTTTGCGTACTTCTACGAGCAGGTGCAAGCCGGCGAGCGTGACCCCGAGATCGTCGGCGAGGTGTTCGACCTCGCCTTCCGCCTCAGCCGCGACGACGCCATCGCCGAGCTCAAGCCCATCGTGCTCGAGATGGAGC
>JBCDFF010000198.1:0-7829 GCA_039178415.1 Bacteroidota bacterium
GAGCCGCGTCGACTACGCCCGCTATCTCGCCTTCGACGGTGCCGAGGCCGACGAGGGGCTGCCGGAGCGCGCCCGCGAGGCGTTTGCGGCCAGCTTCCGTGCGCGCAACCTCGATGTGGAGACGCTCGCGAGCGTGGAGCAGGAGTGGAGCGAGGCGCTCGGCGACCTCGGGCGCTACCTCGAACTGGTCGGCTTCGTGGCGCTGCTGCTCGGCGGGCTCGGCGTGGCGAGCGCCGTGCACGTCTACATCCGCCAGAAGCTCGACACCGTCGCCACGCTGCGCTGCCTCGGCGCGACGGGCGGGCAGGCACTCGCCGTCTACGCGCTCCAAGCCGCCGCGATGGGCCTCGCCGGGGCGACGCTCGGCGCGGTGCTGGGCGTGGGCGTGCAGGTCCTCCTCCCTGCCGTCCTCGGCGCGTTCCTGCCCGTAGACGTGGAAATCGCGCTCGTCTGGCCCGCCGTCTTCCAAGGCCTCGCGGTCGGGTTTGGCGTGGCGCTGCTCTTCGCGCTGCTGCCGCTCTTGGCCGTGCGCCGCGTGCCTCCCCTCCGCGCGATCAGGTCGGACGCCGTTCCTGTCTCGGCGCGGCGGGATCCGTGGCGCTGGCTCGCACTCGGCGTGCTCGTAGCGGCCGTCGTCGGGTTCGCGTACGTGCAACTCGGCTCGTGGCGCAACGCGGCGTTCTTCGTCGGCGGCACGGCGGCGGCGCTCGGGGCGCTCACGCTCGCGGCGGCGGCGGTGCGCGCGGTGGCGCGGCGGCTCGTCCCGCGCGGGGCGTCGTACACGCTGCGGCAGGGCCTCGCCAACCTCTACCGCCCCGGCAACCAGACGCTCGTGCTGCTGCTCACACTCGGCCTCGGCACGTTTCTCATCCTCACGCTGCTCTTGACAGAGCACGTCCTCCTCGACCGCGTCTCGGTTCCCGACGACGACGCGCGCCCCGACCTCATCCTCTTCGACATTCAAGCCGACCAGCAAGACGGCATCGCCGAACTCGTCGAAGAGCAAGGTGTCGAGGTGCTGGAGCAGACGCCGCTCGTGACGATGCGGCTGCGCGCCATCGACGGGCGCTCCGTCGAGGAAATCCGCCAGGACTCGGCCGCGCTCAACTACGACGCCCGCTGGGCGCTGCGCCACGAGTACCGCTCGACCTACCGCTCCGAGCTCACCGACACCGAAGAACTGGTCGAAGGCCGCTTCGTCGGCGAAGTGTCGGCCGACGCCGCCGTCGTCCCGATCACGTTCGAGGACGAACTCGCGCGCGACCTGCGGATCGGCGTGGGCACGCGGCTGACGTGGGACGTGCAGGGCGTGCCGATGGAGACGGAGATCGCTGGGCTGCGGCGGGTGGACTGGGCGCGTCCGCAGCTCAACTTCTTCGCCGTCTTCCCCGCCGGCCCACTCGACGACGCGCCGCGCTTCGGGACGCTCACCGCCCGCGCAGGCTCCGACGAAGCCTCGGCGCGGGTGCAGCGCGCAGTCGTCCGCGCCTACCCGAACGTCTCCGTCGTGGACGTGGGCATGGTGATCGGCCTCATCGAGCGGGTGCTGGATCGCGTGGCGTTCGTGCTCCAGTTCATGGCGTTCTTCTCCATCGGAACGGGCTTCGTGGTGCTCGCCGGGGCGGTGCTCGTGGCGCGGCTGCAACGCATCCAAGAGGCGGTGCTGCTGCGGACGCTGGGCGCGAGCCGCCCGCAGGTGCGCCGCATCTTCGTCGCGGAATACGCGCTCCTCGGCCTCCTCGCGGCCGTCACGGGCGGCGTCCTCGCACTCGGAGCCGCCTGGGCCATCGCGCGCTATGCGTTCCTGCTCACGACGTTCGAGATCGGCTGGGCGTCGCTCGTCGGCGTACTCATCGGCGTGCCGCTGCTCACGGTCGCCATCGGCCTCGCGGGCAGCCGGGGCCTGCTGGACCGCCCGCCGCTGGATGTGCTGCGGGGCGAAGCGGGATGAGGGCTTTCGCTCGTTTCGCCCACAGCAGCCCGCTCCGCGTCCTGTGTCATTGGTCTCTCGTCCTTTGCGCAGGACCGATGACAAAGGACCAATGACCACCCTCTAAAACAGCCCGAACCGCATCTGGAAGCGGTGGTTGGCGCGGCGGAGCTGGCCTGGGAGGCGACCGTCCTCGACGCTGAAGTAGGCGTAGTCGAACTGCGCGAAGCGGGTGTCGACGCCGACGCCGAACGCGGGGTAGCCCTGCGCGTAGCCCGCGCGGGCGTGCACGATGTCCACGAGTTCGAAGCCGACGCCGAGGCGCCAGTGCGCGCCGAAGGGCTGCGTGAACTCCGAGGTTGAGCGGCTCGTGTAGTCAAGCGCGACGGAGACGCCGGAGAGCGCGGATGCCGAGAGGTCGAAGTCGATGTCGTAGGCCGCGCCGAGGCGGACGATGGGCGACGCGGAGCGCTCGGCGAAGCGCGCCTCGAGCTCCTGAAACTCCAGCGAGTCGGCCGCCGTGAGCGGTGCCGCGTTGTCCGGCTCAGACACCCCGAAGAGGACCTCGAACGGGCCCGGCGACCCGCCATCGTCGAAGGGGATGCGTCCGCCCTCGTAGGTCAAGTCGACGCCGCCGCCGATCAGGTTGAAGATGGCCAGGCCCGCGTTGACGTTGGGCAGCACTTCCTCGTAGTGGGCACCGATGTCGAGGCCGAGGCCGGAGCCCTGGAAGAAGAACAGGCTCTCGGTGTTGTCGAGCGCGTCGATAGGGGCCTGCTTGGCGGTCACCTGGCGGCGGATGTAGCGGATCGTCCCGCCGATGGCGAGACCGCCCTCTTGGAACTCGTCAATGGCCGTGCCCGGCACCTTGTAGCCCACGGCGATGGGCAGGATGAACTCGGTCTGGCCGTACGCGTCGAGCACGGGCACGAGATCGGGCGAGAATTGGACGCGGGAGAGGACATGGAGGTTGGCTCCGATGGCTACGTTGACGGGCCCTGCGCGGAAGAACGCTTGCGGCAGGAGCACTTGGGCCGCCACCACGGACTCCTCCTCGGCCAGCCCGCGCGCCTCATCGTAGAGCGCTTCGAGGCGCGCGCGGTCGTCCTCGTAGAGGTTTTCGATGCCAATGTCGATGGCGTCCTGGAGGTCGCCCTGGATGAAGTCGAGCTTGTCGAAGATGTCGGGGCTGAAGCCGAAGCGCACCCCGAACACCTGGAGCCGGAACCGGTCGAGCGGCAGTTGGCCGAGTTGCGCCGGGTTGTACGAGAAGACGAGGTCGGGGTCCACCAACGCGACGCCCGCGTTTGCCATCCCGAGCGCGGCCATGGTAGCGGGGCGGCTCGTGGCGTCCTGCTCCAGGTCGCCGAAGAGTTGCGCGCGGGCCGGCAGCGCGGCTGCAGCGACGAGGAGCGCAAGGACGAGAAGTCGAGGCATAGGAAACAAAGGTCAGTCGAGGTACGGCGGTCCGGGCTACTCGGGGCAGGTGGCGAGTTCGCGCTGGATCGAGATCAGCGCCTCCACCGCGTCGATGATCAGAGCCTCCGTGGCTTCTGGATAGCCAAACAGGAAAGCGCGTAGCTCGACGGCCAGCGTGGCGCGCAGGAAGGCGTCGGCGGGATCGCGGACCGTGCTGGTCACGGCGACGAACGCAAACGGGTTGGTCGCGCAGAAGCCGATGTAGGTGTCGGACCGGCCCTGCTCCTGGACGCGGTAGAGGGTGACCACGTCGTTCTCGCCCTCGTTGAGCGACGGAATGCGCTCGGTGAACAGGTCGTAGTAGTTCCGGGTCAGTTCCGTCACCGCGTAGGTGACCAGCAGTTCGCCGATCTGTAGATCCGAGAGGCCATCGTCACGCAGCGCGTTGATGATGCGTTCTCGTCCGTAGGGCCGAAGGACGCCCCGTTCGCGGTTCACCACCTCGCAGAGGTCCACCTGGCGCAGTTCCCGCTCCAGCGTCGAGAAGCCGTCCCCGTCGGGCGTCCGGGTGATCAGCGCGCCGATGCTGTCAAGCACCACGGCCGACGCCTCGATGCTCGCGAACGAGGGAAAGTCCACCGGATCGAAGACTTCCAGGCCGCGCACGCCCGTTTCAGGGATCGCACACGACTGGTTAGTGGGGAGGCCGACGTTCTGCGTCGGTTCCTGGATGACGTGGTCCGCGGCGTCGGCGAGGTCGAAGAGGCTCAGCGGCGAGGCGGCGAGCAGCGTTGCCGCCAGTTCGAAGCGCAGCGCCTCGCTGTTGGGGAACTCCGCGATGCCCTCGCGCAGGAGGTCGAGTGCGGCGTCCACGTCGCCGTCCTGGCGCTGGATGCGGGCGTCGGTGATGTACTCGTCCAGCGAACCGCCCTGGTTGTAGCTACACCCGCTCAGCGCTGGGAACGCCAGGAGCACGCCTGCGAGGGCCAGGGCGCGGAAGAAGGAAGGAAGCATCAGGGAACCGGATCGATACAAAAGGCGCGTGTAAAGCGGGTCCGACAGCTGTTGGCAAATGGTGGGCCAAAGGGGGTCGGAAGTCGGGGAAGCAACCAGGCCGAGCGGGCCGTGTCAAGCGAATTCGGAGGCGCTCGCCTTGGAGCCTCGCGGCGCGGGCGCGAAGCAACGTCTAGTCAGCCAGCCGCTCCAGGAGCAGCGCGCGGACACGCTTGGGGTCGGGCGCCCCGGGGAAGGCGCGCATCACCTGGCCGATGAAGAAGCCCACGACTTGCTGTTTCCCCGCGCGGAAAGCGTCAACTTGTTTGGGATTGGCCGCCAGGATCTCCTCCACGACCGGCACGAGCGCGTCGTCGTCGGAGACCTGCAGCAGGTCCCGCACCTGGGCAATGACGCCGGGCGCGGCCTTGTCGGTGAGCATCGCGTCGAAGACCTCGGTGGCGGCGGTGCTGCTCAGTTGGTCGTCGAGGCGCATCCGCACGAGCGCCGCCAGCCGGGCCGGCTCGATGGGGAACACGGCGACCGCGAGCTTCTGCTCGGTTCCCTGTGATTCGTTGAGGGTCCGCAGCACGTCGCCCATGACCACGTTGCTGACGGCTTTGGCTTCATCGGCGGAAGGCGACGCGTTCAGCGCGGTGAGCGTGGCTTCGAAGTACTCCGCGAGCGAGCGCTCCTCGGTGAGGACGGCGGCATCGTAGGTGGGCAGGCCGAGCGCGTCGACGTAGCGCATCCGGCGGGCGTCGGGCAGTTCCGGCATTGCGGCGCGCGCCTCGGCGAGGACGGCGTCGGTGACCACGACCGGCGGCAGATCGGGGTCGGGGACGTAGCGGTAGTCCATCGCCTCCTCCTTCGAGCGCATGGAGCGCGTCTCGGCGCGGTCGGCGTCCCACAGGCGCGTCTCCTGCACGACGGCCTCGCCGCGCTCGACGAGCGCGATCTGCCGCGCAGCCTCGTAGGCGATGGCCCGCTCGACGCCGCGAATCGAGTTGAGGTTCTTGACCTCGGTCTTCGTGCCCAGCGTGTCGCTGCCGACGCGCCGGACGGAGACGTTGGCGTCGCAGCGGAGCGAGCCCTCCTCCATGTTGCCGTCGCAGATGCCGAGCCAGCGGACGAGCCGGCGGATCTCCTGGAGGTAGAGCGCCGCCTCGCGCGGCGTGCGGAGGTCGGGCTCGGAGACGATCTCCAGGAGCGGCACGCCGCAGCGGTTGTGGTCCACGAGCGTCGCCGTCGGGTCGAGGTCGTGGACGAGCTTGCCCGCGTCTTCTTCCAGATGGATCCGCGTCAGAGCAACGGCGCGCGTCTCGCCGGAGTCCTCGTCGCGGATGGTGACGTGGCCGCCAGAGAGGATCGGCGTCTCGTACTGCGAGATCTGGTAGCCCTTGGGGAGATCGGGGTAGAAGTAGTGCTTCCGCGCAAGCACCGAGCGCCGCGCGATGGCGCTCTTCGTGGCGAGGCCGAGCAGCAGCGTCTCACGCACCACCGCCGCGTTGAAGACCGGCAGCGTGCCCGGATGCCCCAGCGAGACGGGATCGACGTGGGTGTTGGGAGGCGCGCCGAAGGCCGCCGCGTCGGGGCTAAACGCCTTCGAGGCGGTCCTGAGTTGGGCGTGGACCTCCAGGCCGATGACGGTTTCGAAAGGAGGTCCGTGGTCCGTGGGTTGTGGTCCGTGGTGGGAGGCCATCGGCGCGTTCGGGGTCGTATCGAAGTGGCGGAGACGTTTGCCAAGATCCGAACACGAGGCGCCGCCTGCTACGCTACCGCGCTTCCCACTTGGCGAGGATCTCCTCGGCGTGCGCGGCGGTCTTCGGGCGCTTGAAGACGTGTAAGATGGTGCCGTCGCCGTCGATCAGGAACGTGGTACGCTTCACACCCATCCGCTTGACGCCGTACATGTTCTTCTCGCCATAGGCCCCGTAGGCTTCCATGATGGCGCGCTCGGTGTCGGCGATGAGCGGGAAGGGCAGCGCGTACTTCTCGGTGAAGCGCTCGTGCGAGGCCTCGCTGTCCGCCGAAACGCCCACGACGGCGATGCCCGCGTGTTGGAGCGCAGCGTAGTTGTCGCGGAGGTTGCAGGCCTGTTTGGTGCAGCCCGGTGTGTCGTCCTTCGGGTAGAAGTAGAGCGCGACGGGCTGCCCGGCGAAGTCGCCGAGCGCGACGGTGTCTCCGGTGTACGTGGTGCCGGAGAAGGGCGGCGCGGGCTGGCCCGCTGCTGGCATGTCAGCCATGGGAGAGGTGCTATTTGATGGGCGTAGAAGTGAGACGCTAATCTACGCTCCTCGCGTTCGTCCAGGGACGCTGCGCTCTCCCGACAACACGAACGCTGTCTCCCTCAGAAATGAGGGGGACAGATCGAGCGAAAGGAGGTCAGCGAGGGGCCCACTACTGCTCGTTGAGCGACCAGTCGTAGCTGCCGAACTCGACGTCGTAGGCGGCGCGTTCGAGGGTGTCGCGGGCCTCCTCGGGGGCGAAGGCCGCCATGTAGCGCTGAAGCGACGAGTCCGAGCCGCCGAAGTCGCCCTTGTACCAGTCGAAGATCTTCGAGAACGTGGCGGTCTCGCCGTCGAAGCGGTTCTTCGTGCGGTCGGCGAGGAAGACGCGACCCTGGTCGTCGAGTTGTCGGTCGAGAGCGGCCCCGGTATAGGCCTCGGCGCGCAGCGGCGGGCAGCTCATCGCCGCGCAGATAACGGCGAAGTGGATACGCGGATCGTTGAACTGCGGACGAATGATGCCGTGTTCGATCTCGTCGAGCGTGCGCTCCTCGCCACCCACGTTGGCGAATTTGACCTGGAACGGGCTGTTGACCTTCGGCACGAACGGTCCGCCGGTCACGTCGAGAATGCTCTCGGTGGGGTAGTTGTCCAGGACGAGCTTGATCGCGTAGGCGTTGTAGGCGTTGATCCAGAACGCGAGTTGCTCGTTGCGCCCGAGGTTCGACGGGTCGGTGGCGGCGATGCGCTCGAGGTAGGCGTCGAGCGGCGCGCGGTCGTTGAGGAGCCCGGCGTAGTCCACGAGGCCGCGGCTGTCGACGTAGGTCTTCAGGACGCGGTCGAAGGCGCTGTGGTCGAACGTGTTCTGCACCTGCACGACGGGCCCGGCGGGCACGACGCGGATAAAGTCGGCGCTGCTCAGGCAGCCCGAGCAGGTGACGCCCGTGACCAGCACGGCGAACGCGGCGAGGTGATGGACGAAGGCGGTCATGGCACGAGCCGGAACGGCGGTAGGAATGCGAAGAGAGGGGGCTGGGTGGAGCACCGTGCGAACCCGATGCTCGTTCCAACAGACGCCCGATGTCCGGGGTGCCTTACGCAACCGATGTCGATTCACGGACCCGGCCACGGGCCAAGCGCCCGAAACGACGGGGAGCCGACGACACGGAGAGCCGACGACACGGAGAGCCGACGACACGGAGAGCCGACGACACGGAGAGCCGACGACACGGAGAGCCGACGACACGGAGAGCCGACGA
>JBCDFF010000199.1:0-7801 GCA_039178415.1 Bacteroidota bacterium
GTCGAGCGCGTCGAGGTGTTCATCGAACTGGTCGTCGACCTCGTCGGAGTCCGAGAGGCCTTGCGTGTCGTCGGTGGCGCGCGTCGCGAGATCGACCGACTCGCCAGGCCGGATGCGGTAGCGCTCAAGGTCAACGGTGATAGGCATGGGAGATGGGGCTATCGTCTAGGAAGCAAAGCGGCGTTGGGGGCCCGGCCACGCGAGGCCGCAGGGTGCGGGTCGTAGAAGCAATCGGCGTGGAAGCAAACGGGCTCCCCTGCGGTGGGCAAGCGGAGCCACGCCGCAACCAACCGGACGCCGTGAGCCGACAGCCTCCATCACCTATCGTCCGAAGAGCTTGCCGAAGGCGGCTCCGGCGGCTTTCTGCAAGAGTTCGTCCTTGAGGTCGCCATCGCCGTCGCTGTCGAGCGCGCTTGCGAGCGTGCCAAGGAGGCTATCGGGGGTAGCCTGGCGTGCCTGCGCGGACTCTTGGTTGAGGAGGTCGGAGACGCCCGAGGCGTCGAGGCCGCGGTCCCGCTTGACTTTGCCGAGGGCCCCCATGAGCACCGGCGCGAGCATTCCGAGCAAGTTGCCCGACTGCTGCTTGTTGAGGCCAGACGCCCCCGCGATGGCGCTTGACACGCCGTCGAGCTTGTCCCCGAAGATGTGGCCGAGGATGGCCTGGCCGGCCATGGCTTTCATCATGCCTTCGAGGCCGCCGCCCTGCTGCTGCCCCCCGCCGGTCAGCTGTCCGAGCAGCCCGCCGAGACCGCCGCTCTGCGCGCCGCCGCCAGCGAGGCCGCCGAGGAGGCTTCCCAAGTCCATCCCACCCGACTGCTGCTGTGCCGCGCCGCCGGTGAGCCCACCGAGGAGGCTTCCGAGCCCCCCGCCGCCGAGTAGTCCGAGCACGGAGCCATCGTGGTCACGCTCCAGCGCGCCAGCGAGCGCCTGCGCCCCCTCGGGCGTGTTCGTGTTGCGGTTGAGCTGGCCGAGCAACATCGGCAGCGCCGCTGTGATGCCTTGCTGCGTCTGCTGGGGCGAGGCCCCGATCGCCGAGGCGAGTTGGCCCGCGGTGTCGCCGCCGAGCGTGCTGGTGAGGGTGTTGAGCAGGTCAGTCATGGGTCAAACGGGTTAAGCGAGTGCAAAGGGGTACCATCGCTAGAATACGCACCCGGCACCCACGCCGTGGGATCGGGCGAACGGACGTTCGGCCTCGCCGCTGTCCCACGCCAACCACCCCAGTCCTGCCGTCGCTAGGCTACCGTCTCGCCCTGCTCTACCTCATGGAGCTCGGCTACGCGGACTTCTTGCAACCCACGCACCGCGTTACCGAGGAAAACGCGCTCGGCGTTGCGTAGGTCATCCGGGGTCAGGATGGCCTCAGCGGCACCGGGAACGGTTGTGAGAAGGTGCTGACGGTGAACGCCCGCGAGCCCACCCGAGACGAGCGAGGGCGTCAGGAGGCAGCCGTCTCGCTCGATCCAGATCGATGTGCGCGCTCCCTCGGTCACGTCGCCCTGCCCGTTGATGAGGAGAGGCTCGTCCACGCCCTGCGCGAGGGCCCAGGCCAGGGCCGCGTCATAGTGCGGGCGGTGCGTGGTCTTCCACCAGCAGAACGGGTTGCCTTCGTCCATAGGCACGGGATAAAACGCGACGGTTCGCAGCGCGAGGTGGGCCGCATCAACGACTGACGTGGCGACGGTTGGGGTGCCGTCCTGCGCGATGGTGAGCCGCACCCGATGCGGCCCCGCCGCCAGCTCCGCAAGCGCGGCGTCGAGGCGGCGGTCTACTTCGGCAAGCGCCAGCGGGACGCCGAAGTAGGATGCGGCCTCAGCGAGCCGGAACCGGTGTATGACGCAGTGCTCGATGCGCCCGTGCTCAGCCCGCATCGTCTCAAGCAACTCGAAAGCGCCTGCGGCTTCGATCCAATGTGCTTGCTCGGGACCGCGCGGACGTTCGGGCCACGCCCACGCGCGCTTGAGGAACCGCGCCTTGAGCTGGCACTCGTCATACTCTGCCTCGGGATCCGAGTCCCAGACGATGCCGCTGCCGCTGCCCATGCGCCCTACCCCGACGCCGGTATCGTCCTCTGAGAGGACGAGGGTGCGAATCGGCACGTTGAAGACCGCGCGGGGCGCCGCCTCGTCGGTAGCGGGGGCGATGTAGCCGATGGCCCCGCAGTAGACCCCACGCGGTCCCGCTTCGAGCTCTGCGATGCGCTGCATCGCGCGCAGCTTGGGTGCGCCGGTCACCGAGCCACAGGGAAAAAGCGCCTCGAAGAGGTTTGCGTAGGTGACGCCCTTGCGGAGCGTCGCCTGTACCGTCGAGGTCATCTGCCTCAGCGTCTCGTACGGCTCCGTCGTGAACAGGCGCGGCACAACGACGCTGCCCGGTTCGGCAACCACCGAGAGGTCGTTGCGCAGCAGATCGACGATCATCAGGTTCTCGGCCCGATTCTTCGGGTCCGAAGCCAGGTGAAGGGCGAGCCCCGCGTCCTCCCCCACATCATCGCCGCGGCGGATGGTGCCCTTCATCGGGCGCGCCGTCAGTTGCGCGCCGTCGCGGCGAAAGAACAGCTCCGGCGACAAGCTCACGATGTCGATGGGCTGGCCGTCCAGGGTCTCGATGTGCAGCAGGGCTGCGTAGCTGACCCGCTGCCGGCGACGCAACGCTCGGTAGAGGCCCATCGCATCGCCAGCAAAGCGATAGCGGAAGGGCACCGTGAAGTTGACTTGGTAGACGTCGCCCTCGTGGATGTGGTGCCGCACGCGCTCGACCTGCCGAACGTAGGTGGGCCGGTCAAGGTCAAACTGCGGCGTCGAGAGCGCGTAGCCCTCCGCATTGGCGAGGAGTGCGTCCACGGCCGCCGCGTTGAGCACGGCGGGGGCATCGTAGACCCCGAACCAGGCGAGCGGTTCGTGAGGCAGGGCGACCGCTAGGCGGTTTGGCCAGAAGGCAGCCCCCGCCTCGTACGCGACGTACCCGGCGACGTGGTATCCTTCGCCGACGGCCGCATCGAGACCGGCGAGCAGGTCGGGGATGGCATCGAGCCGGTCGGCCTGGAGGATCCGATGGGGGGCCGTGAAGAGGAGGCTGGTTCCGGCGTCGGTGGCGGCTCCTTCCTCCGGTGCGGCGCGGGGTGCGTCGAGGAGGACAGCGTGAGGGGGAAGGGGCACAGGCAAAAGAGAAAGGCACAGCGGGCGTCGATCTACGCCTGCTGCGCCTGTGGGGTTCGGGGTGGTGGACGCCGAACCCGGAGTGCGGAAGCCCGCACGCCGATGGCCATGGGCCAGGTCGCGGGATCAGATGCTCGCGTTCTCGTCCAAGTTGTTGAGCGCGGAACCGAGCACGGGACGGAAATTCTGCCGACGCAGGCGGTCGAGGATGTCGCCGCGGCCGGCGCAATAGCCCAGGAAGACGTGCGGGCGTTGCATCTGGCGCAGGCCCTCGTGCACGACCCACATGTGCCACGAGCGGCAGTTGAGGTCGAACGGCCCGAAGAGGCGGCCGTAGAGCCGGTTGGCTGCCCGCTCCAGGTCGGCTTCGCTGTCAAGCTCGCCGAGTTCGAGCAGGCGCTGGAGCGCGCCGTAGATATACCCCGCGAGGAAGTCGTGCTGGCCGTCGGTGAGGTCGAGGTCGGACTGCGGGCCCTCGTAGCCGAAGTCGGCGAGCGGCGTGCGGATGCAGAGCTCGACGTGGGCGACGGCTTCGCGGAGCAAGGCTTCGACGTAGGCGTCGGATTTACCGCGCAGGTTGGGCATGGGTCGGGGGAAAAGCAGGGGGCGGGGAGCGGACGATGGGGAAGCTGCTGGCAAAGGCCGTACAGTTCCGGCACCGACCCCTTCACTCTAAACGATTTGTTGCGCAAACATTACATCCATTCTCGATGAACGCCCGTTCTTGCCTGTTCGGGGCCCGTTGCCTCCGTCGTGAGATCGAGGCGCTTCGAATACCCGGTCAGGATGTCCAGAGCCCTCCTCAGTCTCCCCCGTAGAGGGCGGCCGCCGCGTCTGCATATTCGTCGCCGGGCGTCCACGCGGGCCGCTCGTCGGCATTCGCGATCTGCTTCGTCGCCGCCACGAACGCCGTCACGAACCGCTGGAAATACGCGGCATCGAACGCTTCGTCGACCTCGTCTGCGGCGTTGTGGTAGTACGCCGCGATGGCTGGGCTTTGGAAGCTGTCGAGGCCCGGCGAGAACGTGAGCGTTGGGACGCCTGCGCGGGCAAAGTTGACGTTGTCGGAGCGGTCAAACAGCCCCTGCTCGGGCGCTGGATCGCCGCCGAGGTCGAGCCCTGCTTCGGCTGCCGCCGCTTCGAGCTGCGCATCGACCGAGGTGCGGCCGAGGCCGACGATCGAGACGCGGTCGGTGACGCTGTAGCCGGCGCCGTCGGTGTTGAGCGCGAAGACGGTTTCGCGGAGCGGGACGAGCGGGTTCGCGACATAGTAGCGGCTCCCGAGCAAGCCCTCTTCCTCGGCCGTCACCGCGAGGGCGAGCACGCTGCGGCGCGGTCGCTCCTGGGCCAGCGCCTCGGCGGCGGCCAGCAGCGCGACGGTGCCCATGCCGTTGTCTCGCGCGCCGTTGAAGATCGAGTCGGCGGGCGTCGCACCGCGCCCGTTCGTCATGCCTGCGCCGACGTGGTCGTAGTGCGCGACGAGCACCACCACTTCGTCCTTGAGCGCGGGGTCGCGCCCTTCGATGAATCCGGCGACGTTGCTCGACGACGCGTCCCCCATCCGCAGGCCGCTCGTCGCGAGCGCTCCGCCCGTCTCGGGCAGGTCCGCCTCGTCGGACCTCTCTACAAACGACGTCGCGAGCACACCCTCGGCGTCAGGCACCCAGGCGTGCGGCAGGTCCGGGCCGTCTTGGACGGCGAGGCGTTCGCGCTGGAGGAAACCCGCGATACGTTCCCACGGGACTGGGAGCGCGTAGAGTTCGACGAGACCTGCCGCGCCGGCTTCGGCCGCCAATGTTCGCTTGTCAGCTGCCCGCCCGAGCGCGTCGCCGACGCCACCGCCGGGCGTTCCGGCCCGCGCCACGGCGAGCTTGCCCGCGGCGTCAGCATAGTCTACGGCCTCAATGCCGTAGCCGACAAAGGCCACCGGCGCGTCCATCACAACCTCGTCGCCCTGGATCAGCACCGCCTCGCCGCCACGCCACTCCTGATCACCGACCGAGACGTACAGGTTCAGCGGCTGCCGGACGAAGGCAAACGGGATCGTCTGGTAAAACTCCTCGGCACCGGGCGGGGAGACGAGCCCGGCCGCCTCGAAGCGCCGCTTTAGGAAGACAGCCGCCGAGTCGATGCCGGGGGTGCCGGTGCGGCGGCCGAGCAGGTCGTCGGAGGCGAGGTAGCGCAGCGCATCCATCAGGCGCTCCTCGTCCAGGGGGTCGAACGCGGACGATTCGGCCGGAACGGCGATGGGGTCGTCCGTCTCAGAAACGGACGCGCCAGGCGAACAGCCGAGCACAAGGGCGGCGAGGAGTACAAGAAGCGCGGTGGTGCGGAGCATGGAACCAAAGAGCAGGTGCGTGATCCCCGAAGAAACGACGCCCCTCCCCTGCTCCGCTTGCGAAATGCCGCGCGCTTGGCCGTGCTCAGGCCTACCCGACGGCGAAGAACTGGAGCGTCCCGGCCTCGCCTTCGAGCGTGGTGTCGCAGGCGGGCGCAGCGTGCTCGTCAGCGAGCCGCCCCGCCTCGGCAAGCGCGGCGGCGTAGAGCGAGCGGCGCTTGGCCACAGGCACGGCTGTCGAGCGTGCCATGTCGGCGGTAAGCACCGCGTCCATGTCATAGGTGGGCAACGCTGTCACTCCGTCGGCGTGGGTCCACGCGCCTGTATTGACGTCGAAGTCGTAGCGCGGCAGGAAGCACGCCCCGCGCTCGGCAAGGAAGGCCACGGCCTCAATCACAAAATCGGCCTCGGCGTCATCCATCGTGTAGTGGAAGCCGACGCGGCACCAGCCTGGTTTGACGCCGTGCAGCCCCTGCCGGATTACGCCGCGGTACCGCTCGCTCTCGTCGCTGTCGATGCCGAGGAGGCGATGACCGTACGGCCCCGCGCAGGAGCATCCGGCCCGGCTCTGGATGCCGAAGAGGTCGTTGAGGAGCACGGTGACAAACTTCGGGTGGAGGTAGCGGCCGGGCTGGCTGTCGGTGCCTCGCGTGCGCAGGTTGAACGAGACGATGCCGATGCGCTGCGACGGGTCAGTCGGGCCGAGGATCTCGATGCGGTCGTCCTGCCCCCACCGCTTGAGCGCGCGGCAGAGCAGCGTGTGCTCGCGTGCGTGGATCGCATCGATGCCCTGCGTGCCCTCGTGAGTCGCGGCGTCTTTGAGGTCGAGCGCGAGGGCGGCCCGGAGCGTCTGGAAAAGGCCCGGCGTACCGGCCTTCTCGCGCGCCTCCACGTCGGCCGTGAAGTCGTGGCCCTGCGGCCCGACGTAGTCTACCGTGCCCCCGCCGCCAACGCTCGGCGGTAGGTGGTGTGGGTAGAGCGCCTCGTCGAACACGAGCACGCCCGACGAGCCTGGACCGCCGAGGAACTTGTGCGGCGAGAGGAAGACGGCGTCGATCCGCGCGTCGGGATCGTTCGCGGGGGCCATGTCGATGGGGAGGTACGGGGCCCCCGCCGCATAATCGAAGAGCGCGAGCGCATCGCGGCGGTGCAGCAGGCGCGCGATCTCGTGGACCGGCGAGACGAGCCCGGTCACGTTCGAGGCCGCGCAGAACGAGCCGATTTTCCGGCGGCCCTCAAAGCGTGGGTCTTGCAGGAGGGTGTCGAGGTGAGCGAGGTCGAGGTGACCGTCAGGCGTGAGGTCGACTTCGACGACCTCGCAGAGCGCCTCGCGCCAGGTGACCTCGTTGGAGTGGTGCTCGTACGGCCCCACGAACACGACGGGGCGCGTCGCGCGCAGCGCGTCGAAGGCGTCGGCCCCGAGCGAGGCTTGGAACGACGTCTGGAGGAAGTGGAGCGTCGCGGGCGGGATCGCGACGCCGAGGATCTCCTGGAGCTTGTGGATCGCGCCCGTCGAGCCGCTGCCGCAGACGATCACCTTGCCGCCCGGCCCCGCGTTGACCGCGCGCTTGATCGCGGCCTCGGCCTCGTGCAGCAGCTTCGTGGCTGCGTGCCCGGTGAGGCTGTCCTCGGTGTGGCTGTTGGCGTAGAGCGTGGCCACGTCGGCGAGGTAGCGCTCGACCAGCCCGAGGCAGCGCCCCGACGCCGTGAAATCGGCGTAGACGAGGTGCCGCTCGCCGAACGGCGTCGCGATGGGCGCGTCGATGCCGAGCGTGTCGGCGCGCAGCGCGGCAAAGTCAAGAGCGGCGGTAGGGCGAGGAGGCAGCATGACGAATCGGGGCCAGGGTGCTGATTTCGCGAGCGATGAGAGGCGGCCAAGGTAGCGCCGGAAGCGCTCCCGATGGATGAGCGCACGGCGAAAACCACGCCCAAACCTACACGCCAGCGCTTCGCTGCAACGCCTGTCGCCACGCTTTTTCATTCTTCGCGTCGAACGCCACGAGGACCACACGCTCCGGCATGCCGTGCGCTGCCAGGAAGGCCGCGATGGTTTCGACCGCGATCCGAGCCGCCTCGTGCGCCGGGAAGCCAAAGGCGCCCGTCGAGATGGCAGGGAAGGCCACGGTCGCAAGCCCGCGCTCCGCAGCCAACGCGAGGCTGTTGCGATACGCCGACGCCAGCAGGTCGCGCTCGCCATCGTCACCACCGCGCCAAACGGGACCGACCGCGTGGATGACGTGCTTGGCCGGCAATGCGAAGCCGTCGGTGATCCGCGCTTCGCCCGTCGGACAGCGCACGCTCTGCGCCA
>JBCDFF010000200.1:0-7775 GCA_039178415.1 Bacteroidota bacterium
AAAACGCCCAGGGAGCGAGCGAGCCGCCGCCATGCGCGCCGAATGGGCTCGGTGCCAGGCCGAACGGCAGCGTGCCGGGGCGTGCGCGTACCCGGCGAAAGCGCTACCGGGGCCGATTTGTGCCCGCTACACGCTCTGGGCATCGTCTCGCAGCCGCGAACGCTATCCATGACCGGACTGTGCTTTCTGTTGGCAGCATGCTCTGTGACTGAAGCCTGCGTTCTCCCAGGAGCGGGTCTACTGGAAGAGCGCCTGCACGAACGCGGCGCGGTCGAACACCTGGAGGTCGTCGATGCCCTCGCCCACACCGATGTACTTTACAGGGATCTGGAACTCGTTGGAAATGCCAATCACGATCCCTCCCTTGGCGGTGCCGTCGAGCTTGGTGAGCACGAGCCCGGTCACGTCGACCGCCTGCGTGAACGCCTCGGCCTGCCGGATGGCGTTCTGCCCGGTGGAGGCGTCGAGGACGAGCAGCACCTCGTGCGGCGCGCCGGGCACCTGGCGGTCCATCACGCGCTTCACCTTCGTGAGCTCGTCCATGAGCCCGAGCTTGGTGTGGAGGCGGCCTGCGGTGTCCACGAGCACCACGTCGGAGCCGCGGGCGTTGGCGGCCGCGAGCGTGTCGAAGGCGACGGCGGCGGGGTCGGCGCCGTGGTACTGCTTGATGATCTCGACCTCGGAGCGCTGCGCCCAGATGTCGAGCTGCTCGATGGCGGCGGCGCGGAACGTGTCGGCCGCGCCGAGGAGGACGGAGCGCCCGGCCTGCTTGTAGCGATGCGCGATCTTGCCGATCGAGGTCGTCTTGCCGACGCCGTTGACGCCGACGACCATCACCACGTGCGGGTGGTTGGGCAGCGGCGCGTCGAAGTCCGCCGGGCGGTCAGGCGCCGTGGAGAGCATCAGGTCGGCGATCTCCTCGCGCACGAGGCCGTCGAGCTCGGAGGTGGAGACGTACTTGTCGCGCGCCACCCGCGCCTCGATGCGGCGGATGATGTCGACGGTTGTCTTGACACCGACGTCGCTGGTGACGAGCACCTCTTCGAGGTCGTCGAGGACCTCGTCGTCTACGGTGTCTTTGCCCGCGACGGCGCGGGTGAGCTTGCCGAAGAAGCTGGTGCGGGTCTTCTCCAGCCCGGCTTCGAGCCTTTCCTGCTCTTTCTCCTTCTTGCCGAATCCAAACAGGGCCATCGTTGGGGGGTGAGGGTGTGAGAGGATGTGCGTGGCGTGCTTGCGGTCCAGCGTGGCGAGCGTCTAGCGGGTGCGCCAGGAATCTCCCACGCACCCATACCCACGTACCCACACACGCGTCAGCCGAGCCCAGCGCGGCGGCGGGCCTCGGGGAGCTGGCTGCGGATGATGTTGCCGTTCTGATCGAGCGGGGCGTACGGCCCGAGGCGCATGATGGTTCGGAAGCGCAGCGTGTAGCGGACGATGGAGACGGTCATCACGGCGGCGGTGCCGAGCACGAGCGCGTCCATCACCTCCGGGTCGGCCTTGAGGAGCGCGGCGAGGACCGTCAGCGCGAGGAGCGTCACAGCGAGCTTGCCCGTCCAGAGGCTCGTCATGAAGCGACCGAGGCGGCGCGTCTGGAGCAGCCCACCGATGGCGAGGATGCTGTCGCGCACCACCACGAGCAGCACAAACCACAGCGGCAGGCTTGGCCCGGCGCTCTCCGGGCGCGTCAGCAGGGCGACCGTCACGAACGCTGCCGCGAGCTTGTCGGCGGTGGCGTCGAGCACCTTGCCCCACTCGGTCACGGTGCCCGTCATGCGTGCCACCATCCCGTCCAGGAAGTCGGTGGCCATGGCGGCGAGAATCAGCCCGAACATCCACCCGAGCGGACCGCCCTGGTAGACGAGCATCGTGATCGGCACGATGAGGACGAGGCGGCTCAGCGTGAGCAGGTTGCCGGGCGTCCAGAAGCGCCCGAGGTCTGGAAAACCGGGATGCGAGGGCGGCGGAATCCGGGGCGTTGGTGTCTGCGGCGACGTTCCGGGCCCCGCAGGCGCGCGCTCCCCAGCGGCATCGCCGCCGGAGGGGTCAGGCGCGTTGGGCATCGGGGCAGCAGACATCGGGGGCGGTTGGGGCTGGAGCGAGCCTGTAGCTGGGCGAGCCACATAAGGTAGGGTGCTTTTGCGAAGCGCCTAGGGAGGCAGGGTAAATTTGGCGCTCGGTGCGTCCTTCCTTGCTGCTGTGTCTCTGCTTGTTCTGTTCGGCGGTGCGTTTGCTGTCCAGGTCGTTGCCTGGCTGGCCCTGGCAGTCGGGTTTGCACGCGCCGAGCGCCACACCTCCACGCCTTCAGGCGATGCAGCCGCTGAGCCTTCAGGCATGGCAGAGGTGCCCGTCATGGCAGCGATGCCCATCGCGGTGCTTGTGGCGGCCCGCAACGAGGCCGCGCGCCTGCCTGCGCTGCTCGACGCGCTCGCGGCTCAGACGCATCCCCCTGCCGAGGTGCTCATCGCCGACGACGGCTCGACGGACGGCACGGCAGCCGTCGCCGAGACGTATGCCGACCGCCTGCCCGTACGCGTCGTCGCCATCGCCGAGGGCGACGCTGGGGCGGCCGGGCTTCCACGCAAGAAGCACGCGCTCAGCCGCGCCATCGCCGCTGCGCGCCACGACCGCCTCGCCTTCACCGACGCCGACTGCGTGCCCGCCCCCGACTGGCTTGCCGCCTTCGCCCGCGCCGCGACGGCCGAGCCCGACGCGGTGCTCGTAGGCACCTCACCGACCCGTCCTGCCCGGGAGGTACCGGACACCCCGCCGTCGCTGGCGTCGCTCGTCCGCTTCGAGACGATGGTCACAGCCTTCCTCACCGCAGCGGCTCTGGGACTCGGTCGTCCCTACATGGCTGTCGGGCGCTCGATCTCGTACCCGAAGTCGCTCTTCGAACGCCTCGGCGGCTTCGCCCACCAGGCCGCCTCCCTCTCCGGCGACGACGACCTGCTCGTCCAGGAGGTGCATCGCCAGCGCGCCGCGCCGATTCGCTTCGTTGCCGACGCCGTGGCCCCGACGGATCCCCCCACGACGCTTGGTGGCTGGCTCCGGCAGAAGCAGCGGCACACGTCGGCGGGGCGCTTCTACGACCGCACCGCGCTGGCGCTGCTCGCAGGCTTTCACCTCACGCACGGCCTCGTGTGGCTTGGGGCCCCAGTCTTCTGGGCGCTCGGCAGTTGGACCGGCGCGGGCCTGCTCGCCGCGCTGCTGCTGATCCAACGGGGCGTGCTGCGTGGGCCTGCCGAGACGCTCGGCACCGCCGACGTGATGCCCGCCTGGCCCTTCTGGATGTGGGGCTACGCGCTCTACAACAGCTTCGCCGCGCCGCTGGGCGGCCTGGGAGCTCGGCGGTGGTGACCTGGCGCCTCCGCACCCTGCAGACGTATGCTTACACCAGCGCCGGGGCGCTCGTCACACGCCGCTCGGAGACCTATGACGTCGACAGCGGCGAACTCGACGCCTGGGAGCAGGACGTGTACGCATACGCCGACCGCCCCACGCTCCCCATTTCCCTCACCGAGACCTCGTGGAGCTCCTTCGAGGGCGAGCGCGGAGATCGTGCCGACTTCGCGTGCGACGCGGAAGGCCGCCTCACCGAAGAGATCGACTACACAGGCGACCGGCTCAACACTCGCACGCGCTACGTCTACGCCGCGTCCGACCTCGTGGCTTCCAGTCTCGTGGCCTCTAGTCTCGTGGCGGCCACCTACCAAGACTGCCGCACGGACGATGCCTGGAGCCCCTCTCTGCGCACCCTCTCCACCCAGGACGACCTGGGGCGGATCACGGAGCGCTTGCTTCAGACACGCGATGGAGACCGATGGCCGAGCTCGCCCCTGGCACGTATGCCGTGCAGGTCTCCATGGACGGCACAACTGTGACGCAGCTCCTCACCGTCGTACGGTAGCGCGGCGACGGGCGCGCCGCAGCTAAGGCTGAGCCTCGACCTGACGAGCCACACGGCCTTGCGCGCAGGTCGACCCTCTGACCCGATCTGAGGGCGAAGCCTAGAGGGCCGCGTGGGGGCGTTTTACCCTGGTCGTTTTTTCCGAACGGAGCGCGTAGCCTCCCGACAGAGGGACTGCACGCCGGGTCGAGCGTGGCTCGTCTCTCTTTTTTTCTGCCGTGTCTGATTTTTTTTCCGCGCGGCGTGGGCACGAGGGGCCTCCCTTCAGTGGATCGGCCGGGGACCGGGGGGTGACACCTTCTCGCGGTGAAGCGCGGGTAGGGACAAGCGGTACTCAGACTGGCGCGGAGGAGGGGCGGCGAGGTGGCCCCAGGCGTGACTTCGAGTCCCGAAGTGGGAACGCGCTTTGACTGGAGGGCGGTGGCTGACTGCACACCCGATCACTCACCCCCCTCCCATGTCACCCCTCCGATTCTCCCTGAAAACCACATTTGTGTGCGCTCTGGCGCTGCTCGTGGCGGCCTGCGACCTTGCGGGCATCCAAAGCGATCTCGAAGACGCGACCACGGTGCGCCTCAACGTCCCAGCGGCCCCGGCTGAGTTTGCCGTCACGGTCATCGACGCCACCACCCAGCGCCCCGTCAGCGGCGAGGTGAGCCTCACCATCGCTGGCGACGACGCCGCGCTGATCGTGGACCCGCTCTTCTACGACCCCATCGAGGAGGTCACGACCGGAAGCGGGACCGTCGCCCTTGCCCTGCCCGACGGCACCGAGGTTTCGCCCGACGCCCCCGTCCGCTTCGACGTGATCGTCCGCGCTGACGGCTACATCACCACCGGCCGCTCCATCGCCATCCGCTCCACGGGCGTAGACGTCTTCGAAGTGCGCATGCTGCCGCTGTCCGGCGACGCCCCCGAGGGCGTGAGCGTGGCCGCCGAGACCGAAGCGGGGAGCACCACCAACCAAGGCCGCCTCCGCGAGACCATCACCATCACCACGCCTGCCGATGCGCAGACGCAGGCCCGCGCCACCGTAACCATCCCGGCGGACGTGACGATCACCGACGCCCGCGGGCGCGTGCTCCGCGGGGCCCTGAGCGCGACCGTCGCCTACTACAGCCCGCAGAGCTCGGAGGCCATGGCTCTCTTCCCTGGCGGCTTCGACGACCTCGCCGTAACCCGCGCCGACGGCAGCACCGCTCGCGGCGGCGCGCTCCAGACGGTCGGCTTCGTCTCCATCGACCTCTTCGACGAGGCCGGCCGCCGCGCCGAGCAGTTCAGCGCGCCCCTCGACGTGACGATGGACGTACCCGCTGGCCTGATCAACCCGGAGACCGGCGCGCCCGTTGCTGCTGGAGACCGTATCCCGGTGTGGACCTACGACGAGATCACGGGCCGCTGGACCGAAGAGGGCAGCTTCACCGCGCCCGGCGGCAGCTTCGTCTTCGGGGAGTCGACCCAGGCAGGCCTCATCCCGCTCGGCTTCTCGGTGGATCACCTCTCGAACAAGGCGGGCGGCTGGTACGACACCAACGCGGCGGCCTGCACCGAGGGCGCGGAGTTGGTCCTGACCAACCGCAACCACCTGCCCGTGCGCGCGGTGATCACGGCCCCCGGCTACAGCTTCAACCGCACCGTCCACATGCTCGACGACACGCTACGCCTGGACGGCTTCCCGTCTAACATCCCGTCGGCAAACGTGGCGTTTTTCTTCGAGGACGGCAGCCTCGGCAGCATCACCGTCGACAACCCGTGTGGCGCGCGCGTGGAGGCCGCGCTGACCAACGTCCCGACCGACCGGGTGACGGCGGAGTTTATCTCCAACGTGGTGTGCACGAGCCGCAACGTGACCACGCTGCCGTCCATCCTCATCCAGGCCAACCGCGCGGGCGTGACGCAGCCGTCCTACCTCCGCGTGGAGAACGGCGCGCTGACGGTGTCCGGCCTGATGATGGGCGCCGAGTACGAGGTCGCGGTCGACTACAAGACGCTCGACGACACCTTCCAGCGCTACGAGCACCGCTTCATCGCGGAGGGCGAGGTCGATCAGGATGGGAAGGTCCGCATCGTCCAGGACTTCGTCGACATCCAGGAGGTCTGCGCGCGCCTCTAGGAGCCACTGGAGCGCAGCGGCCCGGGCGGATCACACCCCCGCCCGGGCCTCCTACTTCCCTCACCCCCACCCTACTGATCCCATGACCCGTTTTCTTCTCCTGCTCGCGCTGCTAGCCCTCCCCGGCTTGGCTGCTGCGCAGACGGGCGGCCTCGCGCTGCGCATCGGCACCACCGGCATCGGCGGCGACGCCATCCTCGGCGTGGGCGACCGCTTCCAGGTGCGCGCCTCGGGCACCTTCCTGCCCTACTCCACGACCTACCTCCAGGAGGACGACCGCGTCGATGTCTCCTACGAGGCCGACGCCCAACTCTTCACCGTCGCCGGCCTGGTGGACTTCTACCCCTTCAAGAACACCCTGCGCCTCAGCACGGGCCTCGTCTACAACGCCTCAACCGTGTCGGCGCTCGGCACACCGGCGGAGTCCTACACGACGGGCGGCCGCACCTTCTCGCCGGAGCAACTCGGCACGGTGCAGGCCGACCTGAGCCACAGCGCCCAGATCCAGCCGTACCTCGGCCTCGGCTTCGGCAACCCGCTCGCGGGCGGCCGCTTCGGGGTGATGCTCGACATGGGCGTGTTCTACACTGGCTCCCCGACCGTGACGATGGAGGCCACGGAGATGCTCGCGCCGACGGCAGAGAACGCCCCGGCCATCCAGGAGGCACTCAGCCCCGTGACCATCTACCCGGCCGTGTCGCTTGCTTTCTCGGTCCGCTTCGGCGACTGAGGACACCTCCTTCGAACTCGCACACGCGGCGGCCTCAAAGCGGGGTCGCCGCCGTGCGTCTAGGCCCGCTCGCTGACGCCCTCGACATGCGCCCGGGCCCGGTCGGCAAGCGGTCCCGCCCAGGTGGTCGGCGGCAGCGCGGTGAACCGGCGGGCGTCGCGGCGGACGGGGTGCTCGAAGGCAAGCGCATAGCTGTGCAGCGCGAGGTTTTGCCCGTCGTGCTCGGTGCGTGCGCCGTAGCGGAAATCCCCGACGATGGGCGTCCCGAGCGCGGCGAGCTGCACCCGGATCTGATGCGCGCGGCCCGTCACCAGTGCCACCTCCACGAGCGACTGTCCCCGCTGCGAGGCGAGCACCTCCCACCGCAGCACCGCGCGCTTGCCATCGGGGTGGTCTGGCGGGACGACCCCAACGCGGGTGCCGCGCCCGGGCGTGTAGGTCTTCGCCAGGAAGTCGATGCGCTCGCCGGCCGGCCCCGGCAGCGTGCCTTCCACGAGCGCGAGGTAGCGCTTCGTCGGCGCGCGGTCGCGGAACTGCTGGCTGAGCCGCGACGCTGCCTTCGAGGTGCGCGCCAGCACCATCACACCGCTCACGGGCCGGTCGAGCCGGTGCACGAGCCCGAGGAAGACGTTACCGGGCTTGTCGAACCGCGCTTTCAGGAAGGCCTTGCCAAGCGTCAGCAGGTCGGCATCGCCCGTGTGGTCGGCCTGCGCGAGCAGCCCGGCGGGCTTCACCACCACGAGCAGGTGGTTGTCGAGGAACAGCACCTCGAAAGGCATGGGACCGGGGGAATCAGGACGGGATAACGGGGCCACAGAATAGACTCGACGCCGCAGAGGCTTGACGCCGCACAGGCTTGACGCTGCAAAGTGGGCGCGCCCCCTGTTCGACCTTCCTACCGCACCACCGTCAGGCGCTCCGACACGCCGAAGCCGCTCACCTCGCTCCGCACCTGCAGCCAGTACGGCCCCGCCGGCAGATCGCCGAGCGGCAGCGTGAGCGTGATCCGTGTCGGCGAGTCGGGC
>JBCDFF010000201.1:0-7764 GCA_039178415.1 Bacteroidota bacterium
GCGGCCCTCGTACCGACACGGGGAGCTATCGCTGGGGCCTACGACACGAAGAAGGAACGGTGGAACGTGCGACCGACGAAGCGCCGATGGGTGCTGCGGCTGTGAGCTGCGAGACTGAAACGATGTATGCGATACCCACATGACATACCCTCTTCCCCATGTCGATCCGATCCGTCACGCTTCTCGCCGCGTCGCTTGTCACGGCGCTCGCCGCAACGCCCACGGCACCTGCTCAGACGCAGGAGCACTACGCTGACCTGACCGCAGACGACGCCACGCTCCCAGGGAGCAATCCCGACTATCCGTTCTACGTCGATGCCTACGAGGCGGAGGTCAACGCTGGGCAGGCCCTCGAAGTCGTGCTCGCGAGTCTGAGTCAGTACATGGTGCCGCGCGTGCTCGTGGTGTCGCCCGCCGCCGACACGCTGTCGAACGCGCGCTATCTCGGCAGCACCGGCCTCGCGCGCATCGTCGTGCGGGAAGCGAAGGCCGGGACCTGGACGGTGCTCGCTGCGTCGGCCGATGGCGGTGCCACGGGCAACTACTCGCTCACTGTCTCGGTGCTCGACGAGGCTCCCGCCGCGACCCTCCACGAACTCGCGGCAGAAGGGGACGCCGAGGCCCTCGCCGTGGCGCTCGAAACGGCCGACGACGTGGACCTGCCCGAGAATTTCCGCAGCCCGCTCATGTTCGCAGCGCAGGGAGGACACGTCGAGGCCGTCGAGGTGCTGCTGGCTGCGGGGGCTGACGTCAATGCCGTCGCCGGACGCCCGGGGCCGATGTACCGGCCTGAGATGACGCTCGACACTCCGCTGCACATCGCTGCTGAAGCAGGGCGAGAGGCCGTTGTGGACGTGCTGCTGGCCGCTGGGGCCGATCTCGCCGCGGAGAATGCCTACGGGACCTCGCCGCTCGTCGCTGCGGTCTACGGGGCCAATCCGGCCGTCGTCCAACGGCTGCTCGACGCCGGGGCTGACCCCGATGCAGGCGAAGAGACCGCTCGGGACGTTGCCGCGAGCATGGCCGAGGCCGATTGGGTGGACGCAGCGAAAAAGCCCGGCTACGCGGCGATCAACACGATGCTCAACGGCTAGAGAGCGTCATTCGCCGTCAGCGTCGTCCGGTACAACGTCGTTCGGGGTCGCGTCGGTCGGGGCTGCCTCTGCCGATCCGGCTTCGACCTCCCGGGCCGCGCGTTCGCGTTGTGCTTCGAGGCGCTGCTCCTCGAAGAGGCGCGCGGCTTCTTCAGCGCCAGGCAGGCCGCTCTCGGCGAGGCCATACTCGCGCGGCAGGTCCTCGGCGAAGCGCTCGTAGGCCATGTAGCCCGAGAGCGTGATCGAGCGCGGGTCGAGCTCGCGGCCGAAGCGGTCGAGCATCGCGCGGTCGTTGGGGACGGGGAAGCGGAGCTGCGAGGTTTGCACGTCGCGGAGCCCGCGTCGCTCCCGCGCCCACTCGCGCTCCAGGAAGCCGCGCGCCTCCGGCTCGTCGCGGTAGACGGTCTCCATGATGCCGACGAATGAGAGCTTGTATTCCCCCTCGCGCCGCGTCGCCTCGATGAGGTCGCTGGGCGTGACTTCCATGCGTTCGGCACCGCCACGCCCGCGCCGCCCGCCAAAGGGGCTGCCAAAGGCACCGCCGCCGCCCTGGTTGGGGATGATGAACAGGCTGTAGCCCGCCTCGTCGGCCATCTCCTGCGCGTCGTTGGCGATGCTCGCCACGAGGCTGCGGAGCAGGTGGCGCGGGGAGCCGAGGTAGGCCTTGCGCCGGTTGGCGGCCCAGCGGATGGCCTCGGCGTCGTCGGCGGGTTCGAGCTCTTCGAAGAGCGGCTCGCCTGTGAAGAAGTTGCGGTTGGGCTCGGCCTCGAAGGCGGTGAGGCTGTAGTAGACCCGGTAGCCGAGCGCACGGTTTTCGATGACGAGCGGCTCGCGCGCGGTCGCGGTGAGCGTCGTGAGGCTCTGCTCGAAGTCGAGCACGAACGGGTTCAGGATCTCGGTCTCGGCGGCGTTGGCCGTCTCGCCGACGAAGCGGCGCTCGAAGCGCTCGTAGCGCTCCTGCCACTTGTCGTCGCGCTCGGCCTCCACGACGACCTCGCCGAGCTCGAGGCCGCGCAGCCGGAAGTTGACCGTTTTCGTCTCGCCCTCGCGGCGCAGCACGAGGTCTTCGGCCTCTGTCTCAAAGCCCGCGATCGACACGACCAGGCGGTGCGCGCCCAGCGGCACGCGTGCGAGGCGGAACCGCCCGTCCCGGTCTGTGAGCGTGCCGCGCTGGGTCTGGGCGAGGAAGACGCTCGCGCCAGGGATCGGCTCGCGGTCGCGGTCGGTGACCCGGCCTTCGAGCGTAGCGGTGGGGAGGGGCTGGGCCTGCGCGACTGTGGTAAGCGCAGCGGTGGCGAGCGCGAACGGCAGGAGCAGGGCGAGAAGGGCGAGGCGGCGCATGGGGGCGGCGGATGAATGGACGGAGCGAGACAGGAACGCTGCACTCCGGGGACGTCGTGCCCGGGGCAGCGGTTCTGCCCTGCGCGTAGCTTCCCCGGCCGGACTCCCACCTCGCTTGCCAATCGTCCCATGCGCTCCGTCTTCCTGCTCGCCGCGGCCCTCGTTGCCCTGCCGCTGGCGGCCCACTCGCCTCCCGAGTTGCCCTTGATGCCCGCCGCCGACTCCACCGCCGCTGACTCCACGACGTACCGCGTCTACACCACCGACGGCACCCCGTCGGGCCTCGATGCGCTCGTGGCGGCGATGGCTCAGGCCGACGTGGTCTTCCTCGGCGAGCAGCACAACGACCCGGTCGCCCACGCGCTGCAGCTCGACCTGCTCCGCGCCGCGACTCCCGGCGAACGCCCGGTCGCGCTGTCGCTGGAGATGTTCGAGCAGGACGTGCAACTCGTGCTCGATGAGTACCTCGCTGGGCTGATCCGGGAGCGCGACTTCCTCGCCGCTGCGCGCCCCTGGTCGAACTACGACACCGACTACCGCGCGCTCGTGGAACACGCGAAGGAGCACGGGCACGCCGTGATCGCGGCCAACGCGCCGGCGCGCTACGTCCGCCTGGTGAGCCAGCAGGGCATCGAGGGGCTCGCCGCGTTGCCCGACGGAGCCCAGGCGTTCCTGCCCGATTCCCTCGCGCCGGCCTCCGAGGCACTGGGTGCCAAGTTCATGGACACGATGAGGAGCATGATGGGCCACGGCGGGGCGGAGACTACGCCAGGGGACAGCGTGTCGGTGGACGGTGAGTCGGTGGACGGTGAGTCGGTGGACGGTGAGTCGGTGGACGGTGAGTCGGTGGACGGTGAGTCGGTGGACGGTGAGTCGATGGACGGTGAGAGCGAGCCGGTGTCCGAGGCGATGGAGGAAACCGAGACGACGGAGGAAAGCGAGGCGATGGAGGAAAGCGAGGCGATGGAGGAAAGCGAGGCGATGGAGGAAAGCGAGGCGGGCGACGCGACAGAAGACGAGGCCGAAGCGAGTCCGCACGGCGGGCACGGTGCCGGGATGCCGAGCCTCGACGGGATGCTAGCCGCACAAAACCTCCGCGACGTGGGGATGGCCGATGCCATCGCGCAGCACCTTGAGGTCGCGCCCGACGCGCTCGTGCTACATGTCACCGGCTCGTTCCACAGCGAGAGCGGACTCGGCATCCCCGAGCACCTCGCGCGCCTGCGGCCCGACGCCCGCGTCCTCCTCGTCACGATGGTCCCCGTTGCGGACCTCGACGCCTACGACGCGGACACGCACACGGGTCTCGGTGACTTCGTCGTCCTCACCGATGCCAGCCTCCCCCGCACGTACGAAGCTGGTTTCTAGCGAGGGACGGCAAGCCCGCTACGACACGGCCTCACGGCAAAACCGCTGCACCGCGACACTCTACGGCCGTCCGAGGCGGCGGAACATCTCCTGCTTGTAGGCCTCGACGCCGGGCTGGTTGAACGGGTTGACGCTCAGGAGGTAGCCGCTGACCGAGACGGCGTGCTCGAAGAAGTAGAGCAGCGCGCCCAGGTGCTGCGCGTCGAGGCGGCGCATCGCGACGGTGCAGTTTGGGACGCCGCCGTCGGTATGGGCCTTCTGCGTGCCCTCGTAGGCGGCCTGGTTCACGGCGCTGTAGTCCTTTCCGGCGAGGTAGTTGAGCTTGTCGAAGTTGCCGGGGATCTCCGGCACGGTGAGCGTCGGGTCCTGGTGCTGGACAAGCAGGAACGTCTCGACGAGCGTGCGCTGGCCCTCCTGGACGTACTGCCCGAGCGAGTGGAGGTCGGTCGAGTACTGCACGCTCACGGGGAAGAGCCCTTTGTGCTCTTTGCCCTCGCTCTCGCCGAAGAGCTGCTGCCACCACGCGCCGATGCCGCGCAGCTTCGGCTCGAAGACGGACAGGATCTCCGTGCGGTAGCCCGCCTCGTGGAGGACGTAGCGGTCGAGCGCGTAGGCGATGGCCTCGTTGGCGTCCGCCTCGGCAAGGTCCACGAGCTGTCGGGCGGCCCCGTCCATGAGCGCGGTGATGTCGTGCCCGGCCACGGCGATGGGGAGGAGGCCGACCGGCGTGAGCACCGAAAAGCGCCCGCCCACGTCGTCGGGGATGACGAACGTGCGATAGCCTTTTTGGTCGGCGAGCATCCGTAGCTGGCCCTTCGCCTCGTCGGTGGTGGCGATGATGCGGCTGGCGTGGTCGGCGAAGGTGTCCTCCATGAACTGCCGCAGGAACCGGAAGGCGAGCATGGGCTCCAGCGTGGTGCCCGACTTCGAGATCACGTTGACGTAGACTGACTTCCCTTCGAGATAGGCGAGCAACTCCTGGTGGTACGTCGGCGAGATGTGATGCCCGGCGAAGAGCACCTCAGGGCCGTCCGTCGGGAAATACGTGCCGAGGGCCTGGTTGACGGCCTCCGCGCCGAGGTACGACCCGCCGATGCCGATGCAGACGAGCACGTCGGCCTTCTCGCGGATCTCGACGGCGAGCCGCTGGATGCGCCCGACGAGGTCGGCGTTCGGCGGCCGCAGCATCGAGCGCCAGCCGAGCATGTCGCTGCCCGCGCCGGTCCCGTCGAGCGTGGTCTGGTGCGCCGCGAGGGCCTGGTCGTGCAGGCGGCTCCGCTCGCCGTCGTCGATGAAGGAGGTAAAGCCAGAGCGGTCGTAGACGAGCATGGGGAGGTTCGAAATGAGAGGTTCGATGGAGGCGCGGGGGTAGTCGTGACAGTAGAGTCGGAGTCCGCGCCGAAGTTTACGGCGGCGGTGCGATTCAACGTGGTCGCGGCGTTTCGCCCCCCCGTGAACCACGCGCCTCGTATCCCCACTCGGTGGACATCGACGACGACCACATGGACCGAGTTGGCCACGGTGCATCGATCTACAGTGAGGCTGGCCGTGGCTCGCCGTGCCAGACATCCCAGCCCGGCAAAACGCTGCTGCTGTTCGAAAGCCGACGGCGGGCCGCCTCCTACCGGAGCATGATGTTGAGCCCTACGCGCACCTTGTTCGGGCGCGGGCCGGAGCGGACGGCCTCGCCCTGCACGTCGCCCCAGACCACGAGGGGCAGCGCCAGGTGCGGCGAGATCTGGAAGCTGGGCCGGTCGAAATCCAGCCCGAGCTGGAGCCAGCCGATGCCGCTGCGAATGCGGTCGCCCGACGTGTCGAAGGGCGACGGCACCTCCTCGCGCACGTCCGCCTCCACGAACCGATACGTCGCGCCTTCAGCCAAGAGCGCCACCGCCACGTTGCTGCCCGCGAGGTCGTAGTGGAAGTTGGCACCCCAGAACACGTGCAGTTCGGTGCCGATCACGCGGACGCGTTCGCTGTCGAGGAAGAGGCTGCCCGCCGTGTCAAACGTCCCCTCGTTGTCGAGGAGCGCCGCGTTGACGCCTGCCCGGACACGGCGCAGCCCGATGGCGAAGTCGGTGGAGACGAGCGGAGAGAGGTTCGACGAGGTAAGGAAGGCCACGTCGGTTTGCCGGAAACCCAGCCCGCCTTCCGACGCCGGGTCGACGGCGATGCGGACGGCATAGTCGGTGCCTTCGTTGGTCCAGAAGGGCTTCACGATGAGCCACCGCAGCGCGACTGGGCCCGTGCCGATGCCCCCGCTCAGGTCTACGATGGCGGCCACGTCCACTTGCTCCATCAGCGCATAGTCGATGCGGCCAGCGAGGCTGACGGCGCTCCGCTGCCCGACGCCGCTCGCGCTTGAGGCTTGGAGCAGCCCGGTCGGCCGATAGTCGAGCAGGGCCGACACGGCGAAGCCATCGTAGAACGTGCGCTGAGCCTCCTCGCCCTGGTAGAGCGGGTCGAGCGTCTCGAAGGGGCGCTGCGCCTGGGCGTCTGTGAGCCAGCCCGCACCCGTGCAGACCGCGCCAACGAGCACCGCGCTGAGGAGCGCACGGACGGTGGAGCGGACAGCGACGAAGGAACAGGCTCGGGTGCGCATGGTAGCGGCAGGCGTGGTTCAGAAGACACGCGAGGGGGTAGTATACGATGCGTACCCGCTTTGGCCGTACGATGCCCAGCGCCCGCGTTCTCAGAGGGTTAGCGTCTCGCCAGGGCCGAGCGCCTGCGCTTTCAGGCCGGCCGCCTCCATCTTGGCGGCGAACTCGGCCGTGTCTGCCATGATGAGCGGGAACGTGTCGTAGTGCACGGGCACCGTCAGGGCGGGCTGGAGCATCTTCGCGGCCTCGACCGCCTCGTCAATGCCCATCGTGAAGTCGTCGCCGATGGGGAGGAAGCAGAGGTCGAAGTCGTACTGCTCGCCCAGCCAGTCCATCTCGGCGAAGCGGCAGGTGTCGCCTGCGTTGTAGATCGTCAGGCCCTCCATCTCCAAGATGAAGCCCCCGGCGAGCCCGCCGTAGGTCCCATCCGGAAAGGACGACGAGTGGCGCGCGTAGGTGTTGGTGACGCGGCCCCAGTCGAAGTCCCACGCCCCGCCGGTGTTCATCGGGTGCACATGCTCGTGGCCTAGCTCGCGCTGAGCATACTGGGTGACATCGAACTGGGCCACCAGGAGCGCGCCCGTGCGAGCGAGGATGCTTGGCGTGTCGCCCCAGTGGTCGCCGTGGGCGTGGGTCATCAGCACCACGTCGGGGTGCAGGGCCTCGGCGGTGACGACGCCCTCGGTGTGCTTGTTGCCCGTGATGAAGGGGTCGAAGAGGAGCGTGGTGCCGTTGGTGACGAGCTGGAAGGCGGAGTGGCCGAAGTAGGTGACGGTCATGGCGGGGAGATAGGTTGAGAGGGAGAAGGGTTGAGGCGGTTCGGATCTGTAAGCTAGGGCTACCTCAACGGACGTCTAACGTAGTTGGTCGCGTGTGCTGCGTGCGAGCCTCGATCCGATGCGCACCACGCTGGGCAGACCAACTGCTGCGACGCTGAGGCCCACGAAATAGTCGCCGGGCCCACCGGACCGGTCATGAAACAGCACAGGGCTCCGCGCCGATTCCGCTGGCGCGACGGCCGCACGGCGAGGCCTCACGCGACGCAGGCTTGGCCGGCTTCATCGCCATCATGCGCAACGTGCGGGCGTTGCGTGCCGAGGCCGACCACGCCCCGTGGCGGTGTCCCACCCCGGATGCTACCACAAGCGCAGCAGGTGCACGCTCACGAGCGGCGTCCCGAAGTAGCGCTTCGACGGATCTTGGACGTTAGGATTTAGTTCCAGGAGATCCACGGGTGCGAAGAAGTAGGCGGCGTGGTAGCCGAGGCGGAGCCCCTGCGTCGTGCGTCGGCTCCGCCCGAAGTAGGCCCCGATGGAGAGTGTGCCGCCGAGCCCGAGCCGGAAGCGCCCGTTGCCGAAGCC
>JBCDFF010000202.1:0-7752 GCA_039178415.1 Bacteroidota bacterium
GGCTTCTGAGGGTTGTTCAAGTGGCCGCATTTGCACGGGTTCATCGAGGCGACGAGCATGAAGCGGGCGGGATAGTCCACTGTGGCACGGGCGCGGGCAATCGTGATGCAGCCTTCTTCGAGCGGCTGCCGCATCACTTCGAGTACGCCGCGATCAAACTCGGGTAGCTCGTCCAGAAACAGCACGCCGTTGTGGGCGAGGCTGATCTCGCCGGGCATCGGGTTGGAGCCGCCGCCGCAGAGCCCCGCGTTCGAGATCGAGTGGTGCGGCGCGCGGAAGGGGCGCGCCGCAATCAGCCCATGCCGGGCGTGCCCGTTGCGTGCCAGGTGTCCGCCGACACTGTGGATCTTGGTCGTCTCCAGCGCCTCGTCGGGCGAGAGCGGTGGCAGAATCGTAGGCATACGCCGCGCGAGCATCGTCTTCCCCGCGCCGGGCGGTCCCACCAGCACGACGTTGTGGCCCCCCGCTGCCGCCACTTCGAGGGCCCGCTTCACGGTTTCCTGCCCGCGCACGTCTGAGAAGTCCACCGCGTGCCGCCCCGCTTCGGCAAAGAGCGCGTCCAGGTCGCGCGTGAACGGCGGGGTCCGGTCGAGGTCGCGCGCCAGGACGCGAAACGCCTCGCCGAGCGTGCGGACGGGGAACACGTCGAGGCCGTCCACCACGGCGGCTTCGGCCGCGTTCGGCTCGGGCACCACGAGGCCGCGTCGCCCTTCTTTCCGGGCGCGGACCGCCATCGGCAGGACGCCGCGCACAGGCCGCAGCGAGCCGTCGAGCGACAGCTCCCCGCAGACAAAGAGGTCGTCGAGGGTGGCTTGCGGAATCTGCTCGGTGGTGGCGGCGATGAGCCCAAGCGCAATGGGCAGGTCAAACGCCGAGCCCTCCTTGCGCACGTCGGCCGGGGCAAGGTTGACCGTCACGGCCCCGCGCGGAACAGGCAGCCCCGAGTTTTTGAGCGCGGCCCAGACGCGGTCGCGGCTCTCGCGGACGGCCCCGTCGGGGAGGCCCACCACCGTCCAGCGCGGCAAGTTGGGTTCGATGTGCGTTTCAATCTCAATGGGCAGGGCGTCGACGCCGTGGACCGCGCTGGACCAGACATGAGAGAGCATAGCAGGAGGGCGGGGAGGTGGAAGAGGCAGGTATCGACCGGTAGACACACAAGGCCGACGGCCATAACCTGGGGCGGGAGCGCTGCCGTTCTGGTTCGAACACGAACGGATCCGCCGCATTGAACGCGCACTCGCTCAGGCTGGCTTGCTTTTTGTTGCACACCCTGGAGCAGCCGTCTCCGCCCGCGCGCTCGCTTTCGCACGACACCAGCCTCCCTCCGACCATGCTCCGTACCACCGCCCTCGCGCTCTGCGCTGCGCTCGTCGTCCTCGCCGGGTGCGACGCGTCCGACATCGACCCGATCAGTGAGCCGATCAGCCCGCCCAGCAACGCGGGAACGATCACGCCGGGCCTTCCCGCAGACGCACCCGCAGCCGACTCGCTCTTTCAGATCACCGTCGTGGACGAGGCCGGCGTGCCCGTGCCCGACCTCCTCGTAATGCTCCGCACGGACCTCGACATCGACTCGACCTCTACGTCGATGTACGAGGACGGCGTGCCCAACTTCGACGTCGGTCCCGTCTTTGCCTCGCCTTCGGACCCGAGCACGCCCGCAACCGTCCGCTACACCATCACTCAGGACGCCGCCGTGCGTCTGTTCGTCAAAGACCGCGAGGGCCGCTTCCTCGCCGAGTTCGGGTCGGGCCAGCGCGCAGCAGGCACCTACGAGGAGTCCATCCCGTTCGCGCTCTACGACCCGGCTAACCCCGACGCCTTCGTCACGCCAGGCGGACTCTACTTCATCGAAGTCGACGTTGACGGTGTCAAAGCCGATGTCCCCGCCGCCTTCTCGGAGTGCCCATTTCTGCGTGATCTGCCTGAGATCTGGGGCTGGCTTGGCCGTACCGACGCGGCGGGCGTCTTCACCACCAACGACCGGGCTCGCTTCCCGTCGTCGTACGCCTCGCAGCCGATCCTCGAATACCGCGACGTGGACGGGACGTACAACGGCACCTTCACGCTCCGTACGCCCGTGACGGTCGTCGTCAAGGACCTGCTCGGCAACGAGGCCACGTACCAGACGACCATCGACCCGAACGCGGTCAACTTCTTCGAAGCGGTCTGGAACCCGTAGGGATTCGTGACTTCGGATGCTCGATGCCCGGTTGAGCGGGCGAGCATCGAGTTGAGACCAAACGAGCGCGGGCGGCCCGAATTCCTCGGAGCCGCCCGCGGTTGTTGTTTGCCACCCGGAACGGAAGACCTGGGACGTGCTAGGCGATCGTGATCGCGTCGTCGAGGAACACGTCTTGGATGGTGTTGAGGAGTTGGATGCCTTCGTCCATCGGACGCTGGAACGCCTTGCGCCCCGATATGAGACCCATCCCGCCGGCGCGCTTGTTGATGACGGCCGTGCGGACGGCCTGGCCGAAGTCGTTCTTCCCGGAGCCGCCGCCCGAGTTAATGAGGCCGATGCGGCCCATGTAGCCGTTGGCGACCTGGTAGCGGGTGAGGTCGATGGGGTGGTCGGAGGAGAGCTCGGAGTAGATGCGCTCGTCGAGCTTGCCGTAGGCCGAGTCGCCGGAGTTGAGCGCGAGGTAGCCGCCGTTGGAGACGGGCTGCTTCTGCTTCACGATGTCGGCCTCGATCGTGGCGCCCAGGTGGTTGGCTTGACCGGTGAGGTCGGCCGAGGTCTCGTGGTTGGTGCCGTCGATCTTGAACGCCGAGTTGCGCATGTAGCACCACAGCACGGTCGCCATCCCGAGGTCGTGGGCCCGGCTGAAGGCTTCCGCGACTTCCACGAGTTCCGCATTGGAGCTGTCCGAGCCGAAGTAGACCGTCGCCCCGACGGCCACGCAGCCCATGTTCCACGCGTCCTCGATCTGCGCAAACATGATCTGCCGGTGGCTGTTCGGGTACGACAGCAGTTCGTTGTGGTTGATCTTGAGCATGAACGGGATCTTGTGCGCGTATTTGCGCGCGACCGACCCGAGCACGCCGAACGTGGAGCAGACCGCGTTGCAGCCGCCTTCCAGGGCGAGCCGGACGATATTCTCGGGGTCGAAGTAGAGCGGGTTGGGGGCGAACGACGCGCCCGCCGAGTGCTCGATGCCCTGGTCGACCGGGAGAATAGAGAGGTAGCCCGTGCCGCCGAGCCGCCCGTGGTCATACATCGCCTGGAGCGAGCGAAGCACACGCGGGCTCCGGTCGGTGTGCGCGAAGATGCGGTCCACGAAGTCGGGGCCGGGAAGGTGGAGGTCGTCCTTCGAGATCGTCTCGCAGGTGTGCGACAGGAGCGCCTCAGCCTCGTCGCCGAGGAGGTCTTCGATGTGCGCTAGCGTAGCGGCCATGTCGGAAGCGGGGTGTGTTGGTGAATGCTGAGCCTAGAGAGAAGCCTCGGAAATATAGGGGAGCGAGGGGGGCCACCGCCGCCCGCCTCGCTCCTTGTTGCAAATCCGTTATTGAAAAGTCGAGCCTGGGTCAATGCGGACCTCACGCGGGATCGTCGCTGCGTTTCGGAGAAAGCCAGGAAGGCCCTGCGCGAGCAGTGGGGCGGTGAGGAGCCCCTTCGCGCCGAGCGCCGTGAAGGCCCACACCCGTGCGGTGCCAGGCATCGGGCCAAGCACGGGTTTCCTCGCGCCCTGGCGGGTGACGCGCACGCCCGCTACCTCGTGCGTGACCTCCGCATCCGCCAGGGCAGGCAGCGTCCGCGCGGCCTTCGCCACGATCTGCTGCGTCACGACTCGCGACGGGCGTACGTCCGCGAACTCGTGCTCGAAGGACGAGCCGAGCACCAGCGCGTCCGACGAGGGCGCTGGGACGATGTAGCCTCCGGACGACACCGCCGGGAGCGCGGCAAACAGGGCGGCGTTCAGCCCTGCCGGACGTCGTACCCGCACCGTCTGTCCCTTGACACCGTGGAGCCCAAGCGCTTCAAGACCTGGGTGTCCCGCAAAGCCACCGCCCAGGCACAGCATCACGTAGTCGGCCTCGATGCGCTCGCCCTCAGCCGTCGCGACCCATGCCCGGTCCCCGTCTTCGTCCCACGCGGTCACGCGGACGCCGGTGCGTACCGCGGCACCACGGTTTTGTGCTACGGAAAGCAAGGCCGTGACCATCGCGGGCAGTTCGAGCGAGCCCCCGCGGGGAAGCCACAGCGCGCCGTGCGGGGCTACGAGGTGGGGATGCCGCGTGCGGACGTGCTCCTCCGTCCACCACAGCGCATCGGAAGGGTACGTAGCCGCCGTCTCCTGGAAAAACCCAGCTTGTTTGAGCGAGGAAGCCGGGCGTAGCACGCCCTGGGCCCGAAACAGGGGAGCGGCGTCGGCCTCGTCGAGCAGGCCGTGGAGAGCGTCGAGGGCCTCCTCGTAACGCCAGGCCGGGTTGGCCTTGCGGGCCATGAACGGGTTCGCCAACCCTGCGGCTGCGCCCGAGGCTCCGGCAGCGGGGCGCGCGGCTTCGAGCACCGTCACGTCGTGCGAACGGCTCAGCACCAAGGCCGCGCACGCGCCAGCGAGCCCAGCGCCAACGATGAGGATGCGAGAAGGCATGAGGGAAAGGGGATAGGATGCCGTTGGTGATGCCGCCCGTACCAAACGGTTTTTACGGTGCGCACGCTCGACGCCCACCAGACAACAGCGGTCGCGGTCTACCTCGGGGAGGTTTGAAGAGCGTGCGCCGCAGCGGAATCAACGCCTTGCGTGGCTTGAGGCCAACCCGGACGTAGAGGCGACGGGTTCGTAGCGTGTCTGCGCAACCCGTGACTCTATCGCCTACAAGCGCTGGTAAGAACCAGCCCGGTCAAGAGGGACTAGACCAGCCCGGCGCGCTTGCGCAGCACCCACTCAGTCGCCAGCAGCACCACGACGACCGCCAGCCACCAGGGTACGTGCCACAGCGGAGTCTCGCGCTCTGACTCTACCGAGAGCGGCGTGAAGCGGCCCGGCTGAGCCAGCACGTCGCGAAGCTGGCCAATATCGTTGGCGGGGATCACCGCGCCGCCGCTGCGACGGGCCAACTGCCGCATCAGCGCTGCGTCGGCGGTGGGGTTCTGTAACTCAAGCGCGAGCGCGCCCACGGCGAAGCTCCCAGCGTCCTCGCCGAGCATGGTGCCAGCGCCAGGGAGCGTGGCGGTCGCGCTGAAGCGGTAGGTGCCTTCGGCGCGAGCGCCGAGGTCGAGCGTGTAGCGGCCGGTACCGACGGCCGCCATCACATGGGGCGTAGTCGTGCCGTCGGGCGCTGTCACGACCACCTCCACGAGGGCCTCGGAGAGGGGCGTGAGCGCTTCGTCATAGACTTGACCGGAGAGCGTCACAGGCTCACCCTCGCCGAACAGGTCACGGGTGGGCCGGACCCGGACCGGCCGTCGATCAGCGCGGGTGGTGAGCCAGCGTAGCAGGTTCTCGGTTAGGCGTGGGTAGAACGCCGCCATGTCCTCCAAGTCCTCGGGGAGGTTGGCCCAGCGCCACGTCCCGGCCCCGAGCAGTGCCGCGCTGCGCAAGCCGCCCCGGCGCCGAACGACGAGCAGCGGGTCGTCAAGCACAGCGCCGGACACCTGGATCGTGGCGAGCGTCTGGGCGTCGGGCGACGCCCGCCAGCGGGACTCGTTGTAGAGCACCGGGGGCAAGCGCTCTAAGCGCCCGGCCGCGTCCGAGCCGTCCAGGATCGGGTGGAAGGCCCCCGCAGCGGTGAGGGCCATCTGCGCTTCGTAGTAGAGTGGACGACTGCGCTGCGGCACGACGGGGAGTGCCTCCTCAAACGCTTGACGAAGCACGGTGGGGTCGGTCTGCTGCGTGAGGACGAACAGCACCGGAAGCCCACCCTCCACACCGGCAGAGAGACGACGCAAGGTTTCGCTGTCGGCAACGGAGCCGGGATAGCCTGCCAGGATCAGGAGATCGATGTCGTCAAACGCAGTCGGAAGCGGCCCCTCGTAAAACTGCCCAGGCGCCCGCTGCGTTCGGGCGACTACCTCGACGTTGGGATCGGCTTCCACGAGGCGCCGTAGCGCGGTCACGTCAGGGCCCGGGGCGGCCGCGACGAAGAGCACGCGCCTACGGTTTTCGAGCACGCGGATGGTGACCGTCTCGGCGTTGTTGCGCGTCGTCACCTCGCCATCGAGCGTGGTCACCGACACCGTGTAGCGTCGTAGCCCTGGCGACCCCGGAGTGAGGCGAAGGTCGACGGTCGCCTCGGTGCCGTCGCGGCCGAGCGTGAGCGTCTCGGTCGCGAGCCGCTGTCCGTCTTCCACGAGCGACACGGTCACCCGCTCGTCCGGAAAGCCGCTGTGCAGGACGCCGACCCGCACCGGCACCTCAACGCCGACATAGGCGATGTCGTTGGTCAGGACGCGGTTGATCCTGACGTCCCGCTGGGCAGTCGTGTCGCCAACGACGACCGTGTAGATCGGGACGGGATAGCGCTCGGCGAGGTACACGGGGTTGCGTCCCGCTGTCACGCGCCCGTCGGATAGGACCACGACGCCCGCGAGATTCTCCCTCTCCAGGTCGTCCGCCACGGTACGGAGCGCGCGAGCCAGATCGGTACGCGTGCCGCCTTGCCCGAGCGTGTCCTCCGGGGCGAGGCGCTCCGCGTCGTCAGCGAAGCGATACCGCTCAAGCCCGCCGCCCGATACCTCCATCGTGGAGATCGAGGCGAGCGCGGTTTGTAGTTGCTCGTCTACGTCCTCGACCGTCAGACTCTGGCTGTCGTCCACGAGCAGGGCGAGCACCGGGGGTGCTTCGTCCCGGGTCACGCTCCGCCAGATTGGCTCGAAGAGCAGGAAAAAGACGAGGGCGAGCGCCCCACCGCGCAGCCCGACAAGCAAGGCGAAGCGCGCGCCTGCAGGGCGAGGCACGCTGCGCTGGTAGGTGAACACGGCCAGCGCCACGCCCGCGAGTACGCAGAGCACGAGGAGCAGGGGCGAGGCCGCAAGCGTGAGGTCCACGATGTGTTGTGCGAGTAGGGAATCGTGACGATGGACACAGACGCGTCGTCCAACGCGGCACGGGTGGAATTCCGTGTTGCCCCACGGCCAGATGCCAGGCGAGCCGTCAGAAGCGAGCGCGCAAGGTACGCGCTGTCACTGGGGGCACGGCGAAGACTACCGATCGGCAGTCGGGTGGCGAAGCGATGCCCCCACGAAGGCGTCCGGGAGCAACGCTTGCGTCGACGTGCGAAGCGGCGGTGTCTCGTGCCGGTCGATCCAGATGGGACCGTTCGGCACCAGTTCAGCGATCACCTGCCGGCAGGCTCCACACGGCGTACCACCCGGGACCTTGACGCAGCTCACAAAGAGCGCCGCGGGCGATAAGCCATACGCCAGCGTGAGGGCCAGTGCCGAGCGTTCAGCGCACAGCCCCCGCGTCCAGTCGTCGAACTCGACGTTGACTCCGGCGACGGCGTGCCCGTCCGTGGTGGTCACGACGCAGCCCACGGGGAAGTCGGAGTGCGGCACGCGAGCCCGAGCTTGGGCGACGTTGCGCGCATGTTCCATCAGGCCAGCGGGCGAGGGCTGCTCTCCAGGCGCTGGCGCCTCAAGCTCCACAGGACTACGCAGCGGAGGGAGGGCACGCCCCTGGACGACGACCCCCTGGAACCCACCGACTTCCGGAGCATCAGCGACGTTCTGAATCGGGTGCCCGAGCGCCTCGCTGACGAGCGCGTGCTCACTCTCGCTCATCGGCCGATGGGTGAGCACACCGA
>JBCDFF010000203.1:0-7737 GCA_039178415.1 Bacteroidota bacterium
CATGGCAAGGCCCGCCTCAGCATCGCGCCGACCCCCGACGTGTTCCACGCGCTCGAACTCAAAGGCACCTACGACAACCAACTGTCCAACGCGACCTATCTCGGCCTCACCGCTGACGACTTCGAAGCGGCCCCCTACGCCCGCTACGCCTCGACGGGTCGCGACCAGTTCGACAGCGACCACATGCTCGGCTACCTCCGCTACGTCGGCCTCTTCGGCGAGGGGCTCGACGTGAAGGCCACGCTCTACACGACGCGCTTCTCGCGCGTCTGGACGCGGCTGGACAAGGTCTCCGACGGACGCGGCGACGACATCGACACGGACCAGGACAACCTCCCCGACGCGGACGAGCTCATCCCCGTCAACGCGATCCTCGCCGATACGGTGGTCTTCGCCGACGAGCTTGCCGTTGCGCGCGGCACGGCAACCGGCGACCTCGCGAACGGCCTCCTCATCGTCAACGACAACGCGCGCGACTTCTGGACGGTCGGCCTCGATGTGGTGCTCGGCGTACGGCCGGGTACCTTGGCGGGCTTCGACGTGGATGCGAAGGTCGGGATGCGGCTCCACCGCGACAACGGCGACCGCCTCCAGACGGCCAACGGCTTCAGCTACGACGGCACCGAGCAGGCCGCGCTTGTCCTCACCGCGCCGGGTGTGCCGGGCGACGTGGGCAACCGGATCGACCGGGCGCGGGCGCTCGCCGCCTTCGCCGAGGTGACGCTCGAAGGGGGCCCGGTCAAGCTCACGCCGGGACTGCGCCTGGAGGTCGTCGGCCTGGAACGCGAGGACTACGGGGACGCGGATCCCGAGCGGGACGGAACGCCCACCACACGCTCGAACAACGTCACGGCACTCATTCCTGGTCTTGGCGTGCAGGTCGAGGCGCTCGAAGGCGTGACGGTGTTCGGCGGCATCCATCGGGGCTTTGCGCCGCCGTCGAGCGCGCCGGACGTTGAGGCAGAGGAGAGCCTCGTCACCGAACTCGGCACCCGCATCCAGCGCGGGGAGGCGCTCTCGGCGCAAGTGGTGGGCTTCGGGACGTGGTACGACAACCTGCTCGGCAGAGACACGGCGTCCTCGGGTGGCACCGGCACGGGCGACCTCTTCAACGGCGGCGCGGCGCGCGTCGTCGGCGTCGAGGCGTCGGTGGACGTAGACCCGCTGGCCTTCGACGGCGCGGGCGCGCTGCAACTGCCGCTGCGGCTTGCCTACACGTTTACCGACGCGCGCTTCCAGTCCGACTTCCGCAGCAGCTTCCTCCCCTGGGGGGCCGTGCGGGAGGGCGACCGCCTGCCGTATGTCGTCCCGCACGTCGTCACCCTCGGCGCGGGCGTTGCCTACAACGGGACCCGCCTCGACGTGCGCGCCAACTGGCATGCCGAGACCCGCGATCGGGCGGGGCAAGGGGCGATCCCCGAGGAACAACAGGTGGACGCGCGGCTGGTGATGGATGTCACGGGAGAGACGCTGCTGCCGTTCAGTCCGGGGGGCACGCGGCTCTCGGCCTATGCGACCGTCCGCAACCTCACCGATGCGCTCTACGTCGCCTCGCGTCGTCCGGCGGGCCTGCGCCCTGGGCTGCCGCGCACGTTCCTGCTTGGCCTCCGCGCCACGCTCTGAGGTCCGCCCTCGTCAACGTCCTCGACCATGACTCTGCGCCCAGCAACGCTTCACGACGCGCACGCCCTCGCGGCGCTGTCTGGGCAGCTGGGCTATCCGTCCCCCGAGTCGCGGCTGGCGGCACGGCTGACGGCCATCCTCGGCGCTGAAGACCACGCCGTCTTCGTCGCGGCGGGCGCGCACGGCTCCGTGCTCGGGTGGATCCACGTGTGCGAGGTTCACCGGGTCGAGTCCGATGCGTTTGCCGAGATCGGCGGCCTCGTCGTCCACGAAGCCCACCGGCGGGCGGGCGTGGGGCGGCGGCTGGTGAGCGAGGCCGCGGCTTGGGCGGCAGGCCGAGGCATGCAGAAGCTCCGCGTGCGAACGCGTACGGACCGCGCTGCCGCCCGCGCGTTCTATGCGAGCATCGGCTTCTCGGCCGCAAAGCAGCAAGCCGTGCTCGACAAGCGCCTCTGGTGACCGCGCGGCACAGCGGAACGGCAGATTTCCGCCCTCGTTCTGAGGACCTATGCCCTTAGATCCACCACCTCCACCATGGACCTCGTCAACCGCGTCGCGCAGAGCGACATCGCCGTCTACGACCTCGCTGCGCTGTGGGACGGCGCGCCCGTGGTGTCGTTCGACCTTGCGCCCTACCTCGTGCGCGGACTCGTACTCCGCGAGCGCGACTTCCGCCAGGCGATGAAGGACTACGACTGGCCGCAGCACGACGGCCAGCACGTTGCCGTCTTCTGCTCGACCGATGCCGTCATCCCGACGTGGGCGTACATGCTCGTGGCCGCTAAGCTCGATGGCCTCGCGCGCTCGGTCGCGTTCGGCAGCGCGGCGGACCTCGTCCGGGACCACTTTGTCCGCGCGCTCGAAGTCGAAGACTGGAGCGCCTACGCCGATAAACCCGTTGTCATCAAGGGCTGCGGTGGGACCGTCGTCCCCACGCATGCCTACCTCGTGGCGACGCAGAAGCTCAAAGGGGTCGCGAAGAAGCTGATGTATGGCGAGCCGTGCTCGTCGGTCCCGATCTGGCGCGCGCCGAAGACGACCCAGACCGGGGCGGCACGCGCTGCAGGGGCTGCCAAGTCGGTCGGCCCTCCAGGGGCAAGGCCCATCGGACCACCTAGAGCCAAACCCGTAGGGCTGCCCAAGCCCGCCGGACCGCCGAAGCGGCCAGGGCCACCGCCCAGCACGCCGGTTGACCTCGCCCCGCTGACCGCGTCCGACGACTGAGCCATGCCTGACCGCGAGCGCTACTCTGAGGCCGAGGTGCAGGCCATCCTCAAACGGGCCGCCGAGCGCCAACACCGCGCTGACCTCAGCGCCGAGGAACGCACCACGGGCCTATCGAAGCGCGAGCTGGAGCAGGTGGCCGCCGCCGCAGGCATCGACGCGCAGTACGTCCGTGCCGCCGCGCTCGAAGTCGATCGAGGGACGGCACCGCCATCGGGGCCAACGGCGCTCGAACGCATCGCCGGAGCCCCTACGCGCATCGACCTCGAGCGCACAGTGCCAGGACAACTCGACGAGGCGCTCTGGCAGAAGCTCGTCGTGGAGCTGCGCCGGACCTTCAGCACGCCAGGCATCCCGGACCAACTCGGGGCAATCCGCGAGTGGCGCTCGAACCCGAACGTGCACGACCAGGCCGAAATCCAGGCCGAGGAGGTCGACGGCGTGGTGCACCTGACGCTGCGCCGGTCGTGGCTCACCAAAGCGAGCGGCCCGGTCGGAAGCGCGGCGTTCTTCACGGCGTTCAGCCTCTTCCTGCTGCTGATCGGGGTGTTGGGCGACAAAGCGGACAAGATCATGCCGCTGGTCGGGGCGCTCATGGCGGTGGGCGTGCTCGCGCTCGTCGCGACGCGGGTGGTCTACCCCCGCTGGACGCGTGGTCAGACGGACCGCTTCACGGGCCTCATGGACCGCCTCGAAGGCATCGTTGCCGACCACACGTCTGTGGACGATGCGGAACGCGCGGTGGACGAGGGCCTCGTGGAAACAGAGGCAGCGACGGGGGGGACGACAGAGCCCGTGCTCTCGCTGGACGACCCGTCGGACGAGAGCAACGCCCCGGCGCAGAACCCCACCCGATCCCGACAGCGTAGCTGACCGCGTCGGTGCCTGCGATCTTCCACCCCGCCTGATCAGACTCAGCCATGCCGGACCGCGAGCGTTTCAGCGAAGAGCAGGCCCGCGCGATCCTCAAGCGCGCCGCCGAGCGCCAGCACCGCGCCGACCTCAGCGCCGAAGCCCGGACGTCGGGTCTGTCGCAGCGCGAACTCGAACGGGTAGCCGCTGCAGCCGGTATCGAGCCCCAACACGTCGCGGCCGCGATTCGGGACGAGGAGCGCGCGGAGCCCGAGGTTCCAACCAGCAGCGCTGACCGGTTCATCGGACGGCCGACGCGCATCCATGTGGGCCGCGCCGTGTCGGGCAGGCTCGATGGAGCGCTGTGGCAGAAAATCGTCGTGGAGTTGCGCCGCACCTTCGAGACGGCGGGTACGACCAGCACGCTCGGGGCGCTGCATGAGTGGCGATCCGATGCATCGGTGCAGAAGAACCTGGGCGAGTTCGAGGCCGAGGAGGTCGACGGCGAGGTGCATCTGAGGCTGCGGCGCTCGTGGGCGAGCTATGCCGGGAGTGCTGCAGCTTGGCTCGTCCTCGGCGTCGGCTTCGGTGCCTTTTTCATGATGGTCGGGTTTCTGGAAGCGGCAGTGGGTACCTCCCTCGCCGCCATCCTCATTTCGCTGGTCGTCGGCGTTCTCGGGTTTGCGCTGACGCGCGGCTGGTACCGGCGCTTTCTGGACAAGGAGGCCATCCGGTCCGAACAACTGATGGACCGCCTCGGCGGCCTAGTCACGAGCCACGTGCAGGCGCGCGAGCTGGAGGCCGCCCGGACTGCGTTGCAGGCGCAGGGTGACGCGGTGTCCGAGCCGCGTCTCGACCTCGATGCGGTAGTTGACGACCCCGCCGCGCCCGCCGAGACGGCGGCCCAGCGTGCCCGGCAACGAACCTAAGCCCCTCTCGTCTCGCTGAAACCCACGCTGCCATCAACGTCATGCCCCATCGCGACCGATTCACCGAGGACGAAGCCCGCGCGATCCTCAAGCGCGCCGCCGAGCGCCAGCACCGGGCGGACCTCGGGGCTGAGGCGCGCGCGAGCGGGCTCTCCCTCGCCGACCTCGAACAGGCGGCGGCGGCGGCCGGCATTGAGCCGCAGCACGTCGCCGCAGCGATCCGGGACGGTGAGCGTGCTGAGCCGAAGCCTGCGGACACCTTCACGGACCGCATGATCGGACAGCCGACCACCATCCGGCAGCAGCGTGTCATCCCAGGTCGGCTCGACGAGGCGCTGTGGCAGAAGCTGGTGCTCGAACTGCGCCGGGCATTCGGCAACGCAGGCACGCCGAGCACCCTGGGCACGTTGCACGAGTGGCGCTCGGACGCCCAGGCGAGCAAGAACTGGGGCGAGTTCCAGGCCGAGGAGGTCGAGGGGGAGGTGCACCTCACGCTGCGCCGCTCGTGGACGACGCCCGCGAGTGGGACCGCCGCGTGGCTCGTCCTGGGAGGGTTTCTGGCTCCGTTTTTTTTGCTGCTCGGGACGCAAGAGATGCCGATGAGTGGGGCGATCATCGGCGCGACGCTCTCCGTGCTCGCGAGCGTCCTCGCGTTCGCGCTCACACGAGGCTGGTACCGGAAGTTTCTCGACAAAGAGGCGGTGCGGTCTGAGCGCCTCATCGAGCGCTTGGATGGCATTGTCACGAACCATACTCAGGCGCGCGAACTCGAAGCCGCCCGCGCCGCCTTGCAGGCCCAGGAGGCAGGCACCGCCGCCCCGTCCGAGACGGCTTCCGGGGCGCGCCTCGACCTGGACGCGCTCTCCGAGGCGGACGCTCCCTCCGCCCAAGGCTCCCAGCGTGAGCGGACCCGTACCGGATAGCGCGGCCTCGTCCCACCAGACAGACTTGCGGAGGGACAAGCGGAAGCGCTACCATGGACCTCCTGACCCCAGTTCACGTATCGCTCACCTCATGCCGGTTCCTGCCTCCGCACTCGCGCCCAGCCGCGCCCCCGCCAACTCCGCGCCTTCGCAGCGCCCCCGCGACAAGCACTGGACGCGCTACCAGAAGGCCAAAAAGCTCGCCTGGGACCCCCGGCACATTGACCTTACGCAGGACCAGGCCGACTGGGCGCGCCTGGACGAAACCGAGCGGCACGGCGTGCTCGGAGCCGTCGCGCTCTTTCTCGGTGGGGAGGAGGCGGTCGCGGCGGACCTCGCGCCGCTACTCGTACGACTGCGGCGCCGACCGGAGTACGAGACCGCGTGCTACTTCCTCGCCAGCCAGATCTGGGAGGAAGCCAAGCACGCCGAGTTCTTCAGCCGCTGGCTCACCGAGGTGGCAGGCAGCCCTGACCTGGAAGCTTACACGAGCGCCAACGCCACGCGGCTCTTCGACGAGGTGCTGCCAGCCAACCTCGACGCCGTGCTCACCGACGAGAGCGACGAGGCGCTCGTGCGCGCCGTCACGACCTACCACGTTGTGATCGAGGGCATGCTGGCGGAGTCCGGCTACCACGGCTTCTACCGGAGCTTCGAGCAGAACGAGATCCTACCGGGCCTCGTGAGCGGCATCCGCCACATCCAGCGCGACGAGGCGCGGCACATCGCCTTCGGCCTCGATCTGCTGCGCGCGGCGTTCCAGCGCAGCCCCGAGACGCGCGTCGTCTTCGAGGACACCATCGAGGCGCACTTCGACACGGCGCTCGGCATCGTCGCCGACTACTTCGCGCCGTTCGGCGAGGCGAACCCGTTTGGTCTCACCGCGATGGAGCAGCTGGAGTTTGCCGCCACCCAACTCACCAAGCGGCAGGCCGCGCTGGGGTAGCGCCCTCGCGGCTCGGGCCGGGGCACTTCCCGATCCTGGCGGGTAAGGCGGTTGCAGACCGCAGCCTCCACCCGTAGGTTGCGCTCGCTCCACGCTCGTCTTCACACCGAACCCGCCCCGACGCCGCTGCAGCCTCCGCTACGAGCACGTACTTTCGCGCTTCTACGTCCGCAGGATTGGTCCCTGCGTGCGGACCGCGCCCCTTCATGTTGCTCGCCATGCGTTCGTCAGCCCGCCTCGTTCTCGTAGCGGTTTCCCTCGCTGCGCTCCTCGCCGTAGGGTGCGACACCACGCCCGGAGCGTCCGCTGTTGAGCAGGCGACGCCGCCGCGCGTGAGCGGCCTCACCGCCACGCCGGGTACGATCCAGTTCGAGGACGTGTCCGGCGGCGAGCAGACCGCGACCTTCACGCTCACCGCCACCGCAATGCTGGAGGGCGAGGCCTCGGAGGTGCGCTTCGTGGTGCAGCCCTTCGCCAGCTTCGACGCTGCTGGCGAGAGCGTCCTCAGCGACGCTGTCCCGAATAGCCTCATCGAAGAGCAGATCGAGGTGACGCTGCCCCGCGACGAGGCGGGGATCCTCTCGGTGCTCGCCATCGCAGTGGGCCCAGATGGGGGCACGAGCGAGACCCGCACCACCGTCCTCGTGGAGCGGGAAAACTCTCCACCTTCCGTCGACGAGGTGGAGGGGCCCATGACGTTCTCACCGCCTGGCATCCTCCGCTTCGAGGTCACGGCAAGCGACCCCGACGGACCAAACGACCTCCTCAAGATGCAGGTGTTCACGGCGATCGGGGCCTTCAACCTGGTGGCCGCCCGCGACGGGTTCTACACGGTGGGCTTCAACGTGCCCGAGGGCGAGGGTACTAGCGTGTTCACGTTCATCGCCACCGACCGCGCCGGGGCCCAGAGCGCCCCGGTCGAATTCACCGTCACCATCGAATGACGACGCCTCCACGACGCGATCCCCGCATGCTCCCGACCGCCCTGCACAGCCCTGCGCATCGTCTCCTGTGGCTCGTTCTGCTCCTCGTGAGCGCACCCGCCCTGGTTGCCCAACCTGTTCAGGTGCTCGGAAGCCAGATCGAGGGCCTGGCCCCCGGCAGCCGCAACGGAATCAGCAACCTCATCAACCGTGGCGACTCGCTCCTGTTCGGGCCCGATCTCACGGTGCGCACCCCTGAGGGGACGATCACGCTCACGGAGGATGCCGCCTTCCGCCCGGCAGGCGCCGCCGATCCC
>JBCDFF010000204.1:0-7664 GCA_039178415.1 Bacteroidota bacterium
GAGCCATGTGAAGGACGTCGCCTCGTCGCGGCTCGCCCCGCGGATCGAGTCCGGGCTCCACCGCGCCCCCACCGATCCTGAGGCGCTCGCCGACTGCGACGCGATCCTCGTCTGCGTCCCGACACCGCTCAACAAGGTCAAAGACCCCGACCTGTCGTTCGTCGTCGCCGCGAGCAAGGCAATCCGCGACGTGCTGCGACCGGGGCACCTCGTCGTCCTGGAGAGCACGACGTTTCCGGGGACGACCCGCGAGGTAGTGCTCCCGCTGCTCGCCGAGAGTGGGCTGGACGTCGGGACCGACTTCTTCCTGTGCTACTCGCCCGAGCGCGTCGATCCGGGCAACGCGACGTGGCAGACGAAGAACACGCCGAAGGTGCTCGGCGGCGTCACGGAAGCCTGCACGCAAGTCGGCGGCGCGCTCTACGACGCCGTGTTCGATACTGTCGTGCCCGTGTCGAGCGTGGAGGCGGCGGAACTGACGAAGGTCTACGAGAACACCTTCCGCATGATCAACATCGCGCTCGCCAACGAACTCGCGCAGGCGTGCGAGAAGCTCGACGTGGACGTGTGGGAGGTCGTCGAAGCGGCGGCGACGAAGCCGTTCGGGTTCATGAAGTTCACGCCCGGCCCCGGGCTCGGCGGCCACTGCATCCCGCTCGACCCGCACTACCTCTCATGGAAAATGCGGACGCTTGCCTACCGCACGCGCATGATCGACCTCGCGAGCCGCATCAACGCCGAGATGCCGGGCTTCGTAGTCCGCCAACTCGCCGACGCGCTCAACGACGACGGCAAGCCGGTGCGCGGCAGCCGCGTGCTCGTGCTCGGCATCGCGTACAAGGCGAACGTAGACGACGTACGCGAGAGCCCCGCCATCGAGATCATGCGGCTCCTGCAGGAGAAAGGCGCGGCCGTGACGTTCCACGATCCGCACGCCCTCGAACTCCGTGACGACGGCCACACGCCGCTCGACGGGCTCCCATTACGCTCCGTCGCACTGACCCCCGAAACGCTCGCCGCGCAAGACGCCGTCGTCCTCGTCACCGACCACGACGCCATCGACTACGACCTCGTCGCATCACGCGCCCGGTTCGTGCTCGACACGCGCGGGCGCATGCGGGGCCTCGACGGAGCCGCACGGATCGTTGGGCTGTCTGGGCAGGAAGCGTCGCTGCAGCAGAGCGTTCGATTCTGAGCGCACGCCTGGAACAAAAAAAGAGGTGCGAACGCTGGGATCGCCAGGCACTCGCACCTCCGGTTTAGCGCTCAGGCTGTGGCTCAGCCATCCGGGTTGAGGATCGCGTCGATGCGGGCGCGGGCGTCTTCGAGGTGGAGACGGTCCATGCGCTCGTTGGAACTGCGATAGCGGCCGAGCGCCGCGGCAATGGTGTCGTCGAGCGTTTCGAGTTCGCCGCGTACGAGCGGGCGGAGGTCGGACTGGCTCACGTCGATGGGCGTGTAGCCGATGTAGAAACGGAAGAACGCGTTTGGGGGGGGCGTCGGCTCTTCGGTCATGAGCGATTCGAGCTGTTCGAGGTAGGCGCGCTGGAGTGCCCGCCGCATCGGGTCGATGGCGTCGCCGCCGTCGAGTTCGCTCCAGAGGCCGCCGCGCACGGTGTCGAAGAGTTCGGTGGCTGTGAAGACCTCCATCTCCAGTTCGCTCTCGGCCATCGCATCGACCGCCTCGGCTTCGAACAGGCGCGCGATGCGCCACGGCGACATCAGGCGGCCGAGCACGCTGGCCTGCAAGCCGCGAATCTGGTCTTGCACGCCGGCGGCCTCAACGCGGCGGAGGATCTCCGTGTCGAGGAGCCAGTCAGGCCGCTGCATCCCGTGCTCCAGGACGAAGGCGAGGGCCTCGCGCTGGCGGTCGGCGGGCACCGGCTCGTAGACCGCGCCGTCCTGGTCGGCCGTCTTGTACTCCGTGTAGACGCCGCCGACGTAGCTCCCAGCATGGTTGAGGTAGCGCAGCCACTGGAACGCAATCTGGTTGTAGAGCTCGTCGAGGGTGGCGTAGTCCTCCATCGGCTCGTCGGTCCAGGCGCGGAGGTTGTTGATGATCCGCTTGAGGTTGGCGAGGCCGAGTTCGCCCGCGTAGACGGCGTCGTCGCCGAGGTCCTCGTTCTGCGCGCGCGGGTCGGTGGCGATGACCGCCTGCCGCACGTAGCGCAGCGTCGGGTCGGTCTCGGTGCGGCGTACGATCTCGTGGAGCAGCGGGCGCTCGTCGTCGGCGTCATCGATGCCGGGGAAGTAGCGGTAGCCCCACTCGATGGCGTGGATGTCGTAGGAGCCGATGTCTGGCGTGAAGCGCTGGACGCCGTCGCCGGGCTGCGCGATGTAGTTGAAGCGCGCGTAGTCCATGATTGATGGCGCGGTGCCGTGCTTCGCCGTGTAGGTTGGCGAGCGTAGGCTGTCCACCGGCACCGTGCTTGACGAGAAGAAGTTGTGCTGGAGGCCGATCGTGTGCCCGACCTCGTGCGCCGAGACGAAGCGGATCAGCTCGCCCATGACGGCGTCGTCGAACTCGACGCCGCGTGCCTCGGGGTTGGCGGCCGCCGTCTGGACGAAGTACCAGTTGCGCAGCAGGTTCTGGATGTTGTGGTACCAGCCGATGTCCGACTCCAGGATCTCGCCGGAGCGTGGGTCGTGCACGTTCGGGCCGTAGGCGTTCTGGATGTCCGAGGCGAAGTAGCGGATCACGCTGTAGCGCACGTCCTCGGGGTTGAACTCGGGGTCTTCCTCCGGCGTCGGCGGGTCCTTGGCGACGATGGCGTTCTTGAAGCCAGCCGCCTCGAAGGCTACGTTCCAGTCATCGACGCCCTGCTTCAGGTAGGGGCGCCAGCGCTCCGGCGTGGCCGGGTCGATGTAGTAGACGATCTGCTGCTTCGGCTCGACGAGCTCGCCGCGTGCGTAGGCCGCTTCGTCAGACGGTTCGAGGCGCCAGCGGATGGCGTAGCTGCGTTGCTCGGCGCGCTGCTCCTCGCGGCCGAAGTCGGTCTGCGTGCGCGTGAAGTAGCCCACACGCTCGTCGGCGAGGCGCGGCGTCATCGGCTCCTCGGGAAGCAGAATCATCGAGTGCGCCATCTCAACCGAGATCGACCCCGTGGACGACTGGCTCGGCGGGCGGGCGGCGTCGTAGGTCAGCACGACACGCACCTCGATGTTCTCGGGGTAGCTCGCCACGCGCTCCAGGAAAGAGCGGCTGCCGTCGAGGCGGCGAACGCGGTACTGCTCACGAGTAAAGCTCGGCAGGCCGAGCGAGGGCACGTCGGAAGTGTAGAGCTTCGTGGCGTCAATCACCACGCCAGCCGAGTCGGGCGTGATTGCCTCGATGCCGAAGCTTGCCACCACCGGCTCGAAGTTGGAGTTGCGCACTGCCGAGTAGATCGGCAGGCTGTCGGCAGCGACGTTCGAGTAGGAGACCGTCCGGAGCAGGATGTTGCGGCCCTTGCGCTCCCAGCGAACGGTTTGCGTGTTGAACTTCGTCCCGCCATAGGCGAGGTTGTCGGCCGTCTTCGAGACGCGCGTGACGAGGAGCATCTCGCGGCCCATCACGCTGTCGGGGATGGCGTAGAGGAGCTTGGTGTCGTCCTCCATGAGGTAGCTCACGAAGAGCCCCGAGTCGGCCGCCGCGCTGTCGGTGACGACCTCCGCGAAGGGCTTGTAAGGGGAGTCGTCGTCCTTGGGTGGAGCCTCCGGTGCAGCTGGAGGCGTTGTGTCGGGGAGCTTGCTGCTGGAGCAGCCCCCGGCCACGAGGAGCAACGTGAGCAGGAAGGCCGGGGTGAGGCGAACGAGAGCGGACGGGGTGAACAGGCGACGCATCGGCGGACGGTAAGGGGTAAGCAAGATCAGCCGAAGTATACCGCACTGCCCAAAACGACGCCTGCCGACCTCTGCGCTGGGCAGAAGTCGGCAGGATGTGCCAACTATGTTTCTGGGGGGCTAGGCGCGCTGCACGGACCGCTTGGGAGCCCGTACGCGTTTGGACGGGGGCGTTGCCTGCGCGGGCTGTCTGACGGGAGCTGGGGTCCCGCCGTCGCTGGTCAGGGCAGGCATCATCGAGGCAGCGACGCGAGCGATGACGTCAGGGCGGCTGTAGTAGCCAGCAGCGAGTCGGTCGCGAATGAGATCGGGGGTGGACATGGAAGCAAACGTTGGGTGGAGTGAGAGAGAGCGAGGCGTAGTATCGTAATGAGACGAGTACGAAACGTGCCTCGGTCCTTCGTATCGGCGCTATGCCAACCTCTTTAAGCGGGCCTGATTTTTTTTCTTCACCCCTGCTGCGGCGTCGCGTAGGCTTACCGTTCCGACCAAAAATCAGGGGGCTGCCTTTACCTCTGCCGTGCGCTCGCCGTCGAGGAACCGTAGCGTGACGGTGTCGCCAGCGTCGAGCAGCGCAGCCGAGCGGACCGCCGTGCTGCCTCGTCCGACAAGGGCGTAACCGCGCCGGAGCGGGGCTTCGGGGTCGAGCGCCCTCAGCCGCGCCGCGAGCGCGTCGAGGTGGAGTCTAGGGGTGCGGGTGAGCCGCTCGCCAGCAAGCCGCAGCCGCTCTGCGAGGTCGTCGGTGCGCTGCCGGGTCGCGTCGAGGCGATCGAGGGGGCGGTTGAAGCCCCGCGAGCGCACGAGCGACTGCACGCGGTGGCGGTGTTCGGCCAGCACACGCCCAGTGTGGAGGCGCAGGGCCTCGTGGAACCCGTAGACGAGCCCGGCGACGTCGCGGCGGTCAGGAACGGCGAGTTCGGCGGCATGCGTGGGTGTAGCGGCGCGGACATCGGCGACCAGGTCGGCGATGGAGACATCGGTTTCGTGGCCGACGGCCGAGATGACCGGGATGCTGGAGCGCGCGATGGCGCGGGCGACCGCCTCCTCGTTAAACGCCCACAAGTCCTCCACAGACCCGCCGCCGCGCCCAACAATGAGCACGTCGGCGCGAAGCTCGGCGGGCGTCGCGCGATCGTCCGCTGCGAGGTTGAAGGCGTCGATGGCTTCGGCGATCTCGTTGGCGGCCCCGTCGCCCTGCACCTTGACGGGGCAGAGGAGTACCTCCACGCTCGGAAAGCGCGTCCCGAGCACCATGAGCATGTCCTGCAACGCCGCGCTCGATCCGGACGTGACGAGTCCGATGCGTTCGGGGAGGCGAGGCAGCGGCTGTTTGCGAGCCGCGTCAAGCAGCCCTTCGTCGGCAAGCTCGGCTTTGAGCGCGTCGAACGCCTGCCGCCACGCACCAGCCCCGGCGGGCTGCATCGTCTCGACGATAAGCTGGTACTGCCCGCGCGGCTCGTAGACCGCGATCCGCCCGACGGCGCGTACGCGCATGCCATCGCTGGGGCGAAAGGCAAGGCCCCGCGCGGAGGTGCGCCAGAGCACGGCACGGACTTGCGCATCGGCCTGGTCGGCGTCGCGGAGCGAGAAGTAGCAGTGTCCCGAGCCGTGCGCCTTCCAGTTGGCGATCTCGCCCTCCACGCGGACATGTCCGAATCGGGCCTCGATCACGTCCTTGATCTGCGCCGTGAGCGCGCCGACGCTGACGGTCTCGGGCGGGGCCGCGCTCGGCGGCGGCGGTGCGTCAAAGAGGGAGTAGGTGCGAGCCACGAGTCGGAGGGGGAGCGGATCAGAGCGGGGGGATCGACGTTGGGAGAAGCTACGCGCGACCCCCCACCGCTCGTGCCCGCCGCCCACCCCACGTCGCTCTGATTCCTGCATGTCCACGATCACCATCAAGCCGCTCGTGCCCGTTGAAGACGCGCTCCGGGGCGACCGGCCCGTCCGCGTGCTCTTCGTGTGCCTGGGCAACATCTGCCGCAGCCCGCTCGCCGAGGGGGTGTTCCGCCACCACGTCGACCAAGCCGGGCTGACCGAGCGCTTCGAGATCGACTCCGCCGGGACGGGACGCTGGCACGTCGGCGAGCCGCCGGATCCTCGCATGCGCGGCACGGCGCGTGACCGGGGCCTCTCCATCGACGACCAGCGCGCGCGCCAGGCCCAGGGGACTGACCTGCGCTACTACGACCACATTTTCACGATGGACCGGAGCAACCTCCACGACGTGCTCTTCCTCGACCCGCAGGGAGCCAACAGCTACCGCGTCCGCCTCTTCCGCGAGTTCGACCCCGACCCTGAAGATTATCAAGTGCCGGATCCCTACAGCGGCAAGCAGGAAGGCTTCGATCTGGTCTTCGATATCGTGGACCGCACGAGCGCGGTCATCCTGAGCAAGCTCGTCGAAGCATACCAGCTTCCCCATTGATGTGCGGTGGTACGAAAATGGCGCGGATCACCCGTTCGCGGAACGAACGCCCCCAGCGCCCCCGTACCTTCGCTGCACCAACCTCGCCCAACCTGAACGACCTGCCATGCCTGCATTGACGCTTCCCCTCGCCATTGGCGGCCTGGGCCCTTGGGAAATTGCTCTGGTCCTGCTCGTCATCCTGCTCGTGTTCGGTGCGAAGCGCATCCCCGAAATCGCACGCGGCCTGGGCAAGGGCATCCGTGAGTTCAAGGATGCCACCAACGAGATCTCGAAGGAGTTGCAGTCCGATCCGCCGCGCCAGCAGCAGATCCAGCCGCCTCCGCAGCAGACCTATCAGCAGCAGACGTACGCGCCGCCTCCACAGCAGCAACCCGCCCAGACGCCACCGTCGCAGCCTGCAAAGCCGCAGAACTAAGCGTACGTCGGGCTCCACGCTTTGAGCGCCGTTCTCGTGACGAGGGCGGCGCGCTGCGTTTGAGTCAGCCTCGCCATCGACAAATGGCGAGCGCTGCCACGCCGACGGTAGCCCCAGCAGCAATCGCTGCAGGTTGCCAGCGTGGCGACGGCCTAGTGGTACCACTACGCTCGGCGACCCCACTCGTCATGGCATCGCCGAAGCCTGCCCAGAACGCGCGCTGCCCCAATGCCCATGCTGGTACAAACCAACGGGCCACGAGCGCGTCGAGTTGGAGCGTGACGCGTGTGGACCGGGGTGCTGCGTCGTCGGCCCAAAACTGAAGTCGGGTGGGCCGTACGAGCCGCATTGAGAGGGCATGCGAGCCGTAGAAGTAGCGCAGGTCGCGGTAGGCCGTGCGGCCGGGCGCAGGCGGGGCGATCTCGCCGAGGACGCCCGCGAAGAGAATGCCGGGGCCGTGGTGCACGTTGAGCACGCCTGGCGCGAAGCTCGTCGGACCGCCAGCGAATGGGGGCACGAACTCGACGCGGTAGGGTGGAAGCTGGCCGTCCGTGAACGTCGCGGGATCGTTCAGCCACGCCCAGACGGCGGCGCGGTCGTGCGACACCGTCCAGACGTGCCGGTAGGTATGCGCCCTAAAGTGCGACGGGGCTTCGTGGGGGGCGAGGTCTTGCGTCGCAAAGGCGAGGCCGTCGGGTACGTCTGGCATACGAGTCAGACTCGGGGGAGCGGGAGAGAAGTGACGCGTGAGCGTCGTGGGCATGCCATTTGTTCATGTGGTGCACGACAAACGATTTCATCCACTGGGACGCCGCCGATCCCGTTCCCACACCAGACCTGAACTATGGGTCAGCAACAGCTTCTGCTTCTCACGCTCTCCATCGTCATCGTCGGCTTGGCCGTGACCTCCGGCATCGAAGCGTTCGGCGAGTATCAACTGCGGGCGCGGATCGACAACATGCGCGTTGCGGCGACGGGCATCGCGCAAGACGTGATCGC
>JBCDFF010000205.1:0-7660 GCA_039178415.1 Bacteroidota bacterium
GACCGCCCGAGCAACCGCGATGATCAGTTCAACGCGCTCGGTCGTGTTCGCCTGTTGCGCCTGCGCCCAGTCGGTCACCGGCACCCCGTCGATGAACTCGGTGACGAGGTAGGGGACGCCGTCGGGCGTCTCGCCGTCGGGCGTCTCGCCGCCGTCCACGAGCCGCGCGATGCCGGGGTGGTCGAGCGTGGCGAGGAGCAGCCGCTCGCGGCGGAGGCGCGCGGCCACGTCGGAGCCTGCCAGCGCCAGCGCCTGCCGGACGACCTTCACCGCCACGGTCTGCTCGAACGCGCCGTCGGCGCGGTGCGCGCGGTAGACGCGGCCCATCCCGCCCTCGCCCACCAGCGATTCGATCCGATACGGCCCGACCCGCACGCCTTCCATCGCCGTTGTGAGCGAGTACGCGTCCGTCGTTGCTTCCTCGGCGAGCGGGGCCAGCACGGCCTCGGCGTGGTCGAGCACGGGGTCGTCGCCGAGGGCCACGGCGAGCGCCTCGGTCAGCGCGGTCTGCAGCGTCGGGTCGAGGCGCGCGATGAAGGCCGCCCGCTCGGGTCCATCGAGGTCGAGCGCGTGGCCGAGCGCGTCGCGCAGCGCGGCCCAATCTGGGGACGGGTCAGGTGAGGTCGACACGGAGCAGCGCTTTGGCTAGAGCCCAGCGGCGGGCGGCCGTCCGGGGCGAGACGCCGAGCACCTCCGCCACCTCGTCCACCTCCAGCCCGCCAAAAAACCGCAACTCGACCACGCCCGCGAGGTCGGCGTCGCGCGTGGCGAGCCGGTCGAGCGCATCGTTCACCTCCAGGACGAGCGCGGCCGAGTCGTCAGAGCCGACGACGCCTTCGTCGAGCGTGGCCATCCGGGCGTCGCCGCCGCGCTTGAGCGCGACGCGAGCGCGGGCGCGGTCCACGAGCACCTGCCGCATGGCCCCTGCCGCAATGCGCATGAAGTGCCGCCGGTTTTCCCACGAGCCGTCGGCCCCGGCCATCTTGAGGTAGGCCTCGTGCACCAGCCCGGTCGTCGAGACGGTTACGTCGCGGGACGCCCGGCGGCGGGAGCGCGCGAGCCGCTTGAGCTCATCGTAGACCTGACCGAACAGCGCGTTTTGCGCGTCCGCATCGCCGCCTTTGGCGCGGACGAGGAGGGCCGTGGTTTCTGCAGAGACGGACATCGGAGCCGGGTGGCAGGGTCGGTCAAGCGGAGCGCGCCCAGAAGATAGCGAGAGGGTGAGCGCGACCCCTGCGAGAAAAAATCGGCGGGGCGTGGCAGTCGGTGGCGGCGGCCTACGTCTCTGTCTGTGTGGCCCCGCGTTGAGGCTGCCTCTATCCCTCCACCTTCACCCGGTTCCTTCCATGCCGACCCTCCGTTTCTGTGCCGTCCTCGCGATGGTGCTTCTTCTCGCTAGCCCGGCCTTCGCCCAAGACAACGCCTTCCCGATTGGGAGCACGAGCAACGTCGACCTGCCCGTTGACGAGCGGCTCTACAACGCCTCCGGCAGCCATTACCTACTGTTCCAGAGCGACGGCAACCTCGTCGTTTACACCAGCGCCGAGGTGCCGATCTGGGGGCTCAACGACAAGATCAACTACCGGCAAAACACCCGCGCCCTCATGCAGTCCGATGGCAACCTCGTGACCTACGCGGGCGACACGCCGACCTGGGCGACCCAGACGCACATGCACGCCGGGGCCGTCCTCACGCTCACGGACGAAGGTCACCTTGTCATCGGCCAGCGCGCGGCGTCGAACGAGATCGCGCCCATCTACTGGCAGAGCGCCTCCGTCTTCCCGGTCCCCGGCGACTTCGAGTTCACGCCCGACCACTCCTATTTCAACGCGTCGATGAGCCACGCGCTGCGGTTCCAGTCGGATGGCAACCTCGTCGTCTACACGGCGGGCGGCGCGCCCGTCTGGGGGCTGAACGACAAGGCGGACTAGCGCGGCAACACGCGCGCGGTGATGCAGGCCGACGGCAACTTGGTGACCTACACGCCGACGGCACCGACCTGGGCCCCGATGACCAACGGCAACCCGAACGCGACGCTGAGCCTCGAAGACGACGGCGCACTCGTGATTCGCTCGGCAGCCGGAGCCGAACTGTGGCGTAGCGGCCAGTAGCCCGCCCAATCCAGCCGGGGTCGCTTTTGTGGTGGAGGCGGCCTCGGCTTTGCGGTGCCTCCTCGATGCTGTTGCTGACGACCAAGACGATGAACGCTGTCGCTTCTCCTCGCTGTCTGCCCATGCTCGGCGTTCCACGTTTGAACGCGGGCGTCCTGCTGGTGCTTTGCATGCTCGCGGCGGGCTGCGCCGAGTCCCCATCGACCAGCGCTCTCTGTCCGGACGGTGAGGTCCCGCTGCCGAACTCCGGCCTGTGCGTTAGCGATGCCGAAGCGCTGATTGTGGATGCCGAGGTCGGTTCCGACCCGTCGGCGCTCGAAACGATGACCGACTGCACGTGGCGCGTCAACGAGACCGCGTTCCCCGGCGGCGACGTGCTACTCTACCGCGCGGCGCAGTGCGACGGCGTGACGGCCGCGCTCGGGCTCAACGCGGGCGCGCGGCGCGGCGAGTTGTTCGTCGAAACGGCCGCCGTTGGTGTGGCGGGCGAGGACGCCGTCGTAGGCGTTGCCATCGGCGTGGAGCCAGACGATCCCACCGAGACGATTCGCACCTTCGTCCAGGCCGACCTCGAAGCGGACGGCTTCGCCCCCGCCTGCCTCGCCCAGTGCCAGGTACGGCGGTCCGTTTATGCTCCGGACGCGTATGTCGTCGACGTGCATCCCATCGATGCACTCCCGTCGCCTTCCGACGACGGTCCGCGGTCCGAATGCGGGCGCTACGGCTACACCGAGGAGAGCACCGCGTTCTGGCGCCTCGCGCATGGGTTCGCCTGGTTCTTCGACCTGGGCCAGGACGCCTACCACGACATCGACCCTGGCTCGCTGACGCTCATCGCCAAGGATGAGCGAGGTACCTGGACGCCCGTTCCATCGCCCGAGGTTGCGATTCCGACAACCTCCTTGCCCGAGGCAAGCGACGAAAATCTTTGGCGTCACCAACATCGCTGAGGTGGCGGGCGTCTCTGAGGAGGTCTACGACGTGACACCGGAGAGCGCTTGGACGATCTACGCAGGCATCGAGAGCGACGATGTGGTCTACTGCGCCGCCGAGCGGGACGCGGACGGAGCCCTGCTCCGGGTAGGGACCGATGGGAGCCAGTGGCAAGTTGCCGTGCCGCATACGGTGGACCTCGACTACGGTGGCACCTTCCAACTCGACGGGCGTGCGCTCAACCTAGGTGGTGCGACCGGAGCGGGCTGGAGCTTCGGCTGGCTCACGCTGCCCGACGTGGCCGCCCTCCGCAGCGGTGGCCTCCTCGTTGTCGATGTGGACCGCGCCTCTATCGACTACGACCTCGCGGGCATCGCCCCGGCGCTCGACGCCGTCACGGCCTGTATCGCTGACGCGTAGGTGATGTCCCTCCGTTCTTGCTCGGCGCTCCTCGCGCTCACCTTCGTAGGGTAGGGCGACGCGTTTGTGGCGACACACCCTGCGTCCTCGTCCTGAGCAGCCACGAAAGCTGGCGCAAGTAGGGGCACGCGAAAGGCCCTGCGAGCCTGTAACCCTCGCGGCGGCTTGCCCGTCAAGGGGGCCTGTTCTGCTCGTCCTGGTTGCTGCTCGTCCCGATGAATCGCGCGTTTGCCGTCCCCGTTGCCCGTCTCGACAACCGCCTCGACCCGGCGGCGCTGCCCGACGCGCCAGACCGCATCGTCTTCTCCTCGCTCTCGGGCTTCAGCCACGCCGTCGAGCACTCGGGGCTGTCAGTGAAGTACGTCTATCAGGGCATCGAGCGCTACCGCTTCGACGGCACTCCGCACGATGTGACGGCAGGGCACTTCCTCATTGTCAACGAGGGACGCAGCTACGAGGTCGAGATCCCGAAGGGTAGCCCGGCGGTGGGCCTGTGCCTCTACTTCAGCCAAACGCGCGTGGGCGATGTCTACCGTGCGCTCTCGCAAGACGACGCAGTGCTGCTCGACCTCCCAACGGACGACACCGCGGGACCAGCGTTCTACGAGCACCTCCTCGCGGACCACGAGACGCCGCTCGGCCGTCGCATCCGGCGGCTCGCCGCACAACTCTATCATCAGGACGCGCTGCCCATCGACTTCGACGAGGTGCACGCGGGGCTACTCGCGGCGCTGCTCCGAACGCAAGGACAGGTGCGACGCGCCATGGACCGACTCCCGGCCGCTCGTGCGAGCACCCGTGCCGAACTCTACCGCCGCGTGCGCATGGCTCGTGATGTCATCGAAGCGCGGTTCACCGAGCCGCTCGCCGTCGCCGACATCGCGCGGGAGGCCGCGCTCTCGGAATACCACCTCATCCGCTCGTTCAAGCGCGTCTTCGGCACAACGCCCTACCGCTATCTCCTCGACCGGCGGCTCGAAGCGGCGGCGCTGCTGCTGCGCACGACCGAACGCTCCGTGACCGAGGTCGCCTACGAGGTAGGTTTCAGCGACCTCGCCGCGTTCAGCAAGGCGTTCAAGAAGCACCACGGCGTCGCCCCGTCGCGCCTCGCGGCGTAGGAGTACGGGAGTACGGGAGTACGGGAGTACGGGAGTACGGGAGTACGGGAGTACGGGAGTACGGGAGTACGGGAGTACGGGAGTACGGGAGAAAGCGCTCGGAAAATGTTCCGATTTTGCTTGACAGGTTGTGCCTAGGCGGACAGCTTCCCTCACCGCCTCACCGCCTCACCGCCTCACCGCCTCACCGCCTCACCGCCTCACCGCCTCACCGCCTCACCGCCTCACCGCCTCACCGCCTCACCGCCTCACCGCCATGGACTTCCTCCACCCTGACGCGCTTTGGTGGCTGCTCGCCGTACCAGTGGCCGTCGGGCTGTTCTGGCGCGCGGCGCGAACGCGGGCGGCCGCGCTCCGGGCATTCTTCGGCGTCAAGCCGGATGGAGCAGACCTCGTGATGCCCGGCCTGCCGACGCCCGAAGCAACAGCAGCGCGGCGTGCGAGGCAGCAACGGTGGCGAGCCGCCTTGCTCGTCGCGGCGCTCGTGCTGCTCGTGGTTGCGCTGGCGGGGCCGCGCTACGGGACGCAACTCCGCGAGGTGCAAGAGGAATCGCTCGACCTCGTCGTCGCCCTCGATGTCTCCGCGTCGATGCTGGCCGAGGACGTGGCTCCGAGTCGCTTGGATCGGGCGAAGTACGAGCTGCGCGAATTGCTCGACGGGTTGCGGGGCGCGCGGGTCGGGCTGATCGTCTTTGCAGGCGACGCGTTTATCCAGGCTCCGCTCACGTCCGACTTCGGCGCGATCCGCCTCTTCCTCGACGCTGCCAACCCGAATCTCGTCCCGACCCCTGGCACCGACTACGGGCGGATGCTCCGGCTGGCCCGCCGGGCTTTTGATGTGGCGAGCGAGGACGGCTCCGGCACGCCGCGACCACGCGCGTTGCTCGTGGTGTCGGATGGCGAGCAGCACGAGGGAGGCCTCGCCGACGGCCTCGCCCAGATGGACGCGGCGGGTGTCGAGGTCTACGCCGCAGGCATCGGCGAGACGGAGGGCGCACCGATCCCGCTCTATCGTCGCGGGCGGCTCGTGGGCTACAAGACCGACCGCGACGGCAACACCGTGCAGACGCAGCTCGAAGAGGCTGTGCTGCGCGACCTCGCGGGCAACGGCGACTACTTCCGCATCGCGCGCGCCTCCAGCGAACTGCCGCAGGTGGCTGACCGGCTGGAGCGCGCGGCCGTCGCCGTGGCCGCTGACGAGCGGTTCGAGATCTACGCCGAGCGCTTCCAGATTCCGCTGGCGCTGGCCCTGCTGCTGCTGATCGCCGAGCGCGCGCTGGCGCTCAAGCAGCCCGCCCGCGAGCGCGAAGCCGCCTGAGCAACGTCGTCGGGACGATGTGTTCCTCGATGGGGGCCATTCCGGTGCGCGCCAAGGAGTACCCTCTCCGCGTCAGCGATCCCACTTCATTCCTCTCCCTTCGAACGTCTGCCTTCCTGCTACCCGTCGTCGTCCATCGCCGAGAGCCGGACCTCAGTGCCTTCGGCAACGGCCTCACCCGCGCCCGGCCGCTGCGACGTAATCGTGCCCGACACTGAGCGGTTCGGATCGACGAAGAGGCCTGCGTCTTCGAGGAAGCGTCGTGCCTCGTCGGGTTGTAAGCCGATGACGTTGGGCACGACGACCGTGCGGTTGCCTGGACCAGGGCTTGTATACAAGGTCACGCCGGTCCCGATGAGTACCTCAGCACCGGGCGTGGGCTGCTGCCGGACGATCGTGCCTTCGTAAGGCGAGGGGGTGTCGTCCTCGCGCACAGCCTCGATCTGCAAGCCGGCGGCGCGGATGGCGGCGCGGGCGCGTCCTTCCGAGAGTGTCATCACGTCTGGCACGCGCACGCGCTCGGAGGGTGTGAGATTGACGTAGACATAAACGGTGCGCCCCGGCTTCACCACGCGCCCACCCTTCGGGTCCTGATCGACCACCTCGTCGGGGTCCAAGTTGGGATTGAACGGCTGCGCTCGCATCGCGGGTTCGAGGTCGCGGCCCCGGAGTAGGGTCTCTGCGTCTGCCAGCGTCATCGTCCGCACGTCGGGGACCTCGACCTGCACGCCTTGCCGCGTGTAGAACGGCATCACAACGAAGTTGACAAGCAGTCCGAACACCGCAAGGCCTCCGATGAAGAGCAACGTGGTCCGCCAGAAGCGTCGCTGGGTGAGGACAGGACGCAGCCAGCGCCAGCCATCAGCGAGGCGTCTGCGAAGCGAAGCAAGGAGGTCACGCATAGGAGAGCGGGTTGGTAGAAGCGCAAAACTACGGGCGCGCTGCCCTTTCGAGGGGGGTCTCCAACCATGCTCGGGGTAGAACACGGGACTGCACACAACCTCCATCCGAAGGCTAGTTTGAAGGTATGCTGCTGCATATCAGCCAGATGGGTTGCGTGCGATTGTCAACGAACGGAGACGGTTCGATCAAGCGTGGTTGAAGCCGTGAAAAGGCTTGAACCCGCGGTCGGAGGGTCTGTATCATGGCCGCCCTCCGAGAAACGGCGACGCGGTTTACGCGCTCCACTCGCACCAGCGAGGCCGAGACTCAGAGGACTGTTCTTTGTCGATTGCGACCTCCTTGCAGCGCGCCAAGCTGCTTCGTGAAGCGAATCAGAAGCCGACCGAAAAGCTTGACCGCCTGGACCAGAGTTCGTATGTTGACTGTCCTCCGCAAAAACGCGCGTTGCGGCGCGCGGCGCGGAATCCGCCCTGGACCTTGTAGTCGCACGACTGCGCTCCCAAGTTTGAGAGTTTGTGAAAGGGTTGACGCGCTAATGCTGATGTTCGTATGTTGGCAGGACGCGCTCGAAACAAAAGTGCTGCAAGATGCACTGGCGCTTCGGCCTTGTTCTTTGAAGAGATTGGAAGCATAGCGAGCCCTCGTCGGCTCACGCTACCTCGGTAGTTGTGGGTTAGACCGAGAGCAAAGTCAACAGCAAAAAAACAAAACCTGAATGCTAGCTCCTCGGAGCATCTCGCTCATAGAGCGGGTAGCATTCAACCCATTGTTCTGATCCCGAGAGGGAGCAGGCAATACTCTCTACTACGGAGAGTTTGATCCTGGCTCAGGACGAACGCTGGCGGCAGGCTTAACAC
>JBCDFF010000206.1:0-7652 GCA_039178415.1 Bacteroidota bacterium
GAGGCCTTCGTCGAGAACTTCTCCGACGATCTCCGCGGCTCGGACGAGATCTACGGCGAGACGATCCGCACGCACCGCGTCGAGGCCGTCGGCAGCATCCACCTCGCGCCGCGCCGGGGCGTCAAGCTCGACCTCGCGTTCAACCACCACGACCAGGACAGCTTCTACGGCGACGCCGACTACCAGGCCCGCCAGACGACTGCCTTCGCCCAACTCATCGCGCCGGTCCGCTTCGGGGCGCAGCACGCGACGCTCTTCGGGGCCGCGCTCCGCGCCCAGCGCTACGACGACAACACCGGAGCCACGGGCATCTTCGGCGACGACGGTACCGAGATCGAGAACGCGCCTGACAACCGGTTCATCCCCGGCGTGTTCGCCCAGCACGAGTGGGTCGCCTCCGACGTGGTGCGCTTGCTCGGCGGGCTACGGCTGGACTACCAGGAGGACTACGGCGTCGTCCCGTCGCCGCGCGCGAGCCTCAAGCTGACGCCGGGCCGCAACACCACGCTGCGCCTCAACGCCGGGACGGGCTTCCGCATCGTCAACCTCTTCACCGAGGACCACGCCGCCTACACGGGTGCCCGCGCGACGGTGATCCTCGACGACCTCGCGCCCGAGCGCTCCGTCAACGGCACGGTCAGCCTCCAGCACATCGTCCCCTTTGGTGCGAACCCGCTCACCATCGACGTGGAAGGCTTCTACACCTACTTCACCAACAAGATCGAGCCGAACTACGACACGCCGGGCCAGATCGTCTACGCCAACCTCGACGGCTCGGCGACCACGCGCGGCGTCTCGCTGACGCTCTCGCAGAGCCTCACCGCGCTCCCGCTCACCTACACGGTCGGCGCGACGGTCATGGACGTGTTCGTCGACGAGGACGGCGCGACGCGCCCGCTGGAGTTCGCCCCCGACTTCCAGGGCGTCGTCAACGCGACCTACCAGCTCCCACGTGGGGTCTCGGTGGACTACACGATGAACCTCACCGGCCCGATGGCACTCCCGGAGTACGACGCCCCGTTCGAGCGCCCGACCACCTCGCCGACGTTCGCGCTGCACAACGTCCAGGTGACGAAGGACGTGGACCTCCCGAGTGGGGCGCTTGGCCAGGTCTACCTCGCCGTCGAGAACGTCTTCGACTACACGCAAGCGCAACCGCTCGTGGACCCGGCGAACCCGTTCGGGCCGAACTTCGACACGGCCTACGTCTACGGTCCCGTCCAGGGCCGCAGCTTCGGCCTCGGCGTGCGCCTGACGCTGCCGTAGGCTCACTCAGCGCGCGTCAGACGGTAGAAGTTGCGCTCGAAGAACACGTCGGTGCCGTCGTAGCGCACCTCCTTGCGATCGGTCAGTTCGTCGCCGTCGAGGGTGAGCGTGTGGCGGATCGTGGCAGGGCGGCGGTTGTCTTCGCCCGCCCGTTCCAGCACGAGGCGGAAGCCGTCGGCGCTCACGGCGCGCTCGCGTTCGGTCCACGCCTCGCCGTCGTACTCGACTGCGCCGTTGCGCTCGCGGAGGGTGCGGGTGCCCATGCCGCCGGAGGAGCCGTCGGGCTCGACGTAGCGCAGGGCGAGGCGGACGCCGCCGCGCCGCAGGGTACGCCCCTCGGCGGAGATGGTCAGCGTCGCGCGGCTCGTGTCGTCGCTGTAGTCGGTGTAGGTGAGCGTGCCGGTCCAGTCGCCCGCGAGCGCGTCGAACGGGAGCGGTGTCTCGGATGGCTCGGTAGCCGGTGCCTCGGCCTCTACAGGCGTGGGCGTTGGGTCGGGGTCCTGGTCGAGGAGCGCGAGCGCCGCCTCCAGGTCGGGGTCGCGCCCGGCGACGAGGGCGGCCACGTCCAACTCGACGAGCACGTCGGGGATGACGCCGCGGTCGGGGCCGGGCGTGAGTGGACGGCTGCCGAAGAGCGGGATGTCCACGGCGAAGCCCGTGTTTGGTAGTTCGAGGAAGACCATCTGCCCTCCGTTGAGGCCCTTCAGGCTGCCGCCCGTCGTCTGCCCGACGAGCGGGGCGACGCCCGTCCGCTGGAGCACATCGGCCAGGTAGAACGTCGCCGACGACGGCCCCACGTCGATGAGCACCGCCACGCGTCCGTCGAAGGCGTCGGGGGCGGGCGAGACCGGGATCGGCTGCGGCGGACGCGTCGCGAAGGTGCCGTCGCCGCGCGGGGTGACGCGGTCGCCGAGGTCGTAGAAGTCGTCCGTCCACGAGCGGAGGTAGGGGCGGAGGTCGGCAGGGATCGACTGGTAGGCTGTCACGCCCTGCCAGAGGGTGACCTCTACCGGCTCCGTGAGGAGGTGCGCGTAGAGCAGCGCCGCCGCGTCGTCCATGCCTCCGCCGTTGCCGCGAACGTCCACGATGAGTCGCTCGGCCCCGCCCTCGCGGAACGCCTGGAAGGCCCCGACCAGCCACGCGTTGTAGTCCACGTCCATGCTGAACGTCGCGAACGAGCCGATGCGGAGGTAGGCCGTGCCGTCGCCGAGGACGTCGTAGCGGAGCAGGTCGCCGCGCGAGCGGGGGAGGTCGGGGTCGCGCGCCCAGAGCACGTCGCGGCGGGCGTTGGCCGTCATGCGCGGCACCGAGAGCGCCTGCTCGGCCCCGTCGGGCGTGCGGACCGTGAGCGCGAGGTCGTCCTCGGGGGCGAAGTGCACGCTGTAGACCACATCGAAGCGCTCGGCGGGGGCCACGAGGTCGCCGACCTCCAGCAGGCCCAGGCGCTTGGCGTCGTTGCTCCCATCGGCGGAGGTGTAGGGCTTCAAGGCTGCGATGACCTCGGCGACGGGGCGACCGTCCAGCGTCAGGACCTCCGTCCCAGCCGGAAGCACCTGGCCCGGCGTGGCGTCGCCCGTGACGAGTATCCGCGCGCTGGCGCCGTCGGGGACGAGGCGGAAGGTGAACGGGACGCGGTCGGCGCGGTCGTAGAGGATCGCCTCGGTGTAGGCGGTCTGGTTGTACATGCTCACTTGCGTGTGACCGTCGCGGATCGCGGCCACGGCCCGGACGAGCGGGAGGTAGGCGGCGGTCACCGGGATCGCGTCGCCGTAGGTCGCGACCAGTTGCTGGGCGTCGCTCGTGAGCCGGTCGGCGATGGCCGCGAGGTCCTGGTCCGTGTTGTGGAGGCGAAGGCCGGGGTGCAGTTCCTCCATCGCCTCGCGGAGCAACGCGAGGTCCTCGGTGAGTTGGGCGGGCGTGACGGTGATCTCGGGGAGGTCGGTCTGCGGGTCGCCGAAGCCGCGGCGGTCGGCGGCCATCGGGCCAGGCAGGAGCACGCGGTTGTCGCCCGGCTCCCACTCGGGCTCGCCCTGGCCCGGTTCGAGGACGCCCTTGTACTCGACGAGGCCCGTGCCGTCGGCGAAGGGGATCTCGGCCGTGTAGACGCCGTCGCCGTCGGGGTCCGAGAGCGGAAACGACTGCTCCCAGGAGAGCGGAGCGGTGTCGCCGCGCACGCCGACAGTGGCATCGGTGAGGTCACGGTCGGCGAGGTCGAGCGCGATGGTCACCGGCTGGGCGTAGGCGGTCGGGGCGAGGAGCGCGCCGACGAGGAGCAGCGCGAGAAGGGAGCAGCGAGACATGGTCCGGTAGGGGGTTGATGAGACGCGGCCAAGGTGGGGATGGGCGTCCGGTTCGTCGCCTCACGGAACGGATGAGACGCCACATCGACGTCTCAGGAAGCGATGAGGGGCGCGGCGGCGGCGCGGTACTGCGTGGGTGTGCACTCGGCGACGTGCTTGAAGGCGCGGTTGAACGTGGCCTTGGAGGCAAACCCCGCCGCCAGTCCGATCTGGAGCACCGAGGCCCCGGCATGACCGGGGTTGGCGAGGCGCCGCTGCGCTTCGGCCACCCGCAGCCCGTTGACGTACTCGGTGTAGCCCACACCGATGCCCTCGTTGAGGACGAGCGACAACTCTTTCTCGCTCAGCCGCAAGGCGTCGGCGAGGGTGCCGAGCGAGAGCGTCGGGTCGAGGTAGGGCCGGACCGTCGCCATGTGGTTGCGGAGGGAGGCGACGTGGCGGGTGAGGTCGTCCTCCGTCATTCCATATCGCTCGCGGCGTTCGGGCTCCGGTGCAGGTTCGGTCGGTGTTCTGTTGGCATCCGGCGCGAGACTATGGACGAACCCGGTGAAGGTGACCCAGTAGAGCATCGCCGCGTAGGTCAGCGTCGCCCCGAGGCCGAGCCAGGCGAGCAGCCCCGCAGGCAGCGCCCTGGCGATGAGCGGTGTCACGAGCGACGTCTCCATCACGAGCGCCACCACCAGAATGACCGCCGCGCCGGCGATGAGCCGCCGCAGCCAGGGCACGAGCGTCGGCGAGGCTGCTGGCTGGCGGGTGAGCCGCCAGGAGGCGACGAGGTAGCCGCCGAGGCTGGCCACGAAGATCAGCGTGTCGAGTTGGCTGTAGGTCTGGCCGAACGACGAGCGCCAGTAGGCTCCCTTGACCGCAATCGGTGCGAATCCGATAGCCACCTGCTGCACCACCTGGAACGCGGGCAGGACCGCGTGCACCAAGTCGTGGCGGCGCAGACCGTGTTCAGGTGCGAGGCGCTGCCGAACAAACAGGTAGAGTAGCGGGCCCAGCGCGTAGGTGTAGACGAGGGGGAGGATCCAGAAGTGGTCGCTGAGCCGGTGGAGGCGAAGCGTGCCGTTGAGTTCGTTGGCGAGCGTGAGCGCCCCCGCGATGAGGAACCCACCCAGGCACCACCGCGCGACGCGCTGCGCACCGCGGCGTGCCAGCAGCCCAACGCCCACGACGAGCCCAAGCACGACGGCACCTCCTCCGAAGAGGGCCGCGAGCAGGTCGGGGATGGGGAGATCGAGCGTCACGCCGCACGCTACGCAAGCACGGCGGCGAGGTTACCACGTGACCTCCCAGCAAGTCGCCCTGCGCGTACCCAAGGCGACCCTGTCTGCCTCACCACTACCCTGTGTCCTCATGCGCCTGCTCCTTGTCCTTCTCATTCTGGTGGCCGGTCCCACCTACGCTCAGAACGCACCGTTCTCGGGGACCGACCTCGGCAGTGGTCGCGTCGTCGACTTCGAGTCGGTGCGCGGCGCCACCCTCAGCGATGCGCAGATGGCGCTCGTCAAGGAAGACCGTACCCTGGCTGCGCTCTTCCAGGTCACGGGCGACAACACCGTCGCCGCAGCACAGGGCCTCGCGCTCCACGCCAGCACCGACCGCGACGGTGGTTGCAGCGGGGACGCCCCGTGCATCATCCTGATCGGCGGCGGAATCATGCACGTGCCCTTTTCCAGCGATGGAGGCCTAGGTGGAACGCGCCTGTCGTTCCTCATGCCGCAGCAGCTCAGCGTGAGCGAGAGGCAAGCCGAGGTGATCGGGAACGGTCCGATGGCAGACCACCTGCGCATCGGCGACGGGACGGTCACGGGCGGACGCGGCACGACGCTCTTCAGCACCGACCGCGTCGGCGACTGCACGTCTGGGGCCTGCCTGATCGGTCTGGAGCAGGACGGCTTCCTCTCGATCTGGGGTCTGCCGTAGGGGTAACGCGAACCTCGTGCGGGGCTGCGCGTCAGGAGAGGCCTTCCCTTCTCTGCGCCAGCCCGTCCGCCCATGCAACCCACCGACGCCGTCCTGAACTTCGAGCAGGACGTGATCGCCGCGAGCCACCAGCGGCCCGTCCTGGTCGACTTCTGGGCCCCGTGGTGTGGTCCGTGCCGGGTGCTCGGCCCGACGCTCGACCGGCTCGACGCGGAGACCGAGGCGTGGTCGCTCGTGAAGGTCAACACTGACCAGTACCCGGCGCTTTCGGCACGCTACCAGATCCGTGGCATCCCCGCGGTGAAGCTCTTCGCCGATGGCGAGGTCGTGGCCGAGTTCACGGGCGCGCTCCCCGAGCCGACGCTGCGCCGCTGGCTCGCCGACCACCTCCCGAGCCGCCTAAAGGCGCTTGTCGCCGAGGCCACCGCGCTCCTCGACGCAGGCGACCGCGTCACCGCACTGCCACTGCTCGAAGCCGCCCATGCCGAGGACGTGGCGAATCCCGACGCGCGCATCCAGCTTGCTCGCGCCATCGTGTTCGACGACGCGGGCCGCGCCCGCACGCTCGTGGACGGCCAGCACACCCAGACCGCCGAGGGCGTCCGCGCGCTCGCCGACCTCCTCCAGCGCGACCCCACGACGCTCGCCGAGGCCCCTGCCCAGCCGCTCTACGCCGAGGCCCTCACCGCACTCCAGCAGAGCGATGCCGACGCCGCGCTCGCCCGGTTCATCGAGGTCATTGTCCAAGACCGCAGCTACGACGCCGACGGGGCCCGCCGTGCCTGCCTCGCCGTCTTCGCCACGCTCGGCGAAACCCACCCCGTCGTCCAAAAGCACCGCCCCGTCTTCAACCGCTCGCTCTATTGATGAGTGTGTCCGTGCGGCGGTGTTGCGGTGTGGCTGTGAACTCACCCACCGCCTCACCGCTGCACGGCCATACCGCTCCACTCCCTATGTCCCTCTACACCGCCCGCCTGCCCGTCCGCTGGGCCGACCAAGACGCCTTCGGCCACGTCAACAACGCCGTCTACTTTACCTACCTCGAACAGGCGCGCATCGAGGCGATGGAGCGGCTGGACCTGCCGTGGGTGACGGAGACCTACGGCCCCGTCCTCGTGGCCGCGAACTGCCAGTTCAAGCGGCCCATCAAGGCCCCGGCGACGGTGCTCGTCCACGTGGACGCCGACCCGCCGGGGCGCACGTCGCTGACCAACCGCTACACGCTCACGCTCGACGGCGACCCGGACACGGTCTACGCGACGGGCGAGTCGACGATGGTGTGGATCGACCGGCAGACGGAGCGGCCGGTGGCGCTGCCAGACGTGCTCCGCACGGCCATCGAAGAACGGCTCGCCAGCGCCGAGGCAAGCAGTGGCTGACGCGCCAATCGACCCGAGCGCGTGGCCGGAGCTGCAACTCCCCAGCTTCGCCGTGCGCGTCCCGCCCGCCTTCAGCGAGGTCCAGCAGTTCCGCTATGGCGAGGAACTCCAGGTCAGCCCGCCGGACGACGTGCATGCCTGGCTCGACATCGACCACCGCAACAGCTACCGCCTGCGGGGCAAGGCCGATGACTGGCGCGTACGCTTCGAGGAGGACCTCATCGACGCGCTCACCGACATCTACGCGACGGTCTACCGCGCCGACTGCACGTGTCTCCACCGCACCGAGCGCACCATTGACGGCAAGCCCGCCATCGACTTCGCGTACCGCGTGCTGGACCGGGGCTGGGACGGCACGCAGGCGATCCTGCGCTACCAGCGTTGGGTGGGCGTCCTCGCGCAGGGGCACGTCTACGTGATCGCCTTCCGCTGCGCCTTCGCCGACTGGGAGACGTACAACCCGCTCGTCGAGGGCCTCGTGGCCTCGTTTCGCCAGACGATGCCGCTCAAGCCCGCCGTGGCGCCGCCCCCGCCGCCGGTGCCCACGCCCGCGCAACAACAGACGCGCTACACCCGCGCTGAGGTCGAAGCGCTTCTCACGGAGCCCGTTGTGGCGTACGATCCCACGACGGTCCGCGTCGTCCTGCCGGTGCTGGGCGACGGTCTCGCGGAGATCGTCCTGGACAACCAGGACGCCGACTACGAGCCCGCCGCCGACTTCCCAGCGTCGGGGGTCACTGACGGTCACGTGGCGCTGCTCAACCGGCTCGTCGCGCTCGGC
>JBCDFF010000207.1:0-7646 GCA_039178415.1 Bacteroidota bacterium
CGGCTTCGAGCAGGACTACCTCAGCATCATCCAAGACCCCGTCGAGCGCGAGTTTCTGCTGGAGGACTACACCCGGCCGCAGATCAACAACGCCTTCCGCTACACGCTGCGCAGCTCCACCGCCAACCTCTTCCGGCGCGACCGCGGCTACGTCCGCGAACTCAGCCTTGAAACCGGCGGCAACGTCCTCTACCTCTTCGACCGCTTCGTCTTCTCCCCGGACACGCTCGAAGGGACCCTGCCTAGCATCGTTGACGGAGCCGATCTCGAATACCGGCCCTACTTCCGCTTGCGCGCAGACGCGCGGCAGTACGTCCCCCTCAACAGACGCACGACGCTCGCGTTTAAGGCCATCGTCGGGGTAGCGCTGCCCACGGGGGACGCGCCCGTTGTCCCGTTCGACCGTCGGTTCTTCATCGGCGGAGCGACGAGCGTGCGCGGCTGGGCGCTGCGCACATTGGGGCCCGGCATCGCCGATCAGGAGGGAGCGTTTGTGCAGGGCGGAGACCTCAAGCTGGAGCTCTCCGCAGAAGGACGCACCGTGCTCGTGCGCAATCTCTTCCGGGCCGACTGGAGCGCCGCCCTCTTCGCTGATGCTGGGAACGTGTGGCTCGGCCCCCGCAACCCCGGGGACGACGCAGGGCGGTTCTACGCCGACGAGTTCTACCGACAGCTCGGCTTTAGCGCGGGCTATGGGCTACGCATCGGCTGGGAGTTTCTCGTCGTCCGGTTCGACCTCGCCTACCGCGTCCGCGAGCCGCAGCCGGGCTCGCCCTGGTTCCCAGACGGGCTGCGCCGGCCGCTCTTCCACTTCGGGATCGGTCAAGCGTTCTGAGGCGCGCGGACACGCGGCCTGATCGGCACTCACGCTAATCGGCACTCACGCTGATCGGTCGCACGCCACTCGGTTGCGCGGTCCACCCGTCGTCCGATGCCAGAGCCTGCTTCCGGTGCGAATCCCATGGGCGGGCTGGCCCCGCGCACCCTGGCGGCCAAGCCGCTCAGCCGAGGAGGCGGAGCGCGTCTTGGATGACCCCCCGGAATGCGAACGCGTGATCCTGCAGCGCCGTGACGCGCGCCGAGACATCGGCGGCGAAGCGCTCCTGGCGGCTCTCCTTCTCCAAGACGGCGCAGCGGTCGGCCAGCGCGAGTGCCCCGAGCGTGGCCGTCGAAGACTTGAGCTTGTGCGTCGCCGCGCGGACCTCGGAGAACGACCGTATGCGGACGCCCTCCACCACGGAGCCAATCAGGCCAAGGTCGGCGCGGAGGTAGCCCTCCAGCACCTCGCGGGCGAAGTCGGGGTCGTCCAGCCCGGAGATCTCGCGCAGGTGCTGAAGGACGCGCTGGGGCGTTGGCACGGCGTGTGAGGGCTCCGGTTCAGCGGGCGCAGGCTGCGGATGGGGCGCGGGCTTTGAGATCGACGGCAGCGTGAACGCGGGTGGCGGGGGTGCTTGCGGGGGAGACGCTTCCGGCGGTGATGCTTGGGGGGGGGGCGCTGGTGACGCAGGCGGGGTGTCCAGGTCGAACGTCGGGAAGGTGAAGCCAGGGTCGCCCAGCAAGGCATCCGGCTCGAAGGCCGATGGGGGCAACGCGTCGCGCTCGCCCGGGAGCGGGAAGGTCGGGTCGTCAGATCCCACGAACGCCGCGTCGTCCATGACGGGAAAGCGCTCGACGTCGAACGCTGGGGGACGGACGGAAGGAGGCACCGGGCTGGGCGGTGCGGCCGCAGGCGGAGCTATGGGCGGCAGCGGGGCCGCAGTAGGAGGCTCCGCAGGAGGGGGACTCGCGCTGAACACCGGAGCCGGTTGTGCGAGCTCGGGCTCCGAGTTGGGGAGAGCTGGCGAGGGCGGGAGCGGGAAGAGCGCAGCCGTGTCGAGAGAGGGCTTTGCGTCGAGAGGGGCCTTCTCGGGCGTCGCTGGGGAAGCGGCTGAGGGGTCTGGCTCCGCCGGCAGTGTCTCGGGTGCCGGCAGCGGTTCGGACGCAAGCAGCGGTTCGGGTGCCGGCAGCGGGGTCGGGGCTTCTGCAGCGGCGGGCGGGGTCGCCGCGGGTACCTCAGCCGCGGGTACCTCAGCCAGGGGCATCGCGGCCTCGGCAGCCTCAGCGGTCGCGGTAGCCTCGGGGGGGGCGCCAGGGCGACGGAACGGATTGCGCTTCGTCGAGGAGGGTACGGCTTCGGTGGGTGTCGCGGCCTCGGTAGGGAGCACGTCGGTGCCTGCCTCGTCCGTCGCAGGAGTGGGGCTCGCCGACAGCACGTCGGGGACCACGGACGGCTTGGGGGGGACCGGGCCGGGCGGCACGCCAGGAGACGCTACCGAGGGCACGGGCGCTGCCGGGGAGACAGGCGCTGCAGAGACAGGCGCTGCAGAGACAGGCGCCGCTGGTCGTGCGGGCTCCGCCAGCGGCGCAGGCTCTGGAAGCGGCTCAGGCTCTGGAAGCGGCTCAGGCTCTGGAAGCGGCGTAGGGTCTGCTGAGAGTGCGGTGGGGGCGACGTCCTCCACAGGCGTGCTCTGGGCAGGCGATTCCGCCACGGTCTCCGCACTGCTTCGAGCAAAGTCGGGAAGCTCGACGCCCGGCGCGCGTTGGATCGGGATGGCCGCGGAGGTGCCGAGGGGGGCCGCGTCCAGCTTGAGGGCCGAGAGCGGCTCGCAGCGCATCAGCGCCTGCACGAGCGCCTCGCGGCGGATCGGCTTGGCGACGTAGTCGTCCATCCCGGCGGCCAGGCAAAGCTCGCGGTCGCCTTCCATCGCGTTGGCCGTCATGGCTACGATGCGAGGCTGGCGCTCCGACGGCACGGTGGCGCGTACCTGCTGCGTGGCCTGGATGCCGTCGAGCACCGGCATCTGGACGTCCATCAGCACCACGTCGTAGGTCTGCTGGGCGAGGGCGTCGAGCACCTCCTGGCCGTTCTCGGCAAGGTCGGCCTCGTAGCCAAGGCGCTCGAGGATGCGGAGCGCGACTTTTTGGTTGACGGCGTTGTCCTCGGCGAGCAGGACGCGCAGTTGGGGGAGGAGGTGCGTCTCCTCGGTGCCGCGCAGAGCCTGCTGGACGGCCTCTGGGCTGGGGCGCTCCTGGTCGCGCTGGATCCAGATGCCGTCGTCGGTGACGGTGGGCAGCGCCGCGAGGTCCGTCGCAGCCGCCCCGAGCACGCGCAGCAGGACCTCGTAGAGCGGCCCCTGCTTGACAGGCTTCGAGAGCACGGCGGCAAAGAGCCCGTCGGTCTGCACGGGCGCGCCGGGAATGGTCAGGCCGATGAGCGGCAAGGCCTCGCTCCCGTGCTCGTCGAGGAGGTTGCGGGCCAGCGCGAGGCTGTCCATGTCGTCGAGCTGCATGTCGAGCAGGACCACGTCGAAGCGCCCGCCCTCGCGCAGCAGGCGCAGGGCCTCCATGCCGCGAGGCGGGGCCGTCACGGTCGCGCCCCACGTGCGCAGCTGCTTCACGAGTGCCGTGCGGCTCGTCGTGCCGTCCTCCATCACCAGCATCCGCTTGCCGACGATGGGGGCCTGCTTGCCCTTGAGCGCCGTCCGCGTCACCGACGCCGAGGCGCGCGCAAGCACGGTGAACGAGAACGTGGAGCCACGCCCGACCTCGCTCTCCACCCACATCGTGCCGCCCATGAGTTCGGCGAGGCGCTTCGAGATGGCGAGGCCGAGGCCGGTGCCGCCATACTTCCGCGTGTGCGACGAGTCCACCTGGCTGAACGAGGCGAAGAGACGGTCGACGCGGTCGGGAGGGATACCGATGCCCGTGTCGCGCACGGCGAAGAGCAACTCGTGCTCGCCGCCGACGGTGCGCCGCTTCGAGACGGTGAGCAGGACGGCTCCGTGCTCGGTGAACTTGATCGCGTTGCCGATCAGGTTGACGATCACCTGGCGCAGCCGCGTCACGTCGCCGAGGAGGGCAGGCGGCACGTCCTCCTCGATGTGGTAGACGAGGTCGAGCGGCTTCTCGTAGGCCTTCGAGCCGAGCAGGTCGAGGGCCTCCTCGATCATCGCGCGGAGGTCGAACGGCGCCTCCTCCAGGTCGATGCGGTCCGCCTCGATCTTCGAGAAGTCGAGGATGTCGTTGATGATGGTGAGCAGCGTGTCGCCCGAGATGCGGATCGTCTCGACGTAGTCGCGCTGGGTGTCGGTGAGCTCCGTGTCGCCCAGCAGCGTCGTCATGCCGAGGACGCCGTTCATCGGCGTGCGGATCTCGTGACTCATCGTGGCCAGGAACTCGGACTTGGCCTTCACGGCCACCTCCGACTCGGCGATGGTGCTCAGGAGCTCCTCCTCGAGGATGCGCCGCGATTGCACCGCGATGCCGCCGATGATGGGGACCGTCACCATGGCCGACGTGAGCAGGATCGGGCTCAGCGACGTGTTGGGCAGCAGGAAGCCGATGGCCGTCGCGACGCCGCCCACGAGCAGGCTGTAGCCGAGCATCCACCGGAGGTCGTGCAGGGAGATCGCCGTGAGCACGGCCACCAGGACCAGCCCGATGGCCTGGGCGTAGGCCAGCTGGGACGCGTAGACAAAGAAGAGATGCAGGACGGAGTGGAGCGTCAGCACCGAGTAGGTGATCGGCCCGGCGAGGCGCCACAGAAACGGCGCGACGAAGAGCGTCCCCGCGGCCAGCAGCGACGCCACCGAGAGGCCGATACGGACGCCGAGCGGGTCGGGGACGGCCGGCGTTACGCTCTGGCTGAAGATGCCGATGCCGAGGCACAGCGCCGCCAACGCGAGCAGCAAAAGCTCGTAGAGGCGGATGGTACGAGCTTCGGAGTCGTGCTGCATGGGGACCGGGTAGGGGAGGTCGAGCAGGTAGGAATTACCCACCTCGGGCAACGAGTACGGGCGTACTGCGCCCCGGGCAGGGAGACCGGGCCAGGTTCAAAAGATGTGCCTGGACTCGCCGGCCATCGGCGGCCAACGGCATCGACGGGCCCGTTGGCGTTGCGGGCGCGTATCCTCTCGCAGCGTCCCCCCGTAGGCCCGCGTCCCCGTCGTAGCTCTCCCGCGTCATGTCGTCTCTGCCTTCCTCGACCTCGTTGCCTTCCGGGCCGACGCCGCCGACGCCGGTTCCGCACACCTACGCGTCCCTCACGCGAACGGCGACCTACAGCTTTCTGGCGGCGCTCCCGCTGCTCGTCCTCTACGAAGTGGGCGCGCTGCTCGTGAACGCAGACCGAGCCTTCGCCATCCGCGTGGGGGCCGACGTGTGGATCAAGCAGTTTCTCGCCAGTCTCGGGGCGACGGGTCACCTGGCGCTGGCAGGGGTCGTGCTCCTGATCGGGATCGCGGTCTTTGTGTGGGAGCGCAAGAAGCGCCTGCCGCTGCGCCCGCGCTACTTCGCGGGCATGCTCCTCGAAAGCACCGTCTGGGGCGTGCTGCTCGCAACCCTCATCAGCGGGACCGTGGGTGTGCTCTTCAACGGGGCGCTGCTGGGGCTCCCGCAGGCCGCGGAGCCAGGCACGGCGACGATGCTCGTGCTCTCGCTCGGCGCAGGGCTCTACGAGGAGCTCGTCTTCCGGGTGCTCCTCGTCGGGGGCCTCTACCTGCTCGCGCGGCGCGTGCTCGGCGCGGAGCGTGTGGCCGCCTACGTCAGCGCGGCGCTCCTCGGGGCGCTGCTCTTCAGCGCCGTGCACTACACCGGTCCCTACGCAGACCCGCTCGAACTGCCGTCGTTCACGTTCCGCTTTCTGTTCGGACTCGCGCTCAACGCACTCTTCCTGGTCCGTGGCTTCGGCATCGCCGCGTGGACGCATGCCCTCTACGACGTGATGGTGGTCGGCTTCTGGAGTTGAGCGGAGACGCGGTGGGGTCGTGCGTCCCCATCGTTCGCGCTCGTGCCTTTGCCCACGCCCCGCCTCGGGTGCCTACCTTGCGGTCCGTCTCGTTGCCACCCACTCGGTCCCTGCGTGCCTACGCTCCTCGAACGGCTCCCTCCGCCTCTCGCGACCCCGCTGCGTCGGGTGCTGCGCCAGCAAGTCGACCCACGCCTCGACGCGGCCGTGGACGTGCTCGCGGGCTGCCCGCTCTTTGCCCGCCTCCGCCGCGCGGACCTCTACGACCTCGCGCGCCACGTCCACCGGCGCGACTACGACCGGGGCGAGGTCGTCTACTTCGCGCGCGACCCGGGCCTGGGCCTCTACCTCGTCGAGCGCGGGGCGGTGGTGCTGCGCAGCAACGACCCCCCGGCCGAAGACGACCCCGACGCCGACATCGTGCACCGCATTGGACCGGGCGGGACCTTCGGTGAGCGCGCGCTCCTCGGCGAACACCGCCGCGCCACCCGCGCCGAGGCAGCGATGGAGACCCGGCTGCTCGGCTTCTTCCGCCCCGACTTCAAGACGCTCATCAAGCGCCACCCGCGGCTCGGCACGCAGGTCGCCATCGCCGTGGGGCAGTACATCGCCGCGCGCGAGGCCCTGCTCCGCGACGCCCTCGCCGCGGCCGACGCCCCGGCCTCGGTGCACCGTCTGCTCTACGGCCTCCGCCTTCCCGACGGCACGTGCGACCCCATGCCGTTTTTCAGGTGAGACCCGGGTTGCAACGAAGTCCCACTGCGGCTCCGCTGCCGTGGGATTTGCGTGGAGTGTGAACTAGGCGAGAGCAGGACGGTTGAAGCCTGCTCGCCCTGATTTGCCCAACCCGCACCGCTCATGTCCGCCGACCCCCGCCCGCCCAAGCTCAAGCGCGGCGCCTCCGTCGAACTCACGCTGGAGAAGTTTGCCGACCGCGGCAAGTCGCTCGCGCGGGTCAACGGCTATGTCGTCTTCGTGCCGGGCGGCGTGCCGGGCGACCGGGTGCGCGTCGGCATCCGCAAGCGCAAGCGGAGCTACGCCGAGGGCGTCATCGAGGAAGTCCTCCAGCCCAGCGACCTCCGCACGGACCCGCGCTGCGCCTACTTCGGGACGTGCGGCGGCTGCAAGTGGCAGCACGTGCAGTACGACGCGCAGCTCGACGCCAAGCGCCAGAGCGTCGCCGAGGCGTTCGCCCACGCGGGCGGCTTCGACGAGGCGGTCCCCGTACTGCCGACCCTCGGCATGGAGACCGAGGACGGGGGCGCGCCCTTCTTCTACCGCAACAAGATGGAGTTCAGCTTCTCCGCCCGGCGCTGGCTCACCGACTGGGAGATCGCCACGGGGGAGCAGTTCGACACCAGCTTCGCGCTCGGTCTCCACGCCCCTGGCCGCTTCGACGCGGTCCTTGACCTGGAAGCCTGCTCCCTGCAGTCCGAGTGGAGCGCGCGCCTCGTCAACGCCACCCGCGCCTTCGCGAAGGCGCACGGGTGGAAGCCGTGGGCCATCCGCGACCACGAGGGCTTCCTCCGGCACCTCGTCGTCCGCACCCCGGCCCACACCGACGAGAAGATGGTCGTGCTCACCACAAACGGGTACGACGCGGACCGGATGGCGACCTACGCCGCGATGCTGCGTGCCGACTTCCCCGAGGTGACCACGTTCGTCAACGCCGTCAACACCGGCAAGGCGCAGGTCGCCTTCGGCGAGGCATACCATACCATCTTCGGGCCGGGCGTCGTCCACGACACCATCGGCGGCTATCGCTTCGAGATCGCCCCGAACGCCTTCTTCCAGACGAACACGCGGCAGGCCGAGCGCCTCTACGCCGTCGCGGCGGCCTTCGCTGACCTCACCCCGGACG
>JBCDFF010000208.1:0-7633 GCA_039178415.1 Bacteroidota bacterium
ATACCCAACGCGAGCAAACCGAACGCTAGGAGCCCAGGTGTGAAGCGCCCACGTATGGACGACGTGCGCACGCGGCGTTCAGGCGACCTCGGCAGGGGTTGGATAGAGCACCGTGTCATGCCGTTGGAGCGGATCAGGATCGGGGTAATCTGCCATGGTGTGCAGCCCACGGGACTCGTGGCGGCGCTGTGCGCACTTGACGATCAGGTGCGCGACCGCGACCAAGTTGCGTAGCTCGCATAGCGGACTGGTAACGCGTGTGCGCTGGTAGAAGTCTTCCGTTTCCTCGTAGATCAGCTCCAGCCGGCGCTGTGCCCGGTCTAGACGCAACTCAGAGCGCACGATGCCGACGTAGTTCTGCATGATGCGCTTCACCTCACGCCGGTTGTGCTCGATGAGCACCCATTCGCGGGCGTTCTCCGTACCGGACTCGTCCCAGTCGGGGATGCCCTCGGGGACCACCGCGCGGGGCTCGTAGCGGCGCGCCGCATCGACGGCGCGGTGGGCGAAGACGAGGGCTTCGAGCAGCGAGTTCGAGGCCAGGCGGTTGGCGCCGTGCAGCCCCGAGCAGGTGACCTCGCCGCAGGCGAAGAGCCCGTGGATGCTCGTCTGCGCATGCTCGTCGACAACCAGGCCTCCGCACGTGTAGTGCGCCGCTGGCACCACTGGGATCGGCTCCTTGGTCATGTCGATGCCGAGCTTGTCGAGCAACGTCGCGTGGATGTTTGGGAAGTGCGCGAGGATCTCGCTGGCCGGCTTGTGGCTGATGTCGAGCCAGACGAAGTCTTCGCCCCGCCGCTTGAGTTGGTCGTCGATGGCGCGGGCGACGATGTCGCGGGGGGCTAGCTCAGCGCGCTCGTCGTAGTCCGGCATGAAGCGCTCGCCCGCTTGGTTACGAAGGATGCCGCCGTCGCCGCGCACGGCCTCGGTGATGAGGAAGCTGCGCCCGCCGAAGTCGGCCCCGGGCGCGTAGAGGCTCGTCGGGTGGAACTGGATGAACTCCATGTTGGCGATGCGCGCCTTCGCCCGGTAGGCCATCGCGATGCCGTCGCCGGTAGCCACGGTGGGGTTTGTCGTGTGGAGATACACCTGGCCCGCGCCGCCAGCGGCCAGCAGGGTCGCCTTGGCTGCGATCGTCTCGACCTGTCCGGTTTTCTCGTTGAGGACGTAGGCACCGAAGCAGTGCAGCTTCGGCCACGCCACGGCGGCGCGCCCGAGGTGGTGCTCAGTGATGAGGTCGATAGCGAAGTGGTACTCGTAGAGCGCGATGTTGGGGTGCGCGTAGACCTTCGCCAGCAGCGCGCGCTCGATCTCGCGGCCCGTCATGTCGGCAGCGTGCACGATGCGATGCGCGGAGTGCCCGCCCTCCCGGCCCAGGTGCAGGTCGCCGTCGGCCTCGCGGTCAAACTCGGCCCCCATCGCCATCAGCTCGCGGACACGCTCGGGGCCCTCGGTCACCACGATGCGCACGATGTCCTCGTCGCACAGGCCTGCGCCCGCGACGAGGGTGTCGCGCACGTGATCCTCCACGGAGTCGGCCGGGTGCATCACGGCCGCAATGCCGCCCTGGGCATAGTTCGTGTTCGACTCGGCGGACTGCTTCTTGGTCACGACGGCCACGGTGCCGTGCTCCGCCGCGCGCAGCGCAAAGCTCAGCCCGGCGACGCCGCTGCCGATGACGAGATAGTCGTACCGCTCCTGCCGCGGGGTGGCTTGCATAGCGACGGTGGTGGGGGATGGAAAGCGAGGCGTAATGTAGGCAGTACCCCGCCATTTGCCCGATTGCTCCCGGCTAGCTCTCGCTCCCGGACTGCTGCAGCAGGAACGCGCGGATAAACGGCTCCAGGTCGCCGCCCATCACGCCGTCCACGTCCGTGACCTTCGTCTCGGTGCGTAGGTCGTTAACCATCGTGTAGGGCTGGAACACGTAGGAGCGGATCTGGCTGCCCCATTCGATCTTTTTCTTCGAGCCCTCGAGCGCGTCCTTCGCCGCCTCGCGGATCTGCTGCTCCATGCCATAGATGCGGCTCTTGAGCAGTTGCATCGCCCGCTCGCGGTTCTGCAGCTGGCTGCGCTCCTCCGTGCTCTCCGCCGCGACCTTCACGGCCTCGCCGTTCGAGAGGGTCCCCGTCCACACGTAGCGGACGCCAGTCTCGACCTTGTTGACGTTTTGGCCGCCCTTGCCGCCGGAGTGAAAGCGTTGCATTTCGAGTTCGCCGGTCGAGAGATCGACCTCGATGGAATCGTCGATCTCGGGATAGACGAACACCGACGCGAAGGAGGTGTGGCGGCGCCCCGAGGAGTCGAACGGACTGATGCGCACGAGGCGATGGACGCCGCTCTCGGCCTTGAGGTAGCCGTAGGCGAACGGCCCCTGCACGCGCAGCGTCGCGGACTTGATGCCGGCCCCCTCGCCGCGCTGGTATTCGACCAACTCGACGCCCCAGCCCTGGCGCTCGGCGTACTTCGTGTACATCCCGAGCAACATCTCGGCCCAGTCCTGCGCCTCGGTGCCCCCCGCCCCAGGGTTGACGTTGACGACGGCATCACGCTGGTCGTCCTCGCCGCCGAGCATGCCGCGCAGTTCGAGCGCTTCGAGGGCCGTCTCCACGGCGGTGCGCTCCCGCTCGATCTCCGCGGCCATGTCCTCGCCTTCTTCCTCGGCCAGTTCCACGAGCACGTCGAGGTCCTGCGCCCGCTGCTCCAGCGTCTCGTACGACGAGATCCAGTCGTCCAGCGCCGCGACCTCCTGTTCGACGACCCGCGCCGAATCGGGGTCGTTCCAGTAATCGGGATCGAGGCGCTGCTGCTCCAGGTCAGCGCGTCGGTCTTTCTTCTGCGCGATGTCGAGGTAGCCGCCGAGCGTCTGTACGCGCTCCAGGAGATCAGACATAAGGACGAGGAGGGTTCGGGGCGAAGTCGGTGCGAGGGGTGATCGGGGGGCGCGCAGGGTCAGCCGGCAGCGCTCACGCTCCCCACGAGTTCCTGCTTGAAGCGCACGGCCAGCGCGTCCGCCTCCTCTTGGGAGCCAGCCTCAGCATATACGCGCACGATGGGCTCTGTGTTGGACGGACGCAGGTGGACCCAGCCTTCGTTCAAGTCAAGCTTGACCCCGTCGAGCGTCGAAAGACGCGCGTCAGGGCGGTTGGCGTACTGCGCCGCGAGCGCTTCGAGCAGCGCTCGAGGATCGCCGAGGCCTTCGAGAGGCAGCTTGTGTTTGGCGATCACGTAGGTCGGGAAGCGGGCCTTGATCTCCGATAGCGTCTCCCTCGTCTCGGCCAAGTGCTGGAGCGCCATCGCCACGCCTACCAGACCGTCCCGGCCGTAGTGGAGGGCGGGCAGGATGACGCCGCCGTTGCCTTCGCCGCCAAGCACGGCCCCCGTCTCTTTCATCACACCGACCACGTTGATCTCGCCGACCTTCGAGCGGTGCACCGGGTGGCCGAACCCCGTCATCACGTCTTCGATCGCACGGCTCGACGACAGGTTGGTGGCAAACGACCCCGGCGTCTTGCGCATCAGAAAATCGGCCGCGAGCACCTGGGTCAGCTCTTCCCCGAAGAACTCGCCGCCGTCTGCCACGAAGGCGAGCCGGTCTGCATCCGGGTCCACGACGATGCCTAGGTCCGCGCCGGTCTCGGCCACGGCGCCCGTGATCTGCGACAGGTGCGCGGGGAGCGGCTCCGGGTTGTGGGCAAACCGGCCGGTCGGCTCGCCATTCAGGACGGTCACGTCCGTCACGCCCAGCCGGTCGAGCAGCGCTGGAATGGCAAACCCGCCGACGGAGTTAATGCCGTCGACGACCACCTTAAAGTTGCGCTTCGCGATGTCAACGGGATCGATGAAGTCGAGCGCGAGGATCTGCGCGATGTGGTAGTCTAGGAAGTCCTCCTCGCGGTAGGTGCCGACGTGTTCGTAGGCTACGGCATGCGTCGTATCCACGTCGAGGGTGAGGTCCGCTAGCGCTAGCACCTGGTCAGCCTCGTCGGGTGATAGGAATTCCCCGGCGCTGTTGAGCAGCTTGAGCGCGTTCCACGGCTCCGGGTTGTGCGAGGCGGAGAGGATTACAGCGCCCGCGGCCCCCACCTTCGGCACCGCCATCTCAACGGTCGGCGTGGTTGCGAGACCGGCGTTCACGACGTCGCACCCCGCAGCTTGGAGCGTTGCCGTGACGATGCGGCTGCACAGGTCGCCAGTCGTCCGCCCGTCCCGGCCCACCACCACGGTGGGCCGCTGGCCGTCGCCGGTCTGGCTCCGACACCACGCGCCAAAGGCCGACGCGTAGCGGACGAGCACCTCCGGGGTGAGGCCGTCACCCACGACCCCGCGGATGCCTGAGATGGATGCGATAAGGGGCATAGGACTTGGAATGCTGGGGCAGAACGAACGACTCAGACGAGCCGCACAAGATACCGCCGCCGGGGCTCAGCCTCCTCCCTGCCCGCTTCCTGCCTGCACCCCCGCAAACGCCTCGGCGAACGCCTGGGCGCAGCGCTCCGCCCACGCCCTCGCGGCCTCGTAGTGCGACGGCCGAGGGGTCCCATCGACATCCAGATGATCGACCGCCCGCGTGGCCCCGAGCGCGTCGAGCCGGTCTGCGAGCCGGTAGGCTGCGACGCAGTAGTACGGGTCGTAGTCGTGGTCGCCGAGCGCAATCACCCCGTAGGCCAAGTGGGCCAAGCTGGGCGCTACCGCCTCGACGCCCTCCACGAAGGCCACGGCGTTGTCGGGGGGCGTCCCGTTGCTCCAGGTGCACATCACCACGATCACCTGCCGATAGTCGACAAGCAGTTCGGGGTAGGCGTCCGCCATGTCGGTCAGGTCACACTCGAACCCCAATTCGGCGAGGTGGTCGGCGATGTCCTCGGCGACCAGTTCGGAGTTGCCCGTCTGAGTCCCGACGAGGACGAGGATTTCACGGTAGGCAGCGGTCAGGTCCATCGTCTTATCGGGAAACGATCGACCGCGTGGCAATGAGCCGGTCGGTGTTGCGGGTGAAGTCGCGGACGTAGACGAGCGCGGTGTAGAGCGAAGGCACCAGCCCGATCTCCCGACGCAGCCGCTCCCGTTCCAACGGGTCCTCCACCACGTACCGGTAGAGGTAGCGCCCCTGCTTGAGCAGGAACGTGCCCTCGTAGCGGCCCTCGCTGGGCACCCACGACAGTTCGTTGGCCGGATCGATGAGCCACCCGTTAAAGGCCCCGGATAGAATCACGGGGCCCCGCAGACGCCGCTCCCCGTCAGGCACGTAGCTGAAGGTCGCCTGGACGTACTCCGCTTGCGTGGCGGGCTCGGGAACGCCGAAGACGGCATCGGCAACCAGCGGCTGTCCGCTCAAGGGCGCATCGAGGGTGGCGTTGCCGAAGCGCGCGAAGTCGGGATCGAGCGTCACTTCGTAGGGAAAGACACCCAGGTTGGCTTCCAGGATGTCACCGCCCGCGGCTAGCTGGCCGAGGTCGAGTTGGTAGGTCGGCTCGGCGTTCTGAAAGCCCCGCTCCGGTGGCAGAAAGAACTGGAGCAGCGCCGCTTCGACGAGGGAGGGTTCGCCCGCACACTGCGTGAGATCGAAGCGGCCGTTCCGGGCGAAGCAGACATCGTAGTCGAACGCTGAGACGTCGAACTGCTGGGTGGGGCGGAACTGCACGACGGGCTGGGCGAAGCTGCCGCCGGTGCCCAGCAACGAGCTGCTCAGCAGCATCTCCACCTCGGCCGCTTGCTCCGACACGAAAAAGGCACGCTCGAACAGCGGCTCCTGCTCCCGGCCCTGCTCCGCGACACGGACGAGGTAGTTGCCGCTCCTCAGAAAGCGAATGCGCTCATTGGGGAAGTTGTACGCGTAGTGGACGTAGCGGAGGTCTGCCGTGCCGGAGATGCGATAGTCAAACAGGTCGTCGGTCACGGCCGAGGCGAGGTACTCCACGGGAAGGAGCGACCGCTCCCAGTTGCGGTCGGCGTGGTAGAAGTAGACCGAGAGCGGCCGCCCGGTCGTCTCGTCGAGGAGGTCGAACGAGAGCGTGAGTTGCTGGCCGCTGCTCAGGCCCACGATCGGCAGTGACGACTCGTCGCCGGCTCGGTGCAACTGGATGGTCTTGATGTCGTCGGCGGGCGGGACTAGCGAGAAGCCCCGTGCCGCGTTGGGATCGGCAAAGCCGAAGTCACTATCGCGCACCCCACCGGTGTCTTCGGTCGTAGCACAGCCCACGAGACTGAGAGCGAGCAGAACCAGCAGAACCGTGGGGAGGCGAGACATGGAGCAGGAGGCGAGGACGCAACGTGGGAGGTGGTGCGCCGCATACCCACCCTGCCCCGCCGACGGTTCCGGCTCCCAGCCCCGCCAAAGCGCCGGATCCAGTTCCTCGCGTGATCCGATGTCTCGCGACTTCGCGTATCCAGGGGTGAGACGCTTCCTCAATCTCCATCCACGCACTCAACCACGCCATGCGTTCCTTCTCCTTTCCTACCCTTCTCACCCTGGCCCTCGCGGCCTTGGTCTTTGTCGGCTGCGACTCTAGCGACGACACAGATGACGGCGGCGGCGGCGGCATCGGTGGCGGCGGCACCCAGGGCTCCGGCTCGGTATCGGTGTCGGGCAACAACGGCTCGTTCTCTGGATCTGGCTACGCCGGCTTCGATAGCACCGAAAACACCTTCGGCATCGCCGTCTTTGACGGCTCGATCAACGATCTCGCCTCGGGCCTGGGCGGGTCCACTGGAGCCTTTGAGTACTTCGCGATTGTCTTCGAAAACGTGGCCGGAGTGCCGGGCGAGGGCACCTACACCGTCGGGGACGAGACTTCGGACGTGTTCATCGTCTACTTCGATTCCGTCTCGGAGACCTCGTTTCGGGTCGTGACCTCCACGGGCGGCACCGTTGAAGTCACAGGGTCGAGCGGCAGCAACATCCGGGGGACCTTCTCGGTCACCGGCGATCTCATCGACATCTCGGACCCGACCAGCTCGGAGGCGGTCACCCTGACGGGCAACTTCAACGCCGTCGTTTTGGACGAAGACGACTTCCCGGACGTGGGCGGCGTGTAAGCGCCCCGCCAGACACAAACCAACTCGGAGGCCTGCCACCACACAGGCCTCCGTTTTTTGTGCCGTCGCACGTCCACGATGCCGCCGCAACGAGCGCGCCGTTTGAGCGAGCGCGCCCGTTTACCGGACCACGCTCCCGGGCTCGGAGACCGCCCCCACGGGGACGAGGCGTCCCGTACGGTCTTCGGCCATGAGCACCATCCCCTGGCTTTCGAGGCCGCGGATCTTGCGCGGGGCCAGGTTTGCGACGACGACGACCCGCTGGCCCACCAACGCTTCGGGTGCGTAGTGCTCGGCGACCCCCGCGAGCACCTGCCGCGTCTCCGCGCCGAGGTCTACGTCGAGGCGCAGCAGTTTGTCGGCATTGGGATGCCGTTCGGCAGCCACCACCACGCCGGTGCGGAGGTCGAGCTTCGAGAAGTCGTCGAAGGTGATCTCGGGCTTCGCGGGAGCATAGGCGGCGTCTTCCGGGGCCTCGTCCTCCACTTCAAGGGCGTCGCCCACGCCGGCCGAGGCCTGCGCAACCTCTGCGGCGCGCTGTTCGAGCAGGGCGCGCTGCGCTTCCATCGCGTCGTCCTCGATCTTCGCAAAGAGG
>JBCDFF010000209.1:0-7607 GCA_039178415.1 Bacteroidota bacterium
CCGACGACCCAGAAACGCTCTCGCTCAGCACCTACGTGCTCCGCATCTGTCAGCACGACGCAGACCGGCTGCGCGACCTTGCCTACCGGCTGCACGAGAGCAAGCTGACCGCGCGTGCGGAGGACTTGCCGAAGTAGAAGGAGGGGCCCCACGGCCTGCTTCGAACGCGGCCCTTACGGCCCTGAACGATTTGGACGTTTAGGGGCTTCCCTGACACGGTGTCAGACCATGTCCTACGGCGGCTTCGGGTCTGGTCCGAGTGCCTGTCTGTCTCCTCCTTTCTATTCTGGGGACAGAACAGGACAGCCGCTCGTAGCGCTAAGTTCCGGCGCGGAACCTGCTCTCCCTTCTCTTCGCAGGCCCGCTCTTCTCCTGCCTGCACCTCGCCGCTCCCACGCATCATGGCTGCCAAGTCCGGCCCTTCGTACGACGATCTTGCTACGGCTTTCCGCCATGGCAACTTCCAGCCGCTCTACTTCCTGTATGGCGAGGAAGGCTTCCTGATCGACGAGCTCCAAGCACTGCTCATCGAGCATGCGCTGCAGCCGCACGAGCGCGACTTCAACCTCGACCTCGTCTACGGAGCCGAGTCGAACGTGCAGCGGGCGCTGGCGCTCTGCGCGAGCTTCCCCGTGATGGCGCAGCGCCGCGTCGTCGTCGTGCGCGACTTCGAGAAGCTGCAGGGCAACCGCGCCTTCCAGCACTACGCCGCGCAGCCGAATCCCTCGGCCGCGGTGTTCTTGGCCTGCCGCTCGAAACCCAACTTGAGCGCGCATCCTTACCGCGCGCTCAAGCAGCACGCCGTCGCGGCCGAGTTCAAGCCACTCTACGACCGGCAGATGCCCGGCTGGATCGGCCAGCGCCTCCGGCAGCGCGGCCTCCAAGCCGCCTCTGGGATGCCGCAGATGCTCGCCGAGGCCGTCGGCACCGACCTACGTACGGCCTCTCAGGAGATCGAGAAACTTGCCGTCTACCTCGGCGACCGGACGCGCGTCACGGCGGACGATGTGGTGGCAGCAGGCGGCCACACGCGCGAGTTCAACATCTTCGAGCTGCAAAAGGCCATCGGGCAGGGCGACGCGGTGCGCGCGCAGACCATTGCCGACCAGATGCTCCGGCAGGCCGCCAACCGGCGCGGAGAGGCGCTCATGATCGTGGCGATGCTCACGCGCTACGTCGGTCTTCTCGCCAAAGCCGCCGACGGCCAGACGAAGCGGCTCTCAGACCGCGACCTCGCCCGGCACATCGGCGTGAGCCCCTACTTCGTCAAGGAGTACACCTTCGCGGTGCGGACGCTCGGCCTTGCCGCCGTTCCGCGGGCCTACGAGGCGCTCCTGGCAGCGGACTACGAACTCAAGGGCGGCTCCAGGCGCGACGAGCGGCTCGTCGTGCTCCTCCTACTCCGTCGCATGCTCCCACAGCCGTCTCCCTCACGCCGCGCCGCCTGATCTACGGGTCAGCCCTATAGCGCCAGCCTCGACAGACGCCTAGATTATCTCAACGATTACAGATATCTCGCTGGGTCCTAGCCAGCATCGCACTTCTCCTCTGTTCGCCCCTCTCCTCGCCTTCCTTTCCAGCCCGTCACCTCCCGACCCATGGCTACCTACAAGAGAACCGCCACGCGCCGCCGCACGGCTACCGAGCGCCGGATGCACCTCCTCACCGCGATGAACGATGAGGACCTCATGGCGCACTTCCAGCAGGGCACCGTCGAGGCGTTCGACCTCCTCGTCGGGCGCTACCGCGACCCGCTCTCGCACTACGTCTACCGCTTCGTCGGCGACGCGCGCGAGTGCGAGGACCTCCTGCAGGAAACGTTCCTCCGCGTCTACCGCAACCGCCACTCCTATCGCCGCATTGCCAAGTTCTCGACGTGGCTCTACACGATCGCGGGCAACCTCGCGCGCTCGGAGTACCGCAAGCGCAAGCGCCGCCAGGTCTACTCGCTCCATGCCGTCAACCGCGACGACGAGGAGTACGAGATCGAGATCCCAGACGAGCAGCAGTTCGCGCCGGACGACACGGCGGAGGGCTCGCTCCAGGATTCCTACGTGCAGCAGGCGCTGATGGAGATTCCCGAGGAGTTCCGCGAAGTGGTCGTGCTGCGCGACGTGCAGCAACTCGCCTACGAGGAGATCGCCACGATCACCGGGCTGCCGATGGGCACCGTGAAGAGCCGCATCAACCGCGGCCGGACGAAGCTCCAAAGCCTCCTCCGCGAAGTCTACCAGCCCGTGCTGAACTAGGTCGGTCTCTCCTGGCTCTGCTCCATCAACGAACGGCGAAATCGCCGCCGCTGCGGTAGGCAGGCCGCTTCCCTGGTTGCGTGCTGCTCGGTGCCCAGCGTATGTTGCACGTCCGCTCGTTCACACGCGTGAGCGGTTGCAGCGGGCCCTTAGCTCAGGGGTTCAGAGCGCTCGCCTCACACGCGAGAGGTCGTTGGTTCAAATCCAACAGGGCCCACCACGAAGCCCCGGCAAACCGCGTGTTCGCCGGGGCTTTTCTATGGGCAGACGTGGCATGTCTAGCGAGTCACTGTGAAGCGCAGCACCGCACGCTCCGTCTCGCTCTGTGCACGCATGACGTAGACACCCGGCATCCACCCGCGCACGTCGAGGTCGAGTCCACTGTGCGGGGCTTGGTCGATGAGCAGTAGACGGCGGCCGAGCACGTCGAACACCTCGACGCGCACCCCATCCGCTTCGGCGAAGCCGAGGGCTAGGCGCGCGGTGGTCGAGGCCGGGTTCGGGTAGATCGTCGCCTCGGTGAGCACCGCCTCCTCCGTGGTGCGGGCCGCGGCACGCTGCTCGAACGTCTGCTTGCGGTTCTGAGCGCCGCGTGTGTGTCGCCGGGCCGTCGCCCATTCGAAGTCGGCATATTCCGTCCCAGAGCCTACGAGTTGGAGGGTCCGGTGCCGCTTGGTGCGGCTCGACTGCGCCACGCCGATGTCCGTTGACGCGAGACCAGCAGCAGGGCCATCCACTGCGGTGAAGGTGCCCTCGTAGGAGAGGAACTGGACGACGCCCCCGTTGGGATCGACGAGGGCAATGCCATCGGCGCCGCCGTTCTGGAGCCCGGTGATGGCGAACCACGCAGCACCGAGGCTCCCGCCTCCGGCACTGAGGGTGCCTGAGAGAGTGCGCGTGTGATAGACGGCACCGCCGTTCCCGTTGTAGGCTACGAGCGCGTAGCCGGTGAGGTCGGTTCCCGGAGCGCCAGCTACCTCCACGCCTTCATCCATGTCACTCCCGGCGTTGTCGTAGTGGATCTCGTTGATCCAGAGGGCGACGACGGGGGCGCGCGTGGTACCATCGCCGAGGGTCTGGTTCACGTTGGGGAGGCCCGGCGTGGCCGTTTGCGCGGCCCCCCAGGTGAAGTCTGCTGAGGTCGTCTCTGAAGCGGAGCCCGCTCCGCCGAGTTGGAGGCTATAGCCTGCGGGCGTGGACGAGGACTCGTAGACGCCGACGTCCGTCGAGGTGCGCCCGGCAGCCGGGCCGTTGGCAGCCGTCATCGTGCCCTCGTAGGAGAGGAACTGCGCCACGTTGCCGTCGGCATTCAGGAGCGCAATGCCGTCAGGGCTGCCGTTCTGCAGACCAGCGATGGCAATCCACACGGTCCCGTAGCCACCCTGCTGATCGGGGATCGTGCCCGCGAGGGGGACCCTGTTGTAGACCACGTTCCGGCTACCGTTGTACAGCATGAGGGCGTAGCCGCCGAGGTCGGTCCCGGCAGGTCCGGCGATCTCGACGCCCTCTTCGGTGTCTGTGCCCACGTTGTCGTAGTGGAACTCGTTGATCCAGACGGGCTGGGCATCCGTCGGCCCCACGATCGGCTCGCTCGGACCGCCAACGCCCTCGGAGGGCAGCCCAAAGGCACGACGCGCGAGCGTGGAGTCCAGCACGAAGGGGTTCTCCCCGCCCTGCCGGACGGCAATCCAGGAGGAACGGTCGCGCTCGGGTCGGTCGGCGGGGTCCTGGTAGTGCCAGCGCATGAGGTCGTCCTTCTGCACGGCGAAGAAGGCTGCATCGGCCGACGCATAGATCGCGTAGAAGTAGAACACCGCACGGGCGGCGTTGCCGGCGTGGTCTTCCCGGGGCTCGAACCGTCCCCCGTAGGCCGGGTTGGGGTGGTCGTTGTCCTTCTCGCTCCAGGCGTCGAGGGCCGCCGAGGGGATGGAGCTCTGGGCGTCCGCCCCGCGGTACCACCCGTCGGCTTCAGCGTCGGGAATTTCCGCGTAGGGGTGGTTGCTCCGCGAGGAGTTGACGTTGGCCTTGGCCGGGAAGAGGTTGTGGAGGTCGCTCCGGGCCGGTTCGCTGCCAGCTCCCAACGACTGCGGATAGGTATGCTCCGCATTCACGCCCTTGGCGTAGGCGTCTGAGGACGGGTCCGCACCAGGCGTGAGCTGGATGCAAAACTGCGTGTATACCCCGCAGAGCGCTCCCTTGGTGCGCTGCTCGTACGCATAGAGGGAATCGCGGGCGGGGCCGTAGCCGAGCGTGCTGGACGGGGCAAAGTCCGTGCGAATGGCGTCGAGGAGGGGCTGGCCTTCAAGGCCCGGGTAGAGCACGGTCTGCGCCTGCGCGGGGACCACGAGACCGAGCAGCGCGAGGAGCACGAGCCCCGCGAGCGTGCGCCCGGTGCGCGTCCGCAGCTCTCGGGTGCGTAGCAAGAGTGGAGACATGAACAGAGTAGGGGTGAGTAGGGATCAGGCCCCCACCGGTCTCATCCGCCATGGTCGCAGTCGTCTACCGCGAAGCAGCGTCGGCCTTGGCGCTCTGATCCGACACCGAGGGTGGATCCGCGCCCACGGTGGCAGCGAGGTGCTGCCCGCTCAGCCGTGGAAAAATCGTGGGGGCTCCCCCACTGTTTTTCAACTTCTATACCTGTTGCCGCTGTCCTTGCGGATCGTGGCTATCCCGGGAGCCCCCAAGGCTTCGTCCATCTTTGGGCCCACGGAATGTCGTGATGTAGATCGTTCCCGTAGCCCTATTCTGCAGCCCCTTCTAGGCGTCATCGCCCCAAAGCCCTCCTCTCCCATTACCGTATGCCCTGCTCTCTTCTCCACCCTCTGGTCGTCCCTCAAGCGCGGCATCGCCTCTCTTCCCGACTCGTAGTGGTGGCGCTGTGGGCGCTGGCCGTTCCAAACCAGGCGGCAGCCCAGGGTACGCCGCTGGAGGAGATGGCCTGGTTGAGCGGATGCTGGATGGCCGGGTCGGGCGCGAACACGACCGAGGAGGTGTGGCTTCCACCGCGAGGCGGGATGATGGTCGGCCTGACGCGCTCCGTCCGGCGGGGGACCGCGACCGGCTACGAACTCATGGTTCTTCAGCGCGCAGACGAGCAGATCGTCCTGACGGCGTATCCATCGGGGCAGCAGCCGACCGACTTTCAGGCGACGAGCGCGAGGGGCGACTTGCTCCGCGTCGAGAATCCTGACCACGACTTCCCCCAGCGGATCGAGTACCACCGCCCCACCCCCGACTCGCTCGTGGCCCGCGTCTTCGGCGGCGTCGAGGACGACGCGCCCGCGTTCAACGTTCGATACGTGCGGGTCTCGTGCCCCCCTCAGCCGGACTAAACCGGGTGCCAGGGTGAACGCCTGGGAGCCGCCCGTCTACCCTGGCTGCATTCACCGAAAGTGCATGGGAGGCAGTCCGAAGCGGTTCCGGTTTCGATGGCAGCGCTTTCCTTGCCGCACTGCAGCAACGCCTCTATAGGAATGTCGCGACCGGAAGCGTTTTCGGCGATTTCAGCCTAGAAACAAGGGATTGGAGGCTCGATAGAAGCGTGCGACCGGTCACAAGGGAGGCTCCAGCCTTCGCCCGGTCCCCACCCTGCCGCACAGCGGCATCCGATCCTAAACTGATCCTGAACCCGATTCTAATGCGCACCCTTTCCCTGCTTCTCGCGCTGCTCGTAGCCGCTCCTGGCTTCGCGCAGCCCACCGACCGCGTCGGTACCCACCGCGCTGGTGCCGACCGCCTCGGCCAGCAACTCGCCACGCTCCTCGTCAATCCCGTCCAGCGAAGCGCAGCCCTCGACCTCACCCTCGTCGTTGCCGAGCAGCGTCCGGACGTGGACCTCCGCCCAGCCGTCGACGCGCTCCTCGCGATCTACGAAGACGACGCAGATGCCCGCCATCGCCGGGCTGCCGCCGTCGCCCTTGCTGCAATCGGCGATAGAGCCAGCATGGAGCAACTGGCTTCCTCCTCACGCTTCGAAGAGAACGAGTCCGTGCGGCGCAAGACGATGCTGTTGCTCGGTGCATACGCCGAGTCGCTCCCGGCCCGTCAGGCGGAGTCGCTCAGCTTCTACGTTGCCGACTAACGTCGCTGTCCGCCCTGACTTGCTCCGGGCTCTCTACCGCGAGCGCGCTCCGTCCCGGTGGATGGAGCGCGCTCGTTTTCGTTCCGCCTGGAACGACAACCGCGCGCCCCTCGGAAGAAGAGCGCGCGGCGTGCCGTGCGGGGCAGGTTCACCCCCAACCTACCCCGCAGGCGGTGTGCGTTGGTTGCGGCTGCGGCGTTGGGAGTTCCGGGGTCGGCTAGCGGACGGCGTCCACCGACTCGGCCTTGATGACGGTGATCGACGCGTCGGCGGCGACGTTGGCCGAGCCCATGCGATCGAACACGTTGTCATACTTCAGCACGGCGTCGTTCGACTTCTCGGCCACGTAGGCAGCTCCGTTCGAGAGGACGGCGTCCACCGGGTTGCCGAGGATCGTCTGGTCGCCACCGACGACCCACTTGACCTCGGTGAGGCCCATCGCGGTGCTGGCGTTCTCGATGGTGAAGATCTGGCCGTCGCTCGGGCTGGCAGCGCTGCCCACATCCGTAAGGAGAAGCTGGTCGGTTGCCAGGTCATAGTCGATGCCATGGAGGTTGACCGAGATCTTCTCGCCGCCCATCGCCGGGGTAAACATGCGGGTCGGAGCCTGCGGGCCAGTCGCAGCGAAGTCGTCGTAGACGAGCACGGTGCCCGCGGTGCCTGCGACGTAGAGGCGATCGTTAGTCGGGTCGTGGACGACGTCCCAGACGCTAGACTCGCCGCCGAGGTCGTCGATGGTGAACAGCAGCGGGAGGAGGCCCTGCGGGGTCGGGTCGATGCCGAACACCTTGATGGCGCTGCCACCGAAGTCGGCGACGACGACGACACCAAACTCTTCGACGACATCGAAGCCCTTGGGCGCGACGAGTTGGCCGTTGCCGGTGAACATCGAGACGGTACGGCGCATGCGCTCGGTGCGGCCAAGCGCGCCCTTGCCGTTGCCACGGTCGACGGTGGCGAACACGACCTGGCGGTCGTCGGTCACCTTGATCGTCTGGATGCTGGAGCCTTCGGGGGCCGGCTCACCTGTTTCGTTCATGTACTGGACCTCAAGGTCCGTAGCGAAGCGGATGCTGTTGAGGGTCTTGCGGATGAGAATGCCGTCGTCGTCTGCTGCACCGCCCGGGTTGGAAGCGGCGACGATGTCGCCCGTGGCGCTGGCTTCGGCAAGGGTGGGCGTGGCTGCGATGATCGGCGTGGACTCGGTGACGCTGTCGCAGGCGACGAACGAGAACCCGAGGGCGAGAGCAAGCCCGCTGTTGCGGAGCGCGTTGGAG
>JBCDFF010000210.1:0-7595 GCA_039178415.1 Bacteroidota bacterium
GCCGACGCGGGGTTGCCTTCCAGCACGTGCGCCTCGATGCGGCGCAGGCCGAGGCGCTCCACCCCGAACGCGACCACGAGGCGGACGGCGCGGCTGGCATAGCCCTGGCCCCAAAAAGGCACGCCCACCCAGTAGCCCAACTCGGCCTGGCCCTCTCGTATCTGTTTCAAAGCGCACGTCCCCACGCAGGCATCGTCCACGCAGATGGCGAACACGCGATCGGTACCGGCGGTCCACGCCTGGATGGCGTCGGCAACGAACGTCACGGCCCCGTCGTCTGGATACGGATGCGGCATGCGCGTGGTGGCCGCGATGCGTGGATCGGCAGCGAGGTGCTGGATCGCCGCAGCATGGGCCAGCGCTACCGGTTCGACGGTCACCTGGGGCGCCAGCGCGTCGTACAGCTTGATCGCAGCGAGTTTCATAGCAGCCCGTGGTCTTGCGCTTCGTGATCGTCAATCGCGGCGGAAGCGCATGCGCTGGGACGGACGGAGGCGCGCCACCTCGGCGCCGTCCAGGTGCACGGCACACCAGCCTTGCAGATCGGGCGCGCCCACTTCAACCGTAGCGTCCTCCGAGAGCGCCAGGACCCGCCCTGCCGCATCGCGGGCGTCGCGGCCACGCGTGCGGACGATGGCTTCCCCGTTTGGTTCAACTTCGTATTGAGGCATAGCGTCGCTCGGAACTACCGCGCGGAAACTACGGCGTTGTTCGTGCCGTCACGCATTCACGTCGCCCGTCTGTGCCAACAAGGATACGATGTCCGCCTTCACCACAAACGTGGTTGGGAGACAGCGCCGGATTCTGTAGCTTTCGGAAGCGCTTTCAGTCTAATCATTGCTCCCCTCTACGCCCTATGGCTACGCCTCTCGCCCCCCCGCTGCCTCACGCCGACACCGACGGCGCTCAGGACTTCTTTCCGATCAACGGCACCGACTACGTAGAGTTTTTCGTCGGCAACGCCAAGCAGGCGGCGCACTACTACGCCTCGGCGTTCGGCTTCGAGGTGATCGGCTATCGAGGCCCGGAGACCGGGGTGCGGGACCGGACGAGCTATCTGTTGAGGCAGGACAAGATCCGCTTCGTGCTCACGGCCCCCCTTGGGCCCGACGGCTTTGTCGCCGAGCACGTACATCGCCATGGGGACGGCGTGCGCGACATCGCGCTGTGGGTAGACGATGCCCGCCAGGCCTTCCACGAAGCCACCTCACGAGGCGCACGGATCGCTCGCGAACCAGAGGTCCTCACCGACGCCCACGGCGAAGTCGTCGTCGCCGCCATCGAGACCTACGGCGACACCATCCACACCTTCGTGGAACGCTCGAACTACGACGGCCTCTTCATGCCGGGCTTCGAGCCCCACGTGAACCCCTACTGGAAGCCCGCCGCCGTGGGCTTGAAGTACGTGGACCACTGCGTCGGCAACGTTCAGCTTGGCGAGATGAACACCTACGTCGACTACTACGCCGACACGATGGGCTTCCGCAACATCATCGCGTTCACCGACCAGGACATCTCAACGGAGTACTCGTCGCTCATGTCCAAGGTGATGGCGAACGGCAACGAGCGCATCAAATTCCCGATCAACGAGCCCGCTGAAGGTCGCCGCAAGAGCCAGATCGACGAGTACCTAGAGTTCTACCACGGAGCGGGCGTCCAGCACGTCGCGATGGCCACGGACGACATCCTCCACACCGTCCACGAGCTTCGCCGCCGGGGCGTCGACTTCCTGACCGTCCCGACGACCTACTACGAGACCCTTCAGGAGCGCGTCGGCACCATCGACGAGCCCGTGGACGAGCTCGCCCAACTCGGCATCCTCGTGGACCGGGACCCGGACGGCTACCTCCTGCAGATCTTTACCAAGCCCGTTCAGGACCGCCCGACGGTGTTTTACGAGATCATCCAGCGGCGCGGCGCCCGCACCTTCGGCGAGGGCAACTTCAAAGCCCTTTTCGAAGCCATCGAGCGCGAACAGGAACGACGGGGGAATCTCTGAAGTGCGAAGGAAGAAGTGAGAAGTGTTTGCAGGAAAATAATTAGGCTTCATCACTTCCATCGCAGCCTCTCCACTTCGCATTTCGAACATCAAACTTTCAACTTCGAATCATGGCCTTTTACGTTCGCCTCGGCGAGGTCCCGCCCAAGCGGCACACGCAGTTCCGGCGGCCCGACGGCGCGCTCTACACCGAGGAGGTGATCGGCGCGGAGGGCTTCGCGGGCATCCAGTCCATCGCCTACCACCTCCACCCGCCCACGCTCGTGGACCGCGTGCTGGAGCCGGAGCCGTACGGCGTCGAGTACGTCGAGCAGGACTTTCTGCGCCACCGCCACTTCAAGGGAGCCGACGTGCAGCCCGGCGGCGGCTGGCTGACGGGGCGGCGCTACATCATGGGCAACCCCGACGTGGACCTTGCCCTGTGCCTGCCCACCAAATCGATGGGCGAGGCGGAGTTCTACAAGAACGCCTCTTGCGACGAACTCGTCTACGTCCACGACGGCGAAGGCCGCATCGAGACGGTCCTGGGCACCGTCGAATTCCGGCAGGGCGACTACGTGCACATCCCGCGCACGCTCACGCACCGCTGGGTCTTCTACGGGCTCGGTGCCGACGACGGCGTGCAGCCCCGCCTGCTCATTATCGAGGCCCCGACACAGTTCCGCCCGCCCAAGCGCTACCGCAACCACTTCGGGCAACTCCTGGAACACAGCCCCTACTGCGAACGCGACTATCGCCCCCCGACCCAACTCAACACCATCGATCAGGAAGGCGAGTTCACTGTCAAGATCAAGAAGCACGGGAAGCTGCACCCGTTCGTCTACCGCTACCACCCGTTCGACGTCGTTGGCTGGGACGGCTACATGTACCCGTACGCGATCTCGATCCACGACTTCGAGCCGATCACGGGGCGCGTCCACCAGCCTCCGCCCGTCCACCAGATGTTCGAGGCGCACAACTTTGTCGTGTGCTCGTTCGTCCCGCGCCTCTTCGACTACCACCCGCTCTCGATCCCCGCGCCCTACAACCACTCGAACATCGACTCGGACGAGGTGCTCTTCTACGCCGAGGGCGACTTCATGAGCCGCAAGGGCATCGAGCGCGGCAGCTTCACGCTCCACCCCGGCGGCATCCCCCACGGCCCGCACCCGGGCACGACGGAGGCCTCCATCGGCAAGACGGTCACCCATGAGTTGGCCGTGATGGTCGACACCTTCCGCCCGCTCAACCTCACGAAAACGGCGCTCCAAATCGAGGAGAACGACTATCAGCTCTCCTGGCAGCCCGAGCGGCACGGCCACCCACTTCCGGACGCGGCTCCCATCCCCCCCGACGCCGCCGTGTCGGGCGACGGAGCCATGCAGGAGGCCAAGCCGGCATCCTGAACTGATTGCGTATCTACACCACGAGGGCGGCCCCGCACCAAGCAGGGCCGCCCTCATTGGTTGCAGCGGATCGACTATTCCCGCTCGTGCGCCCCGATGTCGTACCCAGCGCCCTGCGGCCGCGCGGTGCCGTCGAAGTCGTCGGCGGGGACGGCGTCGTACTGAGACGGCGTTGCGCCGGCATCGAGCGCGGGACTGCTCGCGGCGAGTTCAAGGAAGTCGCCGGTGAGGAATGGATCGACGCCCACGATGTTGTTTGTACCTGTGGACGAAGAGCCGCGTTCGAACACCGCGTTGAAGTTGAAGAACAGGTTGTAGTCCACGTCCAGCGCCTCCTCGTCGAAGAAGTCGATGGCGTTGGCCTCGCCTTCGCCCACGAACACGTTGTTCGCCATGCGGAAGAGGTAGGGGCCGGGATCGCTGGTGTTGGACGCGAGCGTGATGAGTGAACTCGTGTCACGCGCGCGGTCGTCCGGCGCAACGCGCACCGTGTTGTTGACGAAGTCGAACGGTTCGGTCCACAGCCCGATGTTCGTGAACTGGAAGCCTTCGAAGTGCGAGGCCCCGTCGAACACGTTGTTTCGGACGACGAGCGACCCCGAGCCGTCCGTGCGGCCTGGGCTTGCGGTAAGGACACGCTCCCCGTTTTCGGCAGTCGTCCGAACAAAGTTTTGCTCGAAGAGGAGTGCAGCCGGAGCATTGCCCACGCTCAGTTGGACACCGTCGGTGTCCGTGACAATGCGATTGCCCCGTACGACACTACGCCGGTCCTCACCGGAGACCACAGGACGCGCGGCCACGATGAGAGCGGCTGAGCCTGAGAAGACGGGCGTCAACTCCATGACGTTGTCCGCGACGGTCAAAGCCCCCCCCTGCGCGAAAATCCCTTCTCCAGTGAGCGTAGAGCGAAAGAGATTCCCTGTGATCTCGTTGCGGTCGCCGGAGAGTGACACCTTGCCACTGAACGTGCCGCCGCGCACGACCACCTCGTCTCCGCTTCCGCCTAGTGCCGTGAACGCGTCCTCGACGGTGATGTTGTCGATGAGCAACCCGTCCCCGCTGGTGCTGACCCCGAAGCTGAGTGGCTCACCCACCGTGTCGGCTGCACGCACGATAATGTTGCGCAGGGTGCCATTCGGTAGCCTCCACGAGAGGGGCGTCCGATTGCGCGTCGTGGTTTCGACGGTGAGGTTCTCGATGGTACCGCCTTCGAGGCCTGCGACGAACGTCACCGCGTTGAACGGTGCGGCGATCTCCGTGCCGTTGGTCACCACCACGGCCTCCCGGTCGGTGCCCCGCAACGTGACGTTGCTCGCTTCGAACCGGTGATCGACGGGGCTCGCGTAGACGCCGGCGCATGCGGTCACGGTAGCACCCTCGGGGGCCGCCTTGAGCGCAGCTTTAAGCGAGCGACCATCCGCATTGGGGCAGTCGAGTCCGTCGTCATCGATCACATAGCTGTCCTGCTCGATGGCCTGATTCAGCGTGAGCCGGAAGGTTCCTGGCCGTATGTCGTCCTCCCCGCCAAAGTCAGCTGTGTTCGCGACATAGACGAGCAGCGGCCCTGATCGCTCCGTTTCCGCTGCGAGGGCTACCACGAGGTCGCTGCTGGGCTCTCTCACATTTTCTGTGGGGTTGATGCGGGTGTCCGGATCGAGATAGTCTGCTGCTGCGCCTTCGTAGAAATACAGCTCGTAGAACGTCCCGAGCGGCACGTCGCCGCTGCGGTAGAGCTCCGCGAGTAGCGCGCCTCTCGGCTGGTCGAGCGCATACACCGCGATGTCGCTGGGCAGCGTGAGGGTGCGCTCAAGCATCGCGGTACCCAGGGCGTCGAAGGTCACGGGTGTCGGCTCAGCGATGAGTGAGAGCGAGAGCTCGTAGGCTTCCCCGCCTCCGTCGAAAAACGACCCTGCCACGCGCACGTAGGCGGCTCCGGGCTCGGTAATCGTGACGAGGCCGGACGGGGCGTCGCGGAAGCCAAACGGAGTGGCGACGTCGAGGCGCGTGGCGTTGGCGTCGTAGAACGCTGGGCGGCCGCCCGGCCAGCCGCTGCTCCCTGCGGGGCTCAGGAACGCGCGATAGCCGCCCGGTTCGGCATCGAAGCGGAGGTACTGCACTTCGTAGGCGGCGACGCTGCCTGTGTTGAGCGCGTCCACGTTGACGGGCGCGACGGGGAGCACAGAGAGCGCAAACGTGCTGGGATTCCCCAGATTGGCATTCGTAATGACAAAGATGCGGTAGGTACCCGTTTCAGGAAAGCGGACGAGGCGATCGTTGGATGACCCTGCTGATGACGTTGCGCTGAACTCAGCCTCGGTGAGCAATTGCCCGCTTGGGGTACGCACGAGATAGCGCCCGCGAAATGACCCCGAGGCGCGCGCGACGTTGATGCCCGCCTCGTCGCCCTCGTTTGCCTCGAACGTGAAGGCCGCCACAGCACCGGGCTCATCGAAAGCAACGGTGACGCGGGCGGGGAGCCCGCCGAGGTCGCTGCCGTCGAGGGAGGCGGCGGTCACGGTGAAGCTGCTAGATCGATCCGCGGCAACGAGCAGCCTGTATGTCCCCGTCTTGGGCAGCACCGTAAAGGCAGGCTCATTCGCCGAGCCGTAGGGCTGCCCCGCCACCGCGATGTTGTCGGGGTCGCGCAGGGTGAACGTGCCATCGCCGCCGCCCGTACGCACCGCGCTCAGCAGGATGGTGGTGCCCGCCTGCCCGTCAAACGTGTACACAACGACGCCGCCCTCTGACTCGGTGATCGAGCCCTCCTGGGTGAACGGGAAGCTGAGCGGTATAGGGTCGCTCGTGGGCTGGACCGGGAACAGATCGATTTCGACGAGCTCGCCTGTGCTCGATGCGACGAGTTGCCCTTCGAGGAGGTCGCCGTTTTCGCCAAGCGCGGTCGCGGCGAGGATGACCTCGCTGTTGACCGGGAGCTCAAGCTCGGTGCCGCCCTCCGGGATGAACGTGCGGACTTCGAACACCGGCGCTTCCTCGTTGGCTGCTCCGCCCAGGCGCGTCGCGTCGCGCCGTCCGCCTTTCGTCCAGCAGCCGACCGCGACGCGCTGGCACACGCCCGAGGAGCACTGGTTCTCCCAGCACAGACCCGTCTCCGGGTTGCTGTCCTCAAACTTGTCGGCGTTCCACCAGGAGAAGTGCGTCACCTCAGCGCGCAGGGCGAGTCCGTTCGGCGTCGCATCGCTCTCGACGACGATGCCGGTGCCTTCTTGCACCCACAGGCCCGTCTCCTCGTCCACGCTCCACAGCGCGATCGTGTCGCCCACCTCGGCACCACCCGTGTAGATCGGGATCTCGACGGTTGCCGACTTGCCCGGGGCGAGTTGGAGTTCTTGCCCGTCCTGCTCGAAGACGTACTCGACCGTCCCGTAGCTCGCGATGATGCCGCGGTCGCCGTTTGGCTGTACGCCCGCAAATTGTCCGGGGAAACCCGCGCGCTCGTCGGCGTCGGCCACATCCACGGGCGTGACGAATACGTCGATGGCACCGGAGACCGGGTTGCCTGCGGCATCGATAAGCCCTTCTACGGGGAGGGCCACCATCGCGCCGTCGGCGGCCATCATCGCACCGCCCAGTTCGGCGTCGGCCATGGAGCGCGCTGATGCGCGCGGGAGCAGCGTCACACTCACGAAGCCCCGCGCGGTGCCCTCGGGCAACGTCACCGGCACGGTCTGCGCCGCGTATCCGTCCGCCGACACGCGGATCGAACGAGGCACGCCTACATCGAACGCAGCGAAGGCCGCCTCGCCGAGCGCGTTGGCCGTCGCCCCCTGCGTCGCACCGACGATCTCGACGTGCGCCTCAGACACCCGTGCCCCGCGCGTGTCGACGACGCGGATGACCGTCGGCACCTGCGCGACCGGTGCAGGCAAATTGCCCACAGAGACGGTCCGGGAGGTGGAGGCGGTGGCACCGAAACGGCTCGCGACGGTGAGCGTGACGCGTACGTCGCCACCCTCGGCGAAGAGCTGGCTGACTTGCTCGCCGCCGCCACGCCGGGTCGCGTCGTCCGTCTCGAAGGTCCAGGCATACGTCAGGGGGCCATCGCCCGTTGAAGCCGCCCCGTCGAACGTGATCGGCGCGGCTGCCTGGGGGTCTTCGGAGACGGTGAAGGAGGCCGTCGGAGCGGCAGCGGCGGCGAGCGTCACCATGAGGTCCGTCGTGGTGCCTGTGAGATCGAGCGGGCGCGCATCGGA
>JBCDFF010000211.1:0-7587 GCA_039178415.1 Bacteroidota bacterium
CGACCTCGCTCTTGCCGTCGATCACCTCCTCGTTCGCCAGCACCGTGCCAAGCTCGGGGCACCAGTTGACCGGCACCTCAGCTTGATACGCTAGCCCGCGCTCGTAGAGCTTGAGGAAGATCCACTGCGTCCACTTGTAGTAGTCCGGGTCGGTCGTGTCGACCTCGCGGGACCAGTCGTACGAGAAGCCGAGCGACTTCAACTGCTCGCGGAAGCGCGCGACGTTCTGCTCGGTCGTCTGCCGCGGGTGCGTGCCCGTCTTGATGGCATACTGCTCGGCGGGCAGCCCAAACGCGTCCCAGCCGATGGGGTGGAGCACGTTGAAGCCCTGCATCCGACGCACGCGCGCGAGGATGTCCGTGGCCGTGTAGCCCTCCGGGTGGCCGACGTGCAGCCCCGCGCCCGAGGGGTAGGGAAACATGTCGAGGACGTAGTACTTCGGCTTGGAGTCGTCGAAGCCGGGGTCGCCGGGGCCGGGCGTGTGGTACGTCTCGTGGGCGTCCCAATGCGCCTGCCATTTCGGTTCGATGGCGTCGAAGGGGTAGCCTGCCATGCGAGTGTGGACGTGTGAGCGGAAGGAAGGGTGAACTGCTGCGTCGAAAGCTACGTGGGGGCCGGGCGAAGGTTCAGGGAAGGCGTGGGCTGTGCGCCTGACGCGCGCTGGACCGTCCGTAGGCCTCACGGGAATCCGCGATTTTTGCGGCAGAGCACGCTAGTAGGCCAAACCTCTTGCGTTTGTGCGACTCGCCGTTCTAGACTTGCGATCCGCTCACCCTACTTCGTTGTTGTGCAATGATCTGCCTGTACCGCCGCAGATGCGTTCTGCTTCTGCTCCTCGCCGCGCTGGCTGCCCCGGCGCTGCTCGCCCAGGAGACGGAGCCCCCGCCTGCCGACCTCCGCACCGATAACGTCCGCGTGCGCGGCACCGACCAGGGTCGCATCTACATCGTCTACGACCTCGTGGGCGATTCCGAAGTCATTACCGGCTTCGAGATCACCGCCGCAGTTTCGCTCGACGGCGGGGCGACGTTTGTGCCGCTGCGCGCGGTCATCGGGGATGTCGGGAGCGGGATCGAACCGGGACCGGGCAAGGAGATCGTCTGGACGGTGCAGGAGGACCTGCCTGATGGGGTCGGCGAGGCCGAACTGGTGTTTCAGGTGACGGTCGTCCTGGAGCGTGCGCCCAGCCGCACATGGCTCTATGTCCTGGGTGGGGCCGTGGTGGCCGGGCTTGGGACCACCGCTGCACTGCTCCTGGGAGGGAGCGGCGACGACCGCCCAGACGTCACCACGTCCCCACCGGTCTCAATCCCGACGCCGGTAGGACGCCCCGGCAACTGAGTCGCGCCGTCCGCCACGCACGGCGCGTCGCCTTCCCTCGTTCGCCGTCGTCTCCGGCTCGCAGTCACCCCGGCTCGCAGTCACCCCGGCTTGCAGTCACCCTGGCTCGCAGCCACCCCGGCTCGACGCGCCCCGTTCAGAGCCGTCCTCGCCCCGCCCTCGACCCCGTAGACCCATGTTTCCCCGTTCGTTTTTCCCCGTGCTCTTGGTACCGCCCGTGCTCTTGGTATCGATGGTGCCGCTACTCGTCGCACTGTCGGCATCCATGCTCTGGGCCCCGGCGGCTGCGGGACAATGGTTGGTGGACGAGCAAGTCGTACACCCACGCACCAGGTCCGGCGTGGGCGAGCGCTACGCCTGGAACGTCGCGGTCGCCAACGATTCGACCGTGCTGGTGAGCACGCTTCGCGAGCGCGACCAAGCCAACGAAGGGACGCTCAACGACGGGTCCGCTGTAGGGCTGGGCGGGGTACTGGTCTATCGCAAAGCGACGGACGGGTCTTGGCGCACCCGCGACCTCCTGCTGCCCATCGACTTTCCGGACCCGATCCGCAGTGCGCCCGAATTCGGCACCTTCGTAGACACCTTCGGGGAATCAGTCATCGTGAGCGCTCCCACTGAGGGGGGCATCCAGTTCGGGGCGGTCTACATCTTCGAGCGTAATCCTGCCACGGATTCTTGGGATCGGTGTGCGCGGCTTCCCAACCCCCTCAGTCCCGACACTGCCCCCGACCTTCCAAACAGCCAGCGGGCCTCGGATTTCGGAGACCGCGTTGCCATCAACGATCGGTTCGCCGTCGTTAGTTCTAGGGGTTTTGACCGGTTGGGAGCGGTCTTCATCTACGAGCGCGCGGAGAACCCGACGTGCTCAGAGAGCGACTGGACCCTCATTCAGACTATCTCCGAGGACCTCTTCGTACAGCGGACAGTCGACAACCGAGGCTCGCTGCAGCTCTTTGGCGACCGACTCTTCATCGGACGGCCCTACAGCGAGGCGGCGGGCATGGACAACGGAGCAGTACACGTACTCGTCTGGGACCAGAATAATCGACAATTCCAGCCCGACTTCGGGAGCCCACTGCTTCCCCAGACTGGCACCCGCGAGACGTATTTCGGAGAAGACCTCGACTACGACGGCGAGTATCTGGCGATCGGTGCCGAGGGCTTTGTTGAGAACGGGGTCAATGTTGGGGCTACGTTCATCTTCCGGCGCGGAGACACGCGATGGACCTCCACCCCGGACACCATTCTGTTCTCGGACGACCCGCAGGAGCGCCACGAATTTGGCAAGCAGGTTGAATTCAGCGGGCCGCTCCTCATCATCGGGGAGAACGGGCGAGACGCAGGGCCAAGCGAGGAGCAGGAGGAGACGGGCATCATCCATGTCTTCGAACCGACGGAAAGCGGATGGCGGCGGGCAGACCGTAGCCTGTTTGCGCCGGAAGGCCTCGTCCGCGGGGCCAATTTCGGTGAGGAGGTGTCCGCAATTCCCGGCCTCGTCATCGTGGGAGCGCCAGAAAACCTCCTCGACCGAGAAGTGCGCGAAGGTTCGGCCTACGCCTACACGGTCATTCAGGCCCCGCCCCCCGCCCCGGTGCTTGTAGCGCCATCCTCAGAAAGCGTGGGCGTCCGCGCCGATGCCGTCCTGCAGTTCCAATGGGCCCCGGCGCCGACGGCCGAATCGTACCAGGTTGAGATCGCCCTCGACGAGGCGTTTGAGGACGTCGTGGCGAGCGCCGATGGGATCGAGGGGACCACCTACGACCTCGCTGCGGGGTCGCTCGCCGCGGGGACGCCGTACTTCTGGCGCGTCGCGTCGGCGAACGTCGCCGGGGTGAGTCCGCCATCGGCTGACCGGTTTGTGACCAACGTGGCGACCCCGGTCCTTGCGATGCCGGAGGCTGGCGAGACGGGTGTGGCTCTGGCGCCGATTCTCAGCTGGAGCACCGTAGTCGGTGCCGATCGCTACGAGGTGACCGTGGCCACCGACGCGGCGCTCACCGCCCCCGTCGTGGAGGCCACCTTGGTAGAGGGTGGCACCTTCACCGTGACGGATGGCCTGCTGGTAGGAGGGACCACCTACTTCTGGCAGGTCCGCGCGCGGCACGCCAGCGACCCCGCTGTCTTTTCGGATCCCTCGGGGGTGGGGGCGTTCCAGACGCGCTTCGATGCGCCTGCGCTGGTCACCGCCGACACCCCGTTCGTGGATGACGAGGCGGTGACGCTGCGCTGGCAGGCCTTCCCCACGGCCACGGCCTACCGCGTCCAGTGGGGGACGGACCCCTCATTTGCGGAGGTAGAAACGAGCGAGGTCGTCACCGAGACCACGCTCTCGTTTAGCCCGCCGGCGGTGGCCCGAGCCCGCTACGTCTGGCGCGTGGCGGTCGAGGAGCCCGGGGCCGACGACGAAGACCTCGCGTGGACGGCCTCGACGTTTGTCGTCTATGCGCGGACCGTGAGCGTGGCGCTCGATGTCTCGTTCGGCGACCCCGAACTGGCCGCGTCCTACCGCCTCTTGGCGTTGCCTGGGGCTGAGACGATCCCGCTCTCGGCCCTCTTCAGCGGCCCCTACATGGAGACGTGGCGGGCCTTCAACGACGACGGGCGCGCAGACGACGGGGCAAACAGCTTCCTCGTCGAGTACGAACCGACGGACCCCTTCACGTTCACGCCCGGCAAGAGCTACTGGGTGCTCGGCACCACCCCGGCGACCTACACCGACACGGATGCGCGCGCGGTCGCGCTCGTGCCCGGCACCTACACCTACGAGGTGCCGGTGCGGACCGGGTGGAACCTCATCGGCTCGCCGTATTCCTTCGCCGTGCCCTGGGACCGGGTGCAGGCCGCCACCCCGTGGCCCGTCGGCGATGCCCTCTACGCCTACAGCGGGGACTTCGAACTGACAGACACGCTCCGGCCCCGGGAGGGCTACTACCTCTTCGTGGCTGAAGAGGAGCCCGGCCCGCTCGTCCTTCCCTACCTCGACGTAGACCCGGAGCCTGGCCTCGCGGCTCCGCCCGCGATGGTGCGCCTCCGCCTCACGCAAGGGGCGGTGGAGCGAACGCTCGAACTGGCCGCCGATCCCGACGCGCGCATCGGGTTGGATGCCCGGGACCGGGTGGCGGCCCCCCGCGTGTTTGCGCCGCTCTCGGCCGGCTTCGCGGCCGGCGACGGGCGAGCCGCGAACCGCGTGTGGCTCCAGCGGGAGACGCGGGCGCGCATCGCGGCAGGGACGCGCGTGCGCCTCGAAGCCCAAACGAGTACGGACGAGGTGACCTCGGTCCTCCTCGACACAGCGGCGTTGCCGGAGGGCCTCGTCGTAGCGCTCGTGCCGACGACGGGAGCACCGGTCGTGCTGGAGCCCGGCGTTGCCGTGCCGCTTGCGATGCGCCGGGACGACGTGTACCGCGCCGAGCTTGTGATCGACCGCCCGGAAGCGGTGGCGGCCCTCGCAGGTGTGCCGACGGCCCTGGCGCTCTACACGCCTCACCCCAACCCGGCAGCAGGGCAGACCTCGGTCCAACTCGATCTACCCGAAACCAGCGAGGCGCGCGTGGCGGTCTACGATGTGCGAGGGCGCCTGGCCTTGCTGCTGCACGAGGGGACCCTGGAAGCCGGGGTGCACCACCTGCCAGCAGACGTGGCCGCGCTGGCGAGCGGGGCCTACCTCGTCCGCGTGGAAGCGCTCGGACAGGCACAAACCCGGCTCTTTACAGTGGTTGTTCGTTAGCTTTAGCGTTCACCCGTTCGAGACGTCCAAGACTACTCGTCCTATGCGCGCCGCTCTTCTGCTCAGTCTACTGTTTGTTGTCGCTCCCGTGCTGGCTCAGAGCACGAGCCCGCCCACCCGCGTCCGTATGGACGACCAGATGGCTGACCGCCTTCCGCCTACCCTCGAAGTGCGCCTGGCGGGCACGCAGCTGTTGCAGTCGGGACAGATCGTCCAGTGGCAGCAACCGATGCTCTTTTTCACGGGGCGTGCCAGCGACCGCTCGGGTATTCGCCAGATCGAGGTGAACGGGGTCCCGGTCGCGGTCGGCGGCGACCGCCAAGACGTCACGTTCGAGCACGTCGTCCCGCTCGACACGCTCGCGCTCGAGGGGACCTCCCTGGCGCCGATCACGGTGCGGGTGGTCGACGCGCAGGACAATGAGCAAGGCCTCTTGTTCTACGCGGAGTACCTCGACCCGGCCGAGCGCAGCGCGGTGCTCCGCGTGCGCAGCGGGGAGGACACCGGCCGCCTCTTCGCCTCGATGTACGGCGAGAGCCACGCGCTGCTCATCGGCGTCTCCGACTACCAGACGCGCTGGCGCGACCTCCCCGGCGTCCGTCGGGACCTGGACGCCGTCGCCGTCGCCCTGGAGGCGCATGGCTTCAACATCACGCGGGTGGAGGACCCGACCCTCGACGAACTCGACCGCGCGCTCGACACCTTCTATCGTCGATACGGCAACCACCAGGAAGACGTCAACAACCGGCTGCTAATCTACTTTGCAGGGCACGGCTACACGATGAACGGGATGGGCTATCTCGTGCCTTCCGACGCGCCTGCGCCCACCGACAACGGCAGCGGCTTTCGCACCGGCTCGCTCGCCATGAGCGACGTACGGAGCTACGCAGAGAAGCTGCAGTCCAAGCACGCCCTGTTCGTGTTCGACGCGTGCTTTGCGGGTAGCATCTTCGGCGGGGTGCGCGGTGGCGTGCCGGTCGAGATCGCCGAGCGCACGCTCAAGCCGGTGCGCCTGTTCATCGCCAGCGGGACGGAGGATCAGGAGGTGCCAGACGACAGCATCTTCCGGCAGTTCTTTGTGCGCGCGCTGGGCGGGGAGGCCGACCTCAATCAGGACGACTACATCACCGGCCAGGAGCTGAGCAGTTTCCTCTACGACCAGGTCACCCACCACAGCGACGGCACCCAGACGCCGGACTATGGCAAGCTTGTTGGAAGCAGCCGCTTCAGCCAAGGCGACCTGGTGTTTGAAGTGGTGGAGTGAGTGTTCCAGGAGGCGCAACGCGGGACCTGGCTGTCACCACGCGTCACCCGTAGCCCCCATGCGGTGATGCGCGTGCCTTCCCTGGTTGTTGCGATGCTGGCGCTGCGCGTTGCCTCGCCAGGCAACGCCCAAGAGATGCGAAGTACGGTGGCGCTGCCCATTGGGGCGGACGTGGCGCGCGTAGTCGTTACCGAGCAGCCGGGTTGTGAGGTGGACGTCCTCGTCGTGCACGACAACGAGGACACGGGCGTGGAGGCGGCGCAGGCGGTGATCGCGGAGCGAGGCGGCCGGCTCGTGGACCTCCAGCACTCCGGCGCACGCAATCTGGCGTTCGCGCTCCGCGCACAGGGCGGGACGCGCGCCGATTCGTTTGTGGTGGACCCGAACCGCGTATTCACCAGCGCAGGGGTGGGAGGCTCCCTGGCGAGCCTCTCGCGCGACACCCCCGAGGCGCGGCGGGCGGTGCGGCGCTTTGCGGAACAGCTCCTCGCGGTCTACGGCGAGCCCGCCGTGGTGGTCACCGCGCACAACAACACCGAGGGCCGCTACGCCGCCACGAGCTACGCCGCCGACGGCCCCCACGCTAGGAACGCTGCCGCGCTGCACCTCGAACCGGGTGCCGACGCCGACGACTTCTTCTTCGTCACCGACCGCGCGCTCTTCGACATGCTCGCCGGAGCCGGGTTCAACGCGGTCCTGCAAGCCGACACCGCCACGGACGATGGGTCGCTCTCGGTGTGGGCCGCGCAGCAGGGGGTGCCCTACGTCAACGTGGAGGCGCAGCACGGCCACCTTGCCGAGCAGACCCGGATGATGCACGCGCTGTGGGACGCGCTCTGTGAGTGAGGGTCGAGGGTCGAGGGTCGAGGGTCGAGGGTCGAAAAGGTGTGGATCTTGGATGCAGGGCGTCAAGCCACATCGCTGTCGCCCCGGTTGGCCTGCTCACGACTACCTTCGCACGTCTACCGTCCCACTTCTCCGTGTCTACCATGTCCCGTCTTGTTGGCTCTGCCTGCCTCGTCCTCGTGCTCAGCAGTGTCGGCTGCGTGAGCGTATCCATCGAGCGGGAGCCGCCGGCCGTGAACGAGGACGGCATCCCCCGCCTCGTCTTCGAGCACCAGGCGCTTCAGGTGGCCGACCTCGACCGCAGCGCCGCCTTCTACACGGGCACGCTCGGCCTCGCCGAGATCCCGACGCCGCCCGGCGCGCGCGGCATCCGCTGGTTCGAGCTGGGCGACGGCCTCCAACTCCA
>JBCDFF010000212.1:0-7479 GCA_039178415.1 Bacteroidota bacterium
CCAGCGCGAAGACCTGGTCCGCCGTCACGACGACGACCTCCTCGCGCTCACCGACGCCGGTCGCCGCTACGCCCAGACCGCGATGGTGAGGTGATCGTCCTCGCGCTCCGGGTCCTATTCGCGGCCTCGCCGGAGGCCTAGGCCTTGCTACGGTGCCGTACGATGCCGTAGGTGAGTGCTGCGTAGAGGACACAGCCGACGATGTAGGGGAACGCGCTCGCCCCGTCGTCCACGCGCAGTCCGATCCCGTCGCCCCCCATGCAAGACGCGGCCGTCATCGAGATCGCGAGGGCCACCGCGAGCGTAGGCGTCAGGTACCCCGCTGCAGGGACGAACGCCACCCCCGTCAGCACCGACAGGATCACGAGGGCCTGCACGACCTCGTTTTCCACGCCAATCGCGTTGAACACCAGGCCGAAGGCCGCAAAGACGATGCACACAAGCAGCGAGGCCGCGACCGTGACGAACACCAGCCGCAGGAACAGCCCCACGAGGACCGTCAGGATGCCGTCCTCCGACAGCGAGGCAAGAGCCGCCCCGTAGAGGTTCTCGTCGAAGTAGCCGTTGACCCAGAATTTGGGGTCGTTTCGGTCGGGAAATCGGGTCATGGTCGTAGCCGTATGGCAAGCGGTGCGTAGGAAAACGGGAGGGAGGGTCCCTGCGAAGTAGGGGCAGTGCGGGGCTGCTCGCCTACCTCGCAGGAGAAGCGCCACGTCAGTTCATGGCAAGCCGCCACGCGCCGCCGACCCGGACAAGCCGGCTGGTGGTCTCGGAGGTGGTGCCGTCTTCGAAGGTGATGCGGTCGCGGACCTGCGCCTGATCGCCGTCGATGTCTTCGGAGAGGATCTCGACGGAGGCGACGCCGCCGCGACTCTGGTAGATCTGGTAGCTCCGCTCCAGGCCCGAGGCGAGCAGACTGGCGGGGACGCTCTGGGCAAGCAGGGCGGCAAAGGCCTCGACATCGTTCTGGGCAACCGCCTCGGTGCCCTGGCGGACGATCTCGGACGGCGAGTTGCTCTTGCAGGCTGTGAGACCTGCCGTGACGACGAAGAGAACGGCGACAAGCCATACGGAAGGACGGCGCGTCGAAGGGGCGAAGGAGAACGCAGAGGTAGGCATGGATACGTAGGGCTACGTCTTGAGCGGAACGGATAGACGACAGCGTCCGAGACGCCGGCGCTGCTCCCCAGATTGTCCGGGAGCGTGTGCCTCCCTCTACTGCTCACCGGGCCCTTTTCCAGAGCAGGCCGTCGTTTCTACGTGCCGGGTGCATCGAGCCGCTAGCCTATCTCTCCACCGGGGCCGGCATGCCCCAGAGCACCTGCGCTCAGGTGCCCGTGCCACCCTGCACCGATCGGTACATCGGCTGGCCGCTGAGCGCACAGAAAACCGTTTTGTGCCAGCGAATGGAACGAAAGCGTAACGGAAGCTCCTGGCATACATATGCCAGGCTAGCCAGCTTGGACTAGTACACTGTCTCTGTTGAACTTCCAGAAGGCCTAGATCGATGAGGCCACCCTCCCAGGCGGGAGGCGTTCTGTTCTGCTTCTCGACCGCGGCGCATGACGACCCGCTCTCCGATCCCCGGAGCCCCCGCACCCTTCGCAGGCGATCTAGCCTTGGGCACTCCAGCGTCGAGCGTCCCAGCTTTTGGCCACGTACGCCCCCTCGGGCTGGATCGGGCGGACCGGGCACGCGCGATGCCCGCCCTGCTGCCTGGTGCACACCGCTCCCGGACTTCTCGTAGGTACGCAACGAGCTCCGTGCCCCCCACCCAACGAGACACCACGCGCCTCGTCCCCGAGTAGGCGCCAAGGCGACCTACCCGCACACCTAGCTTGTCACCCCCTCCATGCTCATGGCTTCCCCCCACCAAGCCCTGCGCGGCCTCGTCCTCGTCCTGACCGCGCTGGCTGCCACGGCGACGGCCCAACCCGTTGACTTCCGCCCGGTCGTTCTCACCGGGGCCGACGTCCCTGAACTCCTCGGCGCGAACGTGACCGCGCCCGTCTGCTACGCGTACCGCGACGGCGCGTGGCAGCAGTGCCCGCTCCAGATCGACGAGCGCGAGCTGCTCGACCCGGCGTCGAACTATCCCCGGACGGTCTCGGACGCAGCGCAGCTCTTCGGCGGCGAGCGGCAACTGCTCTACACCGCTCCGCAGGACTACCCGATGCCCGGCTTCGACCCGGTGATCCGCGTCGACTCGAGGCGCGCGTTCGACGCCGACGACGAGCTCGTCCTCATGGCGCGCTTCTTCGGCGACGTGGTGAGCCCGGCCGCGCCGCCCTTTGCCCCGGCGACCGTCTCCGAGGTGCTGTTCGAAGGCAAGGCCGCCTACCTCTTCGTCCCCACCCAACCGCTCGACCAGAGCGCGGGCATCGACCTCGTCTCGTACACGTTCGACCTGGTGGCGGGCAACTTCCCGCAGGCCTACACCTTCGAGGACGACACAACCCTTCCCGATGCGTGGGCCGAGGGGGACTACCTCGCTGCCAACCCCGAGAGCAGTCCCGCCTCGACGGCCTACTACTCCACGCTCTTCGAAGACCGCTGGATTCAGCGCGAGCTACGGCTGGGCGACGGCAGCGGCGGCTACGGCCCCGACCTCCTTGACCGGGTCAAGTATGGCACCCGGCCCAACACGCTCGGCAACAACGGCGTCTGCGGCCGCACGATCTGGTCTGGCAGCGCCCGGCGCGGCACGCTCGGCATCCAGAAAGACGGCCCACTCCGCGCGCTTCGGTTCGCGCAGGGCTACAACTCCGGCGGCCTCAACTACGTGCTCTACCACATGTACGAGCGGTTCATCGTCTACCGCATGGCGCACCAGATGCACCGCTCGCCCGGGGCCTCGATGTGGTTCGACCTCGCCCCGGAGGCGAGCGGCATGACCTACACCAGCAACCTCTTCCCGGACGGCGTCCCGGTCGATGGACAGCCCGAGTTGGCTCCTGGCAACGCCTTCCTCGACGGCTACGTCGACTGGGACTACCTCATCGGCGACCAGGGCACGATGGTGTCGACCTGGGAGATCGAGACGAACATCAACGGCCTGTATCCCTACTCGTACTACGAGGACAGCACCACGCCCGAAACGCAGCAGTGCACCGGCGACACGCAGGCGTTCGCGTCCGCAGGCAACGTGTATCTGACCGGGACCCCCGACGACGGCAGCGTGCCCTGGACGGACCCGACGAGCTCCCTTTCCTACGACCAGGGCGAGTTGCGCTTTCTCCGCCTCGAGCGCAGCATCGTGCCCGAGGTGCCCAACCTCCCCGAGGCCGACGCCCAGGCGACCGTCGCCCAGCTCAGCACGCCGATCACGTTCACGGTCACGCCCGTCGATGTGATGACGAGCGGCGACGTGCAGGCTCCGCTCGTCGAGGGCAGCTACAGCGGGTCCACGTTCCTCGGCACGGCGTCGGACGACCGGCCCAACGACACGGGCCTCGCCACGCTCGCGTTGAGTGCCTCCGCGACGAACCTCGCGTTCACCGCCGACCCCTTCATCGCGGGCGATGCGGCCGCAGGCTTCACCGTGACGCCGGTCGACGCGGAGGTGACCGGCACGGGCTACGTCGTCGCGACGGACGTGGCGGGCAACGCCGACTCGCTCCTCGTCACGTTCGAGGTGGTCCTGCCCGACACCGCGCCGCCGGTCCTCACGGGCACCTACGGGCGGAGCCGCTTCGACGGCACCGCGACCGAGGACCGCGCCAACGACACGGGGGTCGCCTCGGTCGTGCTCGGGGCGGCTGCATCGAACCTCGTGCTGAGCCTGGACGCGTTTACGGGAAGCGGGGCCGTGGTCAGCTTTACGGCGACGCCCGAGAATGCCGGGACCGTGGGCATGGGCTACGTGGTCGCGACCGACGCTGCCGGGAACGCCGACTCGCTCTTCGTCGAGATCGTCCCGCCGCCCCAAGACGAGGCCGCCCCGGTCGTAGGCGGGGCCCTGAGCACGCCCACCACGTTCGCAGGCACCGCCGACGACAGCGGCAGCAGCGACACCGGGATCGCGTCCATCGTCCTAAGCACCGACGCGGTCAACCTCGTGCTGTCGGTCGATTCGTTCCTCGCGGGCGCCCCCGTTGTGGCGTTCACCGCAGGTAGCATCGTACCCGCCGAGGCCGCCTCCGGCTACGTGGTCGCGACCGACGTGGCGGGCAACGCCGACTCGGTCTTCGTGAGCCTGGACGCCGTCGCGGTTCCGTTCGACCTCGCGGCGTCGGCGGCGTACGCGTATACCGCCAGCACGACCGGCACCATCACGGTCACGGCGTCGAACATCGGGACCGACCCGCTTACTTCGGTCCGCGTCGTGCGAACCTCGGCCTCCGGTCTGACCATCTCGCAGAAGTCGATCACACTGGGAGCTGTCGCACCGGGCGCGTCGAAGGACGCCGTCTTCTCGTTCTCCAACGCGACCGCGGGTGCAAGGGCCTCGTTCCAGGTGCAAGACCTCGTGGTGCGCGAGGGCGAAGGCGACGTGAGCAACAACGACATCGCCGTGACGCTCGACCCGGCGGGTGACCTCACGCCCCCGACCTTGGCGGGCAGTGCCGCGGGTACGACCTGGACCGGCACGGCCACCGACAGCGGCCTCGGCGCCACCGGCCTCGCCACCGTGACGCTCGGGCCGGATGCGACCAACCTCACGCTCAGCGTCGACGCCTTCACGCCGGGCGACGCGCAGGTGACGCTCAGCGTTGCCCTCACCGACGACACGCAGCCCGGCTCGGGGACCGTGATCGCCACCGACCTCGCGGGCAACACCGGGTCGCTCGCCCTGGCCCTTCAACCAGCAGGAGCCGACACGGAGGCACCGATCCTGACCGGGAGCTACACATCCTCCGCCTTCGAAGGGACGGCCAGCGACGACCGTCCGGGCGACACAGGCCTCGCCTCGATCACCCTGCGCGACGCCGTCAATCTCCGTCTCTCCGTGCTCGGCGACCTCCCCGGCGCGTCCGTCGTCTCCTTCCGGGTGCAACCCACCAACCGTCGGCCGGGCGAGGGGACCGTCGTGGCCGTCGATGTGGCAGGTAACGAGAGCACGCTGTTTATCGCGACGAGCCTGGCGGGCCGACGAGGCACCGACGAGGCACCTCGCACCGAGGCTGTCTTGGACGCTGAGGCGGCCAGCAAAGCTGCGGTCACCGACGAGGCACCCGGCAGCACAGCCGATGCCACGCCACGCTCAGACGCAGCACGTCCGCCGGGCAACCCAGCCACAGACGAACGCACACGCGAGGCCCTGCGCGACGCGGAGCCGGCGCTCGGTGGGGCCGCAGACGAGCGAGCCGCCTCCCCCCTGGCCGAGGACACAGGTGCTTCCTCCGTTGCAGAGACCACCAAGCGGGATACGGCGGTAACCGATGAGGCTGCGGGCAGCCCTCCGTGGACGCCGACGGAGCCAGCAGAGGCCTCGCCCTCTATCGGGGCGGGGCCTCCAGCATCGACCGCAGTTGAACCCGCCTCGCCGTTCATGGTCGAGGTCTACCCGAATCCGCACCGGGGCGCCGCAACGCTGCGGCTCTATCTTGCCACGGAGAGCCCGGTCCGAGTGGCGCTCTACGACCTCACCGGCCGCCGCGTGGTCACCGTCGTAGACCGGCGTCTGGGGCCAGGCTGGCACGCGCTGCGCCTAGATACCCAGGAGTTGGCGCGCGGAATCTACCTGTGGCGCACGGAGACGGCACTTGGGGTCGAGACGGGCCGTCTGTCCGTCGCACACTAGGCCTCGTCTGAGATTCGATATGGGAAGGCGAACCGACGGATCGGAACGCGCTGGCAAGGCGCGCAAACCGCTTGCGCACTACAGCAACCGTAGCGAAGCTGCGGCGGTGCAGCGGAGCGCAGCCAACGGTTTTCGGGACAAGGTGCAGCCCAGAGACCGACTCTCAGACAGACCCCAGGCGTGAGGTGCTGCCCTGAAGCGAGAGCGCCCCTCAGATCGACCTTGGCGGCGTCTGAGGAGCGCTTTGCGGGGTGTGGAGCTAAGCGGATTCGAACCACTGACCTTTGCAGTGCGATTGTTACATCCCCGTATGTGGCCCTCCTCGGAACCCCTCCAGAATCGCTGAATTGAGCGAAAGAGCTACGGTTCGAGGCCCTCTGAAATGCAACATGGTGCAACTGCTTGCACAAGACTATGCCCCATGTATGCCCCGCCTCCCAAGCCTCCTCCAGAGGGAGCCTGCTCGATGTCAAGCTGCTTCCTTCTGCCGGGCTGAGGTCGTTGACAGCCCTGTCCGACGGAGAACGCGCTCGGAGAGCACAGTCTCGGGCCGTGCGCCGGCGCCGTAAAGGAACCGGAGCATGAGGTCGGTTGAGATACTCGGGTCGCCCTGCTCCGCCTTCGAGATGCGCGACTGGCTCGACCGCACCCGCTTGGCGAGATCGGCCTGGCTCAGTCCCGAGGCCTCCCTCGTGGAACGGATCGCATCAGCAAGGGCCAGGCGCGACTCGACGAGCGCGGCCTCGGCATCGGTGAGGTCGAGGAACTCAGCGGCAGTGCCGACCTGGAATCCGGCAGCTTCGAGCTTCTTGCGCTTGGCGTCGTCCATCGGTACGCGGTGTTGGTGAGGAAACAGTCAGAGAGAGCGCTAGTCCGCAGTGGCCGCGTCGTAGGCGTCGAGGCGGGCCCGGCAGGTAGCGATGGTCTGCTTCGAGGTCTTCTGGGTCTTCTTGGCGAACACGTCCGCGATCACGATGGCATCGGGGTCGGTGCGGTAGACGATGCGCCACGTGACGCTCTTGTCGTTGATGCGCAGCTCGTGGAAGCGCTTGCCGATTACCGGCATTGGGCGAGAGTGGGGAAGCGAGAGCGACTCGCCGCGCTGGAGACGGCGAAGCAGCACACCCGCTTCGATGCAGGCTTCCTGGCTGAACGGCGGCGTCTTCACCTCGCCCTTGAGCCAGACGATAGGTTTATCGTCTACTTCCACTGTTGCTTTATGTCAGATCGGACATAATCGCTCTACGGTCCTATTCACCGAATGATTCCAGGTTCTGAGGCTTCCGCTGTGAAACGAGCGCCCTATTCGAACTCAAAGCCGAAGAGCCCGCCGCCGTCGCCATCACTCAACCCCGGCTCGAGCACGAAGGAATGGATATCAAACTCGGTCTCGCGGTCGGATACAGCGGGTATCTGATCCGAGTTGAGAGTCACGATGTACTGGAAGCCGAGAGCTTCGGACATCGCTGCTCCGTAAGCCCAGGCTTTTTCATTCTGGCGCTCGTCTACAGCGTCGAACAGGTGGCTATCGTGGATGAGGAAGCCTGGAGAGATGTCTCGCCTGCCTGCTACTTGCACCAGCATCATGTCGAAGCCTAGGTACACGACAAAACAGGATCGGAAGCCGGAGCGAGCTAGCTTGAAGCTCACCAAAGCAAAAGCACGCTCACCCGACCCCGATCCGTGTCCGAGTCTACCGCCCTCCACCACGCCCTGCAAGCTCATCTCCCTATCCA
>JBCDFF010000213.1:0-7465 GCA_039178415.1 Bacteroidota bacterium
AGGGCATGGTGCTCCAGCTCGCCACGCTCTACGACGACCTCAAGGCGCTCCACCCGCGCGCGTCGCTCGCCAAGGTGTTCTGCGTGAGCAAGATGCGCGAGACGGCCAGCATCGGGCGCGGCCTGCTCGGCGGCAACGGCATCCTGCTGGAGCACGACGTGGCGCGGCTCTTCGCGGATGCCGAAGCGGTCTACTCCTACGAGGGCACCCACGAGATGAACACGCTCATCGTCGGCCGTGCCGTCACAGGGCTCAGTGCGTTTGTGTGACGTCACTCAGCGTCTTGATAGAAGCACGCTGAAAAAGGGGAGATGCGAAGCCGCCCATAGAGCACAGGGGCGGCTTCGTAGAGTAGCGACTCGATAGACTTGTAGACCTGCATATCACCGTCTTGCGTCTGTCCTGGACCCAGCGACCAAAACTGCACGTCGTGCTCGTTCTCGTTCAGTGAGACTTCCAATCGATAAACGAGGTAGGGGCAATGGTGCCCTGCATAGGGGTCGAACCGCGTATGCCTCCGGTCGGGTAGGCTGCTGACATTCAGCGCCTCGAGTTGAGCAAACAGTTGATCGCAGTCCGTCGTGATTTCGACGTGACTTGTGTCGAACACGGACTCGCGCCGCTCTTTGCCAAAGAGGCTTCGAGAGAAATAGACGCCCATGGAGTAGAGCGTCGCTGCGCACGCGCTCTGGCTGCGCTGGACTTCCAGCATTCGGACTTCCGTGCTGTTGCTATCCACCCAAAACCGCAGGGCTGCCTGGCCTGGTCCTGTTGACAGCACCGGGAAAGCGTCTTTGGATGCCTCCCACACACACGTTTGATTGTAGCAGGTGTCGAATAGGTGAGCCCGCGGGTCTGGTTGCGTACTAGCACATCCCGCCGCGAGCAATATCAGCACGAGTTTGAGTAAAGGCTTTTGCTTTGCCATCTTCCGTGGCCGCCTCTCGCGGCACTCCATGACAGGAGCGCGATTACGGAGTGGAGCGCGTTCGTTTGGCGGGCTTACTCAACTTCGCGTTGTGCGTCTATCTCACGTGCTTCTGCGACGAGGTCGTCGAGCGAAACCTCTCCGATCCAGGTGTGGCGCTCGGCGGTGTAGTCGCCGCGTCCGGTGTCAAATTGGCGGAGGAAGCGAAACGCGTCCACCACGCCCAGCGCGCGCACGAGTGCCGCGTGGCCGTCTCGGTTGATGTCCACCAGGGGTCGAGTCATGGGTAGTGCTCTAGCGTAGCCGAAGGATCAATTCAAGGGGCGATACGACCACCGTACCCTCGGTGTTCGTCTCGCGCCCCCGCTTTAGCAAGACATCGTCTGTCGTGCAGAAGACATCAGCACGCGCTTCGACCGCCGCTGCCAGGTGCAACGCGTCGAGCGCCTTGATGCCGTCTGTCTCGTAGCTGCGCGCCCGTCGCACGACCCCCTGTTCCGTCGGCATGTAGACTTCAGCCAGGGCCAGCGCGTCCTCTACATGGGCGCGACGATCAGGAAAAGGACACCGAGCATTTTCGATAGCATGCACGCTCGAAGCAACGAGGCGCAGGGTGCCGCTCTCACACAAGGACAGCACGTTCAGTACAGCGTCTGTCTCTGTGCGAACGCGCAGCTGCGCCTGGTCGTCGAAAGGACGCTGGAGGGCACACGAGTCGAGATACAGGAGCATGCAGACAAGCTACGACGCTACGCCATGCTGCTCGGCGGCAACGGCATCCTGCTGGAGCACGACGTGGCGCGGCTCTTCGCGGATGCCGAAGCGGTCTACTCCTACGAGGGCACCCACGAGATGAACACGCTCATCGTCGGGCGCGCCGTCACAGGGCTGAGCGCCTTCGTGTAGGGGATCGCCCCCGTCTTGTTGTCTTCGGTCACCCGATAGGCTACTGCGTCGCAGGCGCCCGGCATGCCCCCGTAGTCGAGGCGAAATGTCGGCCCGGCCCGGGCGTTGATGCGCGAGAGCGAGCCGACGGAGCCGAGCACCTGGTGCCTCGACCTTGCGACTCCATCCGCCTACTCTAAGGTGACGGAGCCCACTGCTTCTAGCACCTCGATCCGTGCCGCCTTTTCGCTGGAGGTCTCGCTCTGGGCTTCCGAGGCGAGGTGCCGGATGTTGTCCGCCGAGTAGCCGAGGCGACGCAGCGCCGGTTCCAGACGCGCTTGGTCGAACACGAGGCTCACGTTGGGCCCGAAGTTGAGGGCCGTACCGTAGACCATCCCGTTCTCGATGTCGGTGCGCCACTGCTGGTCAGCAGCGATCTCGGCGTCGCGCTCGGCGGTGTCCCAGGCGCCGCGCCGGTGCCAGTAGAAGACCGCCTCGTAGAGGAACTCCTCGGCGAAGAGGGTCTCGCGGTAGAGCTTCACCCGGAGCGCCCCGCCGCGGTCGGCGAGCCACTTGGTGTTGAAGGGCCAGTTGAGCGGGACGCACCCCGCCTGCCACGGGTAGGTGTCCCACGTGCAGTCCGCCTCGGGATCCGCTGTCACCTCGTCGTCGAAGTGGTGCCTGAGGAGGCGGAGGCTCTGCACGTCCACCACGAGTTCGTCGACGTCCTGCACCTCGAAGGCGCGGGTGCGGTGCTGGGTGACGTCGTTGGCCGAGAAGCCGCCGAAGCCGCCGTTGATCGAGCCGATGCGGAGCGTGTCCTCGGCGGCGAGGCGGAAGTTGGCGAGGCCGTCGTAGTCCAGGTTGTCGAACTCGAAGAAGATCTGGTCAGTGGCGCTGAGGCTGCCCAGCGTCTCCGCAAACCGCGTGTAAGCCTCGTGCGGGTTGCCGCCGTCCCGGTCGAGCAGCACGACGCGGCGGTTGGGGATGAAGCGCTCGCTGCGGTGGGTGTGCTGGGTCCACGCGTTGGAGTACATGTCGATCTCGCCGCTGGGCTGGGTCCACTGGCCGGTCAGGTCGCGGAAGATCGTGAGGTCCATGTGGCCGCCCGGCGGCGGGGCCTCCTGCTCGACGATGAGCGCGCCCCGGATCTCGACGGTCCCGCTCGTGGCCGTCACCGCGAGTTCCTGCTCGAACGAGCGGACGTAGACGAGACCGTCCCACAGCAGCGTCCCCTCGACCACGAGGTTGCCTTCCACCAGGAGCACCCCGTTGCCCTCTAGGGTCAACGTTGCTGGGACCCGGAGGTCGCCCTCCACCCGCACGATCCGGGCGTCGCGCACGCTGCGGCTCCCGCGCTGCCCGTAGACCTGGCTGCTCGCGAGCGTGGTCGCGGCGTCGAACGCCACGTCCTGGCTGTTGAACGCCGAGAGGATATCCCCGTAGAGCTCCACCAAGCTCGGCGTGTCGTACAGGTCGAGCACCGGCTCCAGGCCTTGCCGGGCGTCAAGGCCCAGGCGCGTACCACCAGGGATGCTCAGCGCCGCCTGGAAATCGCTCATCAGCGTCGTCGCACTGAGGATGTTGTCGAGGCGGTAGTCGTAGAGCTTGCTGTAGTCGAGGTAGCTCGCGCGCGTGCCGCCCTCGTCGTCGAGACCCGTGACGGTGGCGAGCGGACTGAGCGTCGCCGTGGCGTAGGGCGCGTCGACCCAGAGCGGTCCGGGGAAGTCGACGTCGCTGACGAGGTAGTTGCTGGTGATGGTGTGCTCGCTGCCGCCGCTCAGGCCCGTGACGGCGAAGAAGACGGTGTCGCCGCGCGTCTCGAACCGGTCGATGCGGACGTCGCGCCCGTCGATCTCGAACGTCTGGTCGAGCGGGAGGTCGCTGTTGAGCTGCCCGCCGCGTAGCATCGCGGTGAGGACGGCCGTGTGAGCGGCGTCGGCGGCCTCGCGGGCGAGGGCGAGGTCGTGCGTGGCCGCGTGCTTGCCTTGCGCGCCAAGCCGCGTGGAGGTGTCGCGGAGCAAGGTCGAGGCGGTCGTGGCGGCAGCTACGACCACGATGAGCACGAGGAAGCGTCCCATGGCAGGGGTGGTGTGGATGGAAGGGGCGGCGGAGGGGGCGTGGCGGATCAGTCGTCGTCGTCGTCGTCGTCGCTGTCATCGGTGCCGCTTTCGCCGCCCGAGTACCACTGCGTCGTGGACGTCTCGGAGGGATCCGGCGAGTTGCCGGTGACGAAGCCGCCGCTGGCCGAGCGCTCGAGGTAGGTCAGGTTGGGCGGGCGCACGGTGTGCCCGAACTGCGCGACGTTGATGCTCCGCTCGGCCGCCTGGTCGCTGGCGAGCACGTCGGCGCCGCTGCTTGCGAGTTCGAGGCGGAAGCGCAGCGCGTGGAGGTCGGCGGGCGCCTGGCCGTCGGTCACCTGCGCTCCAGCAGCCCCGAAGAACGTGACATCGAATCCGACGACCGCCTGCGCGACGGCCTGGCTGTGCGTGCCGCTGGCCGTGTCGATGTCGCGGTGGAGGGTGTAGGCGGTGCGTACGGAGTCGCCGACGGCGTAGGACGATCCGTCGGGCTGGGTCCAGTAGCGCACGGTCCCCGGCGCGCTGGTGGTGGCGCTCGTCTCGATCTGTCCCGGGCACGCGAGCGCCTTCACGATGCCGTCGGGGTGGCGTTCGAGGCTGCAGCGCAGCACGGCGAGCCCGAGGGTGCTCGCCTCGGCCTCGGTGACGAGGTTGTTGAGGTCTTGGCTGACCGTGCTCATGACGGCCTCGCCCTCCGCCTGGAGTTCGTAGCGCATCGCCTCATCGACGCTGTTGAGCCGCTCGCGCATCTGAAAGACGACGAGCGCCGTGAGCAAGATCGTCCCGACGATGATCGCCGAGAGGTGGTCGAGGAGAACGTGCATAGCGGCAACGGGACAGTGGAGGCCAACCGCGCAGCGGCGACGGCCCAACAGCGGCAGGCGGAGGGGACGGCTATTGGTGCAGGAACAGCTTGGCGGGCGTCAGCGGCACGGCGAGGCTCGCCACCACGGGCGGGCGGTCCGACGCCGCCTCGACGGCCCGTACCACCACGGCGACCTCCTTGGCCGTCGTCGTTGCGGTGCTGCCCGCCTGGAAGTCGAGCGGGTCGACGTAGCGCACCACGAAGGACACCGCGAAGTCTTGGACGCCGCTGCCGACCGGCTGGCTGACCACGAAGGCATACCCGTTGAAGTCGTCCACGTCGTCGAATGTGGCGGGGTCGGCCTCGCCGGCTTCGGGGCCGAGGTTGGTCGGCGCGGCCAGTCCGTTCACGTCCCCCTCGGCGCGCATGCCCAGCACACCCACGTCGGCCTCGTCGAAGGCGTAGTTCTTGACACGGTTGGCCCACGCGAGCGCCACATCGAGCCCGGCGCTCTCAAGCTCGCTCGTGATCGCGTTTCGCTCAGTGTCGTTCACATGGCGATGGAGGGTGAGACCGAGGATGGAGAAGGCAAAAACGGCAATAAGGGCGTAGAGCGTGGAGGCCATGGCTGGAGAGCTCGGGGCGTTGTCGGAAGGGGTCGGGTTGGGGTGCCAGCCTCCTGTCCAATTTTGCGCCACAAATACGCTTCTGAGAATGAGTCTCGTCTCCGGAACCGAACTGAGACAGCCGCGGCACCCGTTGCATTTTCTGAAAACCTTGTCCTATTCTGATATCGCACGACAATCGAAATAGGACAACGCGCCTCGCAGCGAGCATCTTAGACTGAGTCTAGACTTTTATCGGCCTTAAGTTAACAAACATAGATTTTTGGATTTAATTTGCAAGCCTCCTAAGTTGCTATTCTAGCAATACCTGTCGGCATTAATTTAAGTCCTACAGGATCAGTCTTGCCGCTGCGGTTCTCGAAGTGGCACGCGACACGTCCGGACGCTCGTCGCTCGCCATCCGCCCGCGCCCTTGCAGGCAGACGACGCACATCTAGGTTGCTTACAATTTGTGCGTAATGCCGACATAGAGTAACGTCGGCCTTGTCTGCGTGGCAGGTGGGCCAACTCACGCCCCAACCGTCTCCACGAAGGTGAGCCGGTTGTGGAACGGGTCCCACATCACCAGTTCGCGGGTGCCCCAGGGCTTGTCCTCGATGTGGGGCCGGGCGTAGCGGTAGTCTTTGGCAGCCAACTCGGCATGCAGTGCGTCGAGGTCGCCCGACGCGATCCGGATGGCGGCACCAGGGGCCGCGTCGCCGTGGTGCTCGGTGAGGTGGAGCACGCACGCCTCGCGGGACACCTGCATGTAAACCGGCAGATACGGATCGTGCCGGTGCTCCCAATCGACGGTAAAGCCGAGGAAGTCGACGTAGAACGCGCGGGCGGTGTCGAGGTCGAAGATGCGCAGGACGGGGGTGGCGGCGGCGAGGGCCATGGGCGAGACGGGCTACGGGGCGCCAGGCGATGCAGGAGCAAACACGGAGCGTGTCTGCAAGCCGCGAGGCCAGCGTGGACGATGAACGTATCGAGGAATAAACCTCCATACGCGGAGTGTCGCCACCGTGTCACACGTGAGCCGTGCCGTGGGCACCAAGGCTACGCGGCCTCCTCGGCCCTCCACCGCGCGATGGCGTCCGTGAGCCACGTCGGCGCGCCCTCGCCGATGGGGCCGGGCGGCTCGGCCTGCGTCATCGCCTCAGCCCGGCGGAGCTGGTCGGCGAGCGGTGGGACGTCCCACGCCGCGCGCTCGGCGTCGGTGGTGGCGGGCTCTACGTCCCACAGCCGGTGGCGCGTGCCGTCGGGGACGAACTGCGTGCCGTACTTCTGCGGCTGGCCGCTGTACATCCGCGCCCGGTCGTACGCCGCCGCGGCGAGCCACCGCGCGGGACGATGTCCAAGCTCGGCCGCCTGCTTCGCCCACACGTGGCCCTGCCGGGCGTCGTCGGGCGTGTCGCCGTGGTTGAAGAGCCAGGCGGCGTGGTAGTAGTCCTCTGCCGCCACGCTGTTCTCGCCCGCCATGATCTCGGCCATGATCTCCGCCGCGCGCTGCCGACGTTGGCGGTCGCGGGCGCGCATGGCGTCGTACTCCGGCGTGCTGTGCTGCAGCCCCTGACCGTGGTCGCGGTAGTCGGCCTCGTAGAGTTCGCGGAGTTCAGCGTTCATCGATCCGTTTTTCTTTGCAGACTCCATGCTCCGCTCGGCTCCCCCCGTTTCGGTTGACAGTCGCTATGCTCCTGCGTCAACCAAAACTGTCCCCCTCACGCGTGAGGGGGACAGCTTGACCGCCGTCCAGGCGTGTCAAGCGGGGGGAGTAAGACCTGCTGCGATGCACCCTCAGTCCTCGGAGTCTCTGCTGTCGTCCCCACGATACCGGTCGAACCAGGCGAGGACGTAGGCGACCTTCGCGGCGAGTTGGCTGGGGCGTCTCGAGATGGCGTGCGGCGCGCCGGGGATCTCGACGTAGACCGTCTCGATGTCGCGCAGGCGAAGCGCGTGGTAGAACTGGCGCGCCTCCGAGGGCGGCGTCCGCAGGTCGGCGGTGCCCACCATCACCATCGTCGGCGTCTCGACGTTGCTCACGACGGAGATCGGCGACTCCTCCCAGTAGGCCATCGGGTTTTCCCACGGCTGGCCGGGGTAGCGGTAGTCCGCGTAGGCGTAGTAGTTGTCGGCGACGAGCGTCTTCGAGATCCAGTTG
>JBCDFF010000214.1:0-7463 GCA_039178415.1 Bacteroidota bacterium
CTCTGGGCCACGCTCCACGGGGCCGTCTCGCTCGCCATGGCGCACCGCCTCGACGTCAAGATCCCGCTCGAGGCCTACGTCGACGAGACGGTGCAGCGCGCCGTCCACGGCTTCCGCCGCGCGGCCGTGGTCGCTGGGCAAAGATGAGGCCCACGGTCCTGAAGCCGTCGTTGCGGCGTACCGCGCGGGTCCTGGCTAGCCTTCAAGCACGCGCCACCGCATGACCTGGACGGGCAGCCGGAGCCACGCGTTGTCGTCGGTGCGCGCGTCGAGTTCGACGACGTGCTCCAGCGCTGGATCGGCCTCGATCCACCGCACGCCCCCAGCATAGACCATCGCGTGCCGCCCGTCGGTGGTGACGACGAAGTCGCCAGGGGCTAGGGTGTCGGCCGGGACGGCTTTCGTGCTCGTAAAGGTGCCGATCGAGGCGGTCTGGCCGCCGTAGCTGCGTCCGAGCTCCGCAGCGCTCGCATCGAACCACCACAGACGTGCTGCGCGGGTGAGCGCACCGAAATCGCCCGTGCGCAGACCTTCTCGGAGCAACGCCGACGCCAGCGGGAGCCGAACCAGCCCCGAGCAGTCGATGCCGAGGTGCGTTTCGCCGCCCCAGACGTAGCGCGTATCCAGGCGGCTCTCCACATAGGCGATGTAGGTAGAACGCACCCGGTCAGGGTTGGCCGAACCTCCGATGGGTAACAGAAACCAGAGACTTGCCACCACGCCCGCGGCTCCAAGGCCACGCCGGACGAGGCGGGGAGCCAAGCTCAGCGCGAGTCCGAGCGCTGTGCTGCTCCCTACCAGCAGGGCGGCGCGCACGAGCGTCGTGCGCACGGGCAAGACCAGTAGGACGACGAGGACGCCCAGCATGAAGACCAGCAGGACGAGCCGCCGCGAACGCGCAGGACGACGGGTCATGCGGGGACCATCGCCTCGGGTGTGAGGTCCTCGACCGGTGCGCGCTTCTCCAACCGGGGCAATCCGTGCATGGCAGGACGGTGGCCGAGGCGGCCGAGGTGCCAGAGCGTCCCGCGCCACAGCGCCGAGAGGAGGTCGAAGCGGCGGCGGAGCAGGTAGACCACGGTGTGCTTGGGCAGCGCCACGCCGAGCACGAAGGCCAGCGCAAGCCAGAACGTCGCGCCATGGACGTTGCGCCGGAGGTAGAGCAGCCGGTTGCGCGTCATGTAGTACGTCTTGAGCGCGTTCTCCTTGCCCACCGTCATCGACTCCTTGTGGTAGACGACCGACTCGGCGACGTAGGCCACGCGCCAGCCCGCGCGGGCGACGTGCGCGGCGAAATCGTGCTCCTCGTAGTACAAGAAGTAGAGCGCTGGGAGCAGGCCGACTTCCTCCAGCACCGTGCGCCGGATCAGCAGCGCCGCGCCGTGGCCGAGGTCGGTGATGCCCGACGTGTCGTGCTGGCCGCGGTCCACCTCGTTGTGGCCGGTGGTGTGCCCGCGCATCGTGAGCGGGTCGATGGGGCCGCAGCCGGCGTACTGGATCGTGTCCGGCGTGTGGTGGTAGCGAATCTTCGGGCTCGCGAGCCCGAGGCTCGGGTCGGCCTCCATCGCCGCGACGAGCGGTTCCAGGAAGCCCGGCTCCACCTCCGTGTCGTTGTTCAAAAGGAGGACGTAGTCCCCTTCGGCAACGCGGATGCCGACGTTGTTGCCGCCTGCAAAGCCGTCGTTGGTGGGGTGGGCGAGGACGCGGACCTCAGGAAATCCTGTTGCAATCGCCGCTGCCTGGCCCGGTTTCGGCGAGCCATTGTCAACGACGACAACCTCCGTGCGCGGGTACGTAACCGCGCGAAGCGACGAGAGTAGGGCACGGGTGACCTCGGCTTGGTTGTAGTTGACGGAGAGGACGGTGACGAGCGGAGCCGCCTCCGGTGCGGTGTTCGAGGAGGTGGGGCGCAAAGGGAATGCCATGTCGAGCGCAGCCATGACGAGGCCGAGGACTGGGGCGAGCGTGTTCAGGAGCCAGATCGGGAACGATCCCGTTCCGTATGCGGCCGGTGGTCAGGCCGCACAGCCGTGGTATCGGCACTGATACCTCGGTGCTTTAGGCGCGAGCTTGGGCTGCCCGCACGTATGATGCGGCGCCTCTGCCGCGTCTCGACCCCCCCATCCACCTGCTCCGCCCCATGTCCTACACGCTCACCGTTGCCCTCGCCCAACTCGCCCCTGTGTGGCTCGACCGCGATGCCACGCTCGCGAAGGTGCTAGACGCTACCGCTGAGGCTGCCGACCGAGGCGCGGCGCTCGTCGCGTTCGGCGAGGCGCTGGTGCCAGGCTACCCGGCGTGGGTCGACTTCACCGGCGGCGCGGCCTTCAACGACCCGCTCCAGAAGGCGCTCTACGGGCACTATGTGGACCAGGCCGTGGACCTCTCAGCAGGCCACCTCGACGCGCTGGGGGCGCTGTGCCGAGAGCGTGGCATCGCCGTCTACCTCGGCTGCATCGAGCGGGAGCGACGGGGGCACAGCTTGTTTTGCTCGCTCGTCTATATCGATGCGACTGGCACGGTGCAGTCGGTGCACCGCAAGCTGCGGCCGACGCACGAGGAGCGCCTCGTCTGGGCGCAGGGCGATGGACACGGACTGCGGACGCACCGGCTCGGCCCGTTCACGGTCGGCGGGCTCAACTGCTGGGAGAACTGGATGCCGCTGCCACGCGCCGCGCTCTACGCGCAGGGCGAGACGCTGCACGTGGCCGTGTGGCCCGGCAGCACGCGCAACACGCACGACATCACGCCCTTCCTCGCCAAGGAGGGCCGTTCCTACGTGCTCTCCGTCTCGGGCCTCTACCGCCCGAGTGATCTCGCGCCGACCACGCCGCACTACGAGGAGGTCGTAGCCGCGCTGCCCGAGGCCATGACCGACGGCGGCTCGTGCTTGGCCGCGCCCGACGGCTCGTGGGTGATCGCGCCGTTGCCTGCGGAGGAGGGCGTATGGACCGCCGAGATCGACGCGGCGGTGGTGCGGGGCGAGCGGCAGAACTTCGACCCGGTGGGCCACTACAGCCGCCCCGACGTGACGCGGCTCACGCTCGACCGCACACGGCTTTCAACGCTCTCGATCGAGGAGCCGGAAGCCTAAAAATCACTTTGACCTGCGGGAGAAAATGCGTCTCGGCACGAAGCGCTTCCTGCACGAAATCGCCATTATCGGCGCGTATGGGCAGATTATGGGAGCATTACCCAGGCCCGCTGATCCATAACAGAAGGGTCGCATTCCGGTAATCATCGCCTCACACGCGCGTGCAAAATTGGGGGCGTCGATTGTTTGTCTCTCCCACCACCCGCTGGATGCGCTACCGCACCCTCTGGATCTCGGACCTGCACCTCGGCACCCGCGGCAGCCAGGCCGAACTCGTTCTCGACTTCCTGCGCCACAACGAGTCCGACACGCTCTACCTCGTCGGGGACATCGCCGACGGCTGGGCGCTCAAGCGCTCGTTCACCTGGACGCAGCTCCACAACGATGTCGTGCAAAAGATCCTGCGGCGCGTCCGCAAGGGCACCCGCGCGATCTACATCCCTGGCAACCACGACGCCTTCGCCCGGGCCTATGTTGGCCTCCAGTTCGGCGGCATCGACGTGATGCGCGACGCCCTCCACACGACCGCCGACGGGCGGCGACTGCTCGTCCTCCACGGCGACGAGTTCGACGGGGCCGTTCGCTACGCACCGTGGCTCTCAAAGCTCGGCGCGCGCGCCTACGAACTCGCGCTGCTGCTCAACACCGTCGTCCATCGGACGCGTAAGGCGTTCGGGCTGCCCTACTGGTCGCTCGCGGCCTACCTCAAGGGCAAGACCAAGAAGGCCGTCCAATACATGGGCGACTTCGAGGACGCCGTGGCAGCCCTCGCCAAAGAGCGCGGCGTGGACGGCGTCGTGTGTGGACATATCCACAAGGCTGAACTACGGCCTATTGACGGCGTTGTGTACGCGAACTGCGGCGACTGGGTCGAGTCCTGCACAGCGCTCGCGGAGCACCACGACGGGCGCCTCGAACTCCTGACGTGGCGCACGCCCAAGATGCCCGACGAGGTGCGCGCCCTCCGCAACCGCGTGCAGCCCCCCGTCGGCGATGGCCTCGCCACTGAGCCGCCGGTCCTCCTTCCGCCTGAGACTACCCCTGCTGAGACAGCAGCGTGAGCACACTCGCTCACCCAACCTCCCACATCGGCTCTTGCGAGTACGTTGGGTTTGTGCCCCGTCCCCTCGCTCATCTCGAGCCCCAGCTTATTTGAGGTCCTGTTTATGCACCGTGCCTCCTACGACCGCGCCCTCCGCGTGCTGTTCATCGTCCAGGGTGAAGGCCGCGGCCACATGACGCAAGCGCTGGCCGTCCGCCAGATGCTCGCCGCCCACGGCCACGAGGTCGTCCACACGCTCGTCGGGCGCAGCGAGCGCCGCATCGTGCCCGCCTTCTTCGAGGAGGGCATGGCGACGCCCGTCACTTGCTTCGACAGCCCCAACTTCGTCACCGGCGACGGCGACGCGACGATCCGGACGCTGCCGACGGTGTGGTATAACCTGAAGCGCCTCGACTCCTACCGCCGCTCGCTCGCGACCATCCATGAGGTGGTCACGGCCGAGCAGCCGGATGTGATCGTGAGCTTCTACGAAGGCCTGACGGGCCTCTACACCAAGTTCTACCGCCCCGACGCGCCCGTCGTGACCGTCGGGCACCAGTTTCTCTTCCTGCACCCGAGCTACCCGTTCGGCGCAGGCAACGCGGCGCAGCGACGCGGCGCGCAACTCTACACGCGGTTCACGTCGATGGGCGCGGCGGCCCGCATCGGCCTCTCGCTCTACCAGGCCAACGACCTCCCGACGGAGGGCATCGCGGTCGTCCCGCCGATCCTGCGCGACGAGGTGTTCGACCTGGTCGATACGCGCGACACGGAGGACTTCCTGCTCGTCTACCTCCTCGAAGCCGCCATGGGCGAGGACCTCATGGTCTGGAGCGACCGCAACCCGGGCGTCCGGATGCACTGCTTCTGGGACCGCACCGACACGCCGGACGCGTGGGCCTACAACGACGCGCTGACGTTCCATCACCTCTCCGGCGTCAAGTTCTTGGAGAAGATGGCGCGCTGCCGGGGCGTCGTCTGCACGGCGGGCTTCGAGTCGGTGAGCGAGGCGATGCTCCTCGGCAAGCCGCTCTTCATGGTGCCCGTGCGCGGCCACATCGAGCAGCAGTGGAACGCCCTCGACGCCGTCCAGCGCAGCGGCGGCATCACCGCGCCCTCGCTCGACCTCGACCAGTTCATGGCCTACCTCCCGACCCATGCGACCGATCCGGAACCGTTTCGGGACTGGGTCGCCCAGGCCGAGGCGCGCGTCATCAGCGTGATCGAGGGCGTGGCCGGCCTCGACCCGCTCGTGCCCGCAGGTGAGGGGGCCGCCGACTGGACGCAGCGCGCCAACCAGGGCCGCGTGGCGACGGCCTAGGTGGACGGTCCCCAGGCTCCCGACTGGGCATAGGCCATGGCATAGGTGCTGTCTGGACGAAGGAACCTCTCGTCGCGTGCTGCTTCGAAGGACTCCCTTCTCCGTATGCCTTTCCGCTCAGCCCATCCGCCCATGACCGTGCTCTACTGCTCGCGCGGGGCCCTGCTGGCCCTCGCCCTCCTCCTCCTCGTCCCGACGAGCCTCCCAGCCCAGGCCCAAGACGTCACCACATTCACCGTTGCGGTCCTGCGCAAGACGTCGGCGCACCCCTACAGCGGTCAGGGCCACCCGGACGGCTACGTGATCGACCGCGTCGAAGCCAACGAGCTTACCCTCGTCCGAGGCCAGACCTACGTCTTCCAGCTCCAAAACGTCTCCGGGATCCACCCCTTCTATCTCTCCACGAGCGCCGCCGGTGGCGGGGACGACTTCTACGACGACGGCGTGCAGAACAACGGGGCCAGCGGCAACGAGGCCGTCACGTTCACGGTCCCGATGTCGGCCCCTGACGAGCTATGGTACCAGTGCGTCATCCACCAGTTCATGGGGTGGCGCATGAACGTCGTCAACCCCACGGCGACGGACAACGATGCGCTGCCTGACGCCGTCACGCTCGCGCCAGCCTTCCCGAACCCGTTCGCCGCCGCCACGACGCTCTCGCTGCAACTCGACCGCGCGGCTGCGATCCAGGCCGAGGTGTTCGACCGGCTCGGTCGCCGCGTGGCGGTGCTCCAAGATGGGACGTTGCCCACGGGCGCGCACACCCTTCGCTTCGACGGCGCTGGCTTACCCGACGGGACCTACGTGATCCGGGTGGTGGCCGACGGCCGGGCCGTCGAGGAGCGGCTGGTGACGCTCGCACGCTGACCGCCCTCCGCGCATCACATCCAGCCGACAGACCTGCGAGGCGGGGGCGTAGTTTTCGCGCTCCCGCCTCGCTTCGTTTTAGACGTTCTCTGTTTCAGACGCCACCGCCATGTCTGTGCCCGCCCCGTTCACGCCGCCGCCCGTCACCATCGAGATTGCCCGGGAGCACGGGCTGACCGACGAGGAATACGGCTGGATTCTCGACGAACTCGGGCGCGTGCCGACGCTCGTGGAACTCGGCATCTACTCGGTGATGTGGAGCGAGCACTGCTCGTACAAGAACTCGATCGCCGTGCTGAAGACGCTCCCGCGCGACGGTGAGGCGCTGCTCGTGGGCGCGGGCGAGGAGAACGCCGGGCTGGTCGACATCGGCGGCGGGCTGGCGTGCGCGTTCAAGATCGAGAGCCATAACCACCCGAGCGCGGTCGAGCCCTACCAGGGCGCGGCTACGGGCGTCGGCGGCATCCAGCGCGACATCTTCACCATGGGCGCGCGGCCTATCGCGAGCCTCAACAGTCTACGCTTCGGTAGCCTCGACAACCCGCGCGTGCGCTACCTCTTCGACGGCGTCGTACGCGGCATCGGGGACTACGGCAACTCGTTCGGCGTCCCGACCGTGGCGGGCGAGGTCTACTTCGACGACGCCTACGAGGGCAACCCGCTCGTCAACGCGATGTCGGTCGGCATCGTGAAGGTCGGCGAGACCGTCAGCGCCATCGCCGAGGGCGCGGGCAACCCCGTGTTCATCGTCGGCAGTTCGACCGGCCGCGATGGCATCCACGGCGCGACGTTCGCGAGCGAGGAGATCAGCGAGGAGAGCGAGGCCAAGCGCCCCAGCGTGCAAGTCGGCGACCCGTTCACCGAGAAGCTCCTCCTCGAAGCCAGCCTCGAAGCCATCCGCACAGGCGCGCTCGTTGGGATGCAGGACATGGGCGCGGCGGGCATCACGTGTTCGTCGTGCGAGATGAGCGCGAAGGGCAACGCCGGGATGGTGCTCGACATCGAGCGGGTCCCGCAGCGCGAGACGGGCATGACGCCCTACGAGATCATGCTCTCGGAGAGCCAGGAGCGGATGCTCGTCGTGGTCCACAAGGGCCGCGAGGCCGAGATCGAGGCCGTCTTCGAGAAGTGGGACCTCC
>JBCDFF010000215.1:0-7413 GCA_039178415.1 Bacteroidota bacterium
GCCGTGCTCACGTCGGGGCCGCCGCACTCGGGTCACCTCATCGGCCGCGCGCTGCACCGTGCCACCGGCCTGCCGTGGGTGGCAGACTTTCGCGATCCGTGGGCGCGCCACGCTCTCGCGGACGCCCTACCGATGACGGCGGCGGCAACGGCGCTGGACCGGCGCATCGAGCGGAGCGTGCTGCGCGAAGCCACGCGGCTGATCACGGTCAGCCCGACGTGGCGGCACCACCTGGCAGCGCTGGCACAACGCCCCGCCGCAGACGTCGCCGTGGTTCACAACGGGTTCGACGCCGATGACTTCGCGTACGCACGGACGAGGAGCACGCTCGATGCGTTAGCGGCCAGGGGTTTGGCACCCGATGGACTTGCGATGGACACGTTCACGCTCACGCACGTGGGGAGCCTCTACGAGACGCGGGACCCGACCGCCTTGTGGGACGCACTCGCGGACTTACGCGCTGAGGGGGCGATCCCTCGCTTGCGGGTCAGGCTCCTAGGCTCCGTAGCCGACGCCGTCCGCGCGAGCCTCGCCGCGCGCCGCCTGGACGCTATCGCCGACATCGAACCGTATGTCCCTCACGAGGACGCCATCGCGGCGATGCGGGCCGCGACGCTGCTGCTGCTCGCCGTCGAGCCGTTCGCGCTGGACGCGGGCATGATCACGGGGAAGCTCTACGAGTACCTTGCGGCGGGGCGACCGGTGGTGGCGCTCGGGCCCGTCGGCGGCGATGCGGAGGCGCTACTCCACGAGACGCGGGGCGGCACGCTGCTCGCCCGTGGCGACCGCGACGGCCTTACATCGCTCGTCCGTCGCCACTACGCCGCCTGGGCAGCGGGAACGCCCGAGGGCGGTGCCGACTACGACGCCGTCGCCCCGTACACCCGCGAAGCGCAGACGCGCCGCCTGGCCCACGTCCTCGGCGCGCTGCGTTGAGCCCCGCTTGCCCCCGTCGCCATGTCGTCCCCCGAAAGCTCCGCCCGCTCCGCGCTGACGCCTACGCTCCGTCGCCGCTTTGCCCGCACCGAGGCGTTTCTTGGAGCCACGCTGCCCGCGCCCGCGCGCCTGCTCGACCTCGGCCCGCCCAACACGCTCGGCGAGCGCCTGCAGAAGCGCGGCTACGAAGTCGCCTTCACCGGCACGGCGGACCTCGACGAGCACCCCGAGGTTGCCGCGGCACCGGTCGCGGGCGCGCAAGCCGACGCGGTGACGGCGTTCGAGATTTTGGAACATCTCGTCAACCCGCTCGGCGTGCTACGCGCGGTCCGCGCCCCGCGCCTCTTCGTCACGGTCCCGATGCGGCTGTGGTTCTCGTCGGCCTACCGCAACCCCACGGACTCGTGGGACCGGCACTACCACGAGTTCGAAGACTGGCAGTTCGATTGGTTGCTGGAGAAGGCCGGGTGGGAGGTCGTGCGGCGCGAGCGCTGGACCAACCCGCCGCCGCGCTGGACGGTCGGCGTGCGCCCGCTGCTGCGCCGGGTGACGCCCCGGTGGTACGTCGTCGAGGCCGAGCGGTCCGCGTCTGCGGCACCGTCGGCGTAGCTTCTTCGCCCCCGACAACGCACGCGCGTCCGGTCCGCATGCCTCACCGTCCCGTCATCGTCCACCTCGCCACAGCTCACAAGGCGGGCGACCCGCGCATCTTCCAGAAGGAGTGCCGGACGCTTGCTCGCGCGGGCTACGAGGTGCGGTTCATTGTCCCGCACTCGCACGACGAGGTGGTGGACGGCGTGCAGATTCTTGCCGTGGAGCCGCCGCGCTCGGGCAAAGAGCGCATGACCACGACGACGTGGGCGGTCTTCCAGCGGGCCCTCACGCAGCCGAAGGACGCCGTCTTCCACTTTCACGACGCCGACCTGCTCCTGCCCGCGCTGGCGCTCAAGGCAAGCGGGCGACGCGTGGTCTACGACCTGCACGAAGACGTGCCGCGGCAGGCGCAGTACTTCCACTGGGTGCCCGAGCGGTTCCGGCCGCTCGTGGGCGCGGCCTACGGTGGGCTGGAAGCCCTCGGCGCACGTGTGTTCGATGGGCTGATCGTGGCGGAGCCCGTGATCGCGCGGCGGTTCGCGGCGCATGGGCCGGTGTTGGTCCACAACTTCCCGCTCCGCGACGAACTCATCCCGACCGCGCCGACGCCCTATGCCGAGCGGCCGCCGCACGTCGCCTACGTCGGGGCGATCACCGAAGTCCGAGGCATCCGCGAAGTCGTCAGCGGGATGGGGCAACTGCCCGAGCGCTTGGGCGCGCGGCTCCAACTCGGTGGCAGCTTCCATCCCACCTCGCTTCGTGCCGAGTTGGAGGGCGACCCTGGTTGGACCCGCACCGACTACCTCGGCTACCTGAGTCGCCCCGCCTTGGCGCAGGTGCTCGACCGGGCACGCGTCGGCGTTGTGACGTTTCACCCCGTTGAGCGCTACCTCGGCAACTACCCCACGAAGCTCTTCGAGTACATGGCCGCAGGGATTCCGGTCGTGTGTTCGAGCTTTGCGCAGCTCAAGCCTTTCGTCGAAGGGACCGGGTGCGGCTTGCTCGTGGACCCGCTCAACCCAGCGAGCATTGCGTGGGCGATTCAGTGGCTGCTGGAGCATCCCGAGGAGGCCGAAGCGATGGGACAGCGTGGGCAGGCGGCCGTGCGCGAACGCTACCACTGGGCTCCTGAGGGCGACGCCCTCGTGCGGTTCTACACAGGCCTAGTCGGTGCTCCGACGCCCGTCGCGTCGATGTCCGACGTCCCGACTGAGGTGGAAGCGTGAGCGCGGACGGGAGTCGGCACTCGCTCTTTCGGCGGCTGTTGGGGCAGGGGGGGCTCTACGCGCTGAGCAACCTGGGCGTCAAAGCTGCCGGGCTGCTCCTGCTCGGCTTCTACCTCGACCCCGACCTGCTCACAGCGGCGGAGTATGGTCACCTCGTCCTCCTCGAAACGACGGCGCAGGTGCTGGTGATCGTCGCCGGTCTGGGCATCGGGTCGGGCCTGCTCAAGCTCGCCACCGATCCCGACCATGCCAACCGGCGCGACGCGCTGCTGACGACGGCGCTGGCGGCCTCCGCGCTCTGTGGCGGGGTCGCGCTGCTCGCCGTTGGCGCGGCCTCGCGCCCACTGGCGGCCTTTCTGCTCGACGACCCCGAGGCGACGCGCGCCGTGTGGTTGATGGGTACTTATGCCGGGCTGAAGGTGGTCGCTGCCGTGCCCTACATCGTGTTGCGGGTGCGGGAGCGGGCGGGGCTGTTCGCTCTCGCCGCCCTTACCGAGATCGGCCTGTTGCTGGGCGGCGTGGCCTACTTCCTCGCGGCCGAAGGCGCGGGGCTGGTCGGCGTCATGCAGGGGTTTGTCCTTGCGGCAGCGGGTGCCGTGGTGCTGCTCGGAGGCGGACTGCTCCGGTCGCTGCACTGGGACCTCGACCTGCGCCTCGTGCGCCCGCTCCTCAAGCTCGGCGTGCCGCTTGCCTTTGCTGCCATCGCGAGCATCGCGCTCAACGCGGGCGACCGCTACATGCTCAAGGCCTTCGCCGATGCCGAGGCGGTTGCGGTTTACGGGTTGGCGGCCAAGTTCGGCGGTGTGGTCAACATGCTGTTCGTCCAGAGCTTCAACTTGGCGTTCTCGGTGCTGGGTCTGAAAGCCATTGCAGCGGAGGGGCGCGGCGCGCCGTTGCCGTTCCACCGGCGCATCGCCCGGCTCTACACCGTGGTCACGGGCTGGGGCGTGCTCGGCCTCGCCCTCCTCACGCTCGACGTGACGGCCTGGCTCTCGCCCAACCCGCTCTACCTCCAGGCCGACCCGCTCGTGCTGCCCATCGCGCTCGGGTTTCTGGTCTATGGGCTCTACTTCGTCGGGATGAACGTCCTCTACGCGCACCACGCGACCGGGACCATTGCGGGCGTCGTCGCAGGCTCCGCCGTGCTCAACCTGCTCCTCAACGCCGTGGCGATCCCGGCGCTGGGCGGCATGGGGGCCGCCCTCACGTCGCTGGCGGCCTACGCGGTCCTGGCAGCCGTCACGCTCCTACGTGCCGCGCAGGTAGGCGGGTTGCGCGTCTCGCTGCGGGCGTTGTCGACGGTGGTGGCGGTGGTCGTGGCGCTCTGGATGGTAGCGCAGCCCACAACGGCGTGGGAGACGTGGCCGCGGCTGGGCGTACGGATCGCGCTGCTGGCCAGCTACCCGCTGGTCGTGCTTGCCCTCGGGGTGTACTCCCGGGCCGAACTGCGTGCGTTGACCAGTCGCCTACGGCGGCGAGGCTGATGCAGGAGGCGAGGCTTCGGGGCAAGGTTGCGCGGCGAAGCCTCGTGCGCATGCGCTGGGTGGGATGGCCCCTCATGGGCGAGGGCATGCGGCGTACCTTGTGCGCCTTCCCTTGATGCTGTTGATGGCTGCCAACGACTACTTCGACCGGTTCCGTGACCTCGTGGCGAGCGTGCTGCCGCGCGAGGCGGAGCGGCCCGACGCGCGCCGCCGCGGCTTCGCCCTGCTGTTCTCGTTGCTCGTGGCGAGCGTGCTGTGGTTCAGCGTGAGCATGGACGAGGACTATGCGCTCGGGGTGGATATGCCCGTCGTGATTCGACAGCTTCCCGACGGGCAGGCGCTCCGCTCGCCGCCCCGCTCGCCGGTCCGGGTGACCGTGCAGGGACGCGGTTGGGACCTGCTGGCGCTCAGCCGCAACCCGCCCGTGCTGACGGTGGATGCGGACGAAGACCGCGTCAACCTGCTGAGCGCGGCCAGCGAGATGGGACGCCTTCCCACCGGCGTGCGCGTGCAGAGCGTGGCCCCGACCACGCTGCCGCTCGACCTCGACGCCGAGGCGGAGAAGCAGGTCCCGATCGAGCTGCGCGGCACCCTGGCCCTCGACGCCAACCACGAGTTCCTCGAAGTGCCCCGCCTCCAGCCTGACTCCGTGCGCGTCGTTGGCGCCCGGGCTGTCCTCCGCGACCTCGTCGCGTGGCCCACGCGCCCCGTAGACATCGAGGACTTGGATCAGTCGTTCGTCATCCAGGTCGCGCTCCTGGACACCTTGACGGAACTCGTACAGGTAGATCTCAGCATGACTCAGCTCACCGTCGCCGTGGATCGCTTCACCGAAGCCACCCGCGAGTTGGCGGTGCGGGTGGTCGGGGTGCCGCCGGGCGTTCAGGCCGTGCGGCTGCTGCCGAGCCGCGTGACGGCCACCTACCGCGTCCCGGTGGACGATGCCCTCTTCGCGCAAGCGCAGGCTACCGACGAGTTCTTCGCGTTTGTGCCCTACGCTAGCATCGCGCGGGACACGACCGGCACGGTGAGCCCGATCCCGCAGCTCCCCGGCGACCTCCCCGTCCGCGACGTGCGGCTGGAGCCCGCTCAGTTGCGCTACTACACCGTCGTCGAGTAGGCCGGAGTCTGAATGCTGCCCCTCCTCCTCGCCGTCGCGTGCAGTCTCACCATCGCGACCATCTTCAAGCTCGCCGCGCGGCGCGGCCTCGACCGCCTGACGGTGCTGACCGTCAACTACGGCGTTGGAGCCCTGGTCGCGGCAGCGCTCATCCTGGCGGACCCCACGCTCCGTCTGGGCGACCTCCACCTCAGCGTGGGCCTCGTGGCCCTCGGCGTGGGCACCGGGGCGTTGTTCATCGCTGGATTCTTCGTCTACGCGCTAGCCATCGAGGAAGCCGGTATGGCGATGGCGTCGGCGGTCATGCGGCTGGCCGTGGTGCTGCCGTTTCTGGCGTCCTGGTTGGTGTGGGCGGAAGTGCCAACCGGTGGGCAATTGGTTGGCCTGAGTGTGGCGGCGCTGGCCTTCGTGCTCTTGACGCGTCCGGCACAGCCAGCAGACGTTGCCCGACAGGCTACGTCGTGGCGCATGGTGCGCGTCCTTGGCTTGCTGTTTGTTGGCGGCGGGCTCGGCGACATCGCCATGAAAGTCTACAGCGAGGTCTACGGCGCCACGCACAACAGTGCGCTCTTCGGTCTGTTTCTCTTCGCGGCCGCCTGTGGGATCGGCGTCCTGATCATGGTCCTGCGGACGTGGCAGGCCCCGACGCGGTCAGAGCTAGGGTGGGGGACGCTGCTCGGGCTGGTGAACTACGGATCCGTGGCCTTCATCATTGCCGCGCTCGACGCCCTGCCGGGACCACTCGTGTTTCCGTTCAACAACATTGGGATCGTGATGGGCGCGGCGGTGCTCGGCGTACTCGTGTGGCGGGAACGGATGAGCCGGTACAACCTCGCGGGGCTCGTGCTCGCGGGGATCGCTCTGGTGTTGCTCACGGTCTGATGAGACGCCTCCCGTGCCAGGGTACGCCGGGCATGGGGGGCAGAGCAGGTACCATCCCAGGGTTCACGCTCGTTTCTAGGCGGACCCTTCAGCACCCGCGCTTATGCGACGCCTCCGCGCCTTCCTTCTCACCGCTCTGGTCCTCGTTGCCCTTGGGATCGCTCTGACGCTCGCGATCCAGGCATGGATGCGAGGCGAGGGACTAACCGACGCCGAGGCGCAGACCATCGTCGTGGACACGCTGCTGCGCGACCGCCCCGAGGCGTTCGTGGTGACCGGGACGCTCGAGTTCTCGACCGACCTAGAGCAGCGCTCGCGCAAGGTGCTCCTGCCGGGCGTCCTTGACCTCGACCTGGGGACGACCGTGGTGCGGGTCCGCGCCCCAGCGCGTGCGGCCTATGGCTTCGATGCGAACACGCTGCAGACCGAGGCCATCCGCGTTCGGGGCGACACGCTGGTGCTGCCCGCGCCGTTGCTTACCGTCTTCGCCGTCGAGCCAGACCTGACGGCCATGGAGATGCAGACCGACACGGGCTGGGCGCGGATGCAGAGCCGCAGTGGCAACGCGCAAGAACGGGCCGCCCTCCGCCAACTGCTCCCGGCGATGCGTGACAGAGCGGCGCGCTATCTTCTCGACGCCGAGCCCCCCCGCGCGAACACACTCGTCGCCATCGAGCGGATCCTGGTTCCCGCGTTCGAGGCTGCCGGGTGGCGTCCCGTGATGGTGTTCGAGGACGTAGCCGGGCCGAGCGGCACCGACGCGGAGCCCGGGCCGCCGAGGCAGATCTTCGACTGAAGGTCTATCCGGAACGTCGTCTTGTGCGGCGGAGCCTGAACGAGCGGGCAATGGGCACGGCGCGTGAAGCAAGCGATGCGCGATCATCGGCGATGTGGTGCCGTCCAGCGTGCGCGCAGCCAGGCACAGCCGAGAGGGTTCTTCGGAAAGATCCTAAGGGCCGACAACTGACGAGCGCGTCGCGCGAGGCCCCGCTGGTTGGCTACCAAACGAGGGGCCTTCAGCAAAGGAGTTATGTGGGTATCGCATACATCGTTTCAGTCTCGCAGCTCACAGCCGCAGCACCCATCGGCGCTTCGTCGGTCGCACGTTCCACCGTTCCTTCTTCGTGTCGTAGGCCCCAGCGATAGCTCCCCGTGTCGGTACGAGGGCCGC
>JBCDFF010000216.1:0-7409 GCA_039178415.1 Bacteroidota bacterium
CGCCCGTAGCGTTCGTCCCAAGCCTGACGGCACGCGCCCGAAGCGCTCGGCCAGCATCGCCGCCCGGCAGGCCCCGCTGGCCGCGCCCGCCGAGCAGCTGCGCGTGCTGCGTGCCCCCGAGATCACGGGCGGCCCGACCGGTACGGGCAACTTCGGAGCCGACCTGGAAGCCTCAGGGTGGCTGCCGCTCCGCCCAGCGCCGCTGGAGATCTTCCAGGTCAACATCGGCAAGCTGTGCAACATGGTGTGCCGCCACTGCCACGTGGACTCGGGCCCCGACCGCACCGAGGAGAACATGGACCGCGAGGCCGTCGACGCCTGCCTCGCCGCCATCGACCACATCCTCGCCGCCGACGAATCCGAGGGCGGCGGCCACCTCCACACCGTCGACATCACGGGCGGCGCGCCGGAGCTGAACCCGCACTTCCCCTACTTCGTCGAGGCGTGTGTCCAGCGCGGGCTGCACGTCATCGACCGGTGCAACCTCACGATCCTGCGCGTCAAAAAGTATCGCCACCTGCCCGAGTGGTTCGCCGAGCGCGGCGTGGAGGTGGCGTGTTCGCTGCCGCACTACCGGGAGCTCAACACCGACGCGCAGCGGGGCGGCGGCACCTACCGCAAGTCCATCGAGGCGCTGCACGCGCTCAACGCGGCGGGCTACGGCCAGGGCGACCCGAAACGCATGCTCACGCTCGTCACCAACCCCGTCGGTGCGTTCCTCGCGGGCGGCCAAGCGTCGATGGAGCCGGAGTGGAAGGCTGCGCTCCAGAAGCACCACGGCGTCACCTTCGACCGGCTCTTCGCGCTCAACAACATGCCCATCTCGCGCTACTTGGAGTGGCTCATGGAGAAAGGGCAGGTCGAGGCTTACCTGACGCGCCTCGTCAACGCGTTCAACCCCGCTGCCATTGGCGGGCTGATGTGCCGCAACACGATCTCGGTGAGCTGGGACGGCCGCCTCTTCGACTGCGACTTCAACCAGATGCTCGATATGGAGGCCGACGTGGAGACGCAGGACCCCAACATCCGGCACGACACCGACCGGATGCACCTGCGCGACTTCAACCTGCAAGCCTGGCAGGCGCGCTCCGTCCGCGTCGCGCGGCACTGCTACGGCTGCACGGCCGGGGCAGGCTCGTCCTGCGGCGGCGCGACGGCGTAGACCCGATCCTGAAAAACTGGGCTACGTTCGGTTCGGCACCGCGAAGAGGCCAAACTGATGCCCAACTTGGTACGAAGCCTCTGGCAACGGAGCCAGACCACCCAGTTGATTGATGGTGTCCCCCACGGTACGCAGACAGTAGTCGCGTGCGGTCGAATTAATCTGGCGCGTCGAAAAACGGAGCACACGCCAACCGCGCGCCACCAAGGCATTGTCGCGGAGGTTGTCGGCGGCGGCTTTCGTCGGGTTGGCGTGGAACGAGTCGCCATCAGCCTCTACGTCGATCTTGCCCCCTTGGCAATAGATAGCGAAATCCAGGAAGTAAGTGCTGCGTCCGACCCGGACGGCTTCTTGGCGCTCCGCAGCAATCTTTAGGTCTCTGAATTCTCCCCAGAGGCGGTCTTCAAGTGGGCTTTCACTGTAGAGGTCGTTGAGTTCGCGCGCGGTAGTGAGGCGATCCCAAGAGGTGTGGATGAACAAGATCCGACGGCGACGTAGGCTGACGATAGGACGTGGAAGTGTCTGAAGAGGACCGAGGAGCAACTGGAGGTAGGGTTGGGCGCTACGGGCGTCTTTCGGTTCGTTAGGAAAGAGAATGCATCGAGGTACCTCGCGCACGCCGATGACGGGAGCGTAGTACGCAATTGTGTAGGCTTCGGCCCCGAAGGCACGGGGCAGGTAGAACGCAAGCCACTGGGGCGGCCAGCTTCGCCGGACCCACTTGAACGAGCGTTTCGGTACACGATACCACTGCGACGTTCGGGCAATTTCTAGGTCGGCCGGTGACTTGGCGAGAGCGACGAGAACAGGGGCAGACATGGAGGCAAAATGTGCTACGCGAGAGGGATTACATAGACCTCTCCGTTTCGCTCATGTAACCTGCCAGTGCTCTTCAACCCACTCGCACCAGGGAATCTCGCTCGGTAAGCCCTTTCAGCAGCGTCCACACCGTGAGTGCGGCGAAGCGCGCCGTCCGGTGATCGACGTCGTAGGTCGGGTTTAGCTCGACGAGGTCGAACGAGGTGAAGCGTAGGGAACGCGCCGTCTCGTAGGCCGCCTTCAGCCACAGCGCCGCTGACAGCCCTGCCGCATTGGGCGCGCTCACACCCGGCGCATGCGCGGCGTTGACGGCGTCGAGGTCGAACGTGGCGAGCGTTGGGTGACCGCAGTCGGCGACGAGTTCCGTAACACGTGGAGCATCCAGGTCGTGCTGCCAGACAAGGTCGCCGTGGGTACGCACGAAGGTGGCGTGCGCGTGCGCGGTCCGGTGCGGTTGGAGTCCGGCGACGCGGTAGCGCGTGCAGTGCACGGCCTCGATCGCCTGCCGGAAGGGCGAGCCGGAATGCGAGCCCTGTGGATACGGCCGCACGTCGGCGTGGGCGTCCCAGTTGAGGATTTCGGGCGCGAGGCCCGCCCCGACGTAGCCGAGGACATGCCCGTACGTTGTCTCGTGTCCGCCGCCGAGCACGATGGGGACGACGCCTTTTGCGATGAACGGCGCCAGCACGTTGCCCAAACGCTGCTGGTCGGCCTCCACGTCGCCGGTCACGTGCACGTCGCCGAGATCGACGGTGCGGTCGAGCAGGGCGACGAACGCTTCGTAGTTCGTCGCGTCGGGCGTCATCGCGTAGAGCGCGCGGCGGATTGCCGCTGGGCCTGCCGCGGCACCGGGGCGGCCGCCATTGCGCCGTACGCCCTCGTCCGAGGGGAAACCGACGAGCACCACGCGCGCGCCCTTGGCGTTGCGGTGGCGGGCGAGCCAGTGCCCGAGGCGCGGGTCGTCGGACGCGGTGTCGGGAACCGGAATGTCGGCAGGGACGAGGTCAGGCATCGGTACGAGAGCCATCGCCACGCCAGACGGTTTCGCCGCCGATCACCGTGCGGACGCAGGCGTTGGGGCGGAGGTGGTAGAGCCAGTGGTCCACGTCGGGCGCGTCGATGACCGCGAAGTCGGCGCGCTTGCCGGGTTCGAGCGAGCCGACCTCGGCCTCCATGCCGATGGCGCGGGCGGCGTAGAGCGTCGCGCCCTTGAGTGCTTCAGCAGGCGTCATGCGTTGCATTGTGCAGGCCAGCGTGAGCGCGAAGGGGAGGTGGAAGCTCGGCGCGCTGCCCGGATTGAAGTCGGTCGCCACGGCCACTGCCACGCCTGCCTCGATGAGCCGCGGCGCCGGGAGCGGGGCGACATGCAGGTAGAGGGTCGCGAGCGGCAGCGAGACGGCCACGACGTCTGCCTTCGCCAATGCCGCGATGCCCTCGTCGGAGACGCATTCGAGGTGATCGGCGCTCGCCGCACCGACCTCCGCGGCCAGCGCCGCGCCGCCGGTGTCCGTGAGCTGGTCGGCGTGCAGCTTCGCGCGGAGGCCGTGCTCGGCGGCGGCGGCAAAGATCGTCAGCGCCTCGTCGGGCGTGAATGCGGTGTCCTCCACGAACACGTCGCAGAAGCGCGCGAGGCTCTCATCGGCGATGCGCGGGAGGAGGTCGTCCGTGATGAGTCGCACGTAGGCGTCGCGGTCGTCGGCATACTCCGGCGGTACGATGTGGGCCGCGAGGCACGTCGGCACGAGGCGCGTCGGCTGCGACGCTGCGAGGCGGCGGTACGCCCGCAGCGTCTTGAGTTCGTCGGCGACGCTTAGCCCGTAACCCGACTTGGCCTCGACGGTCGTGACGCCGAGCGCACGCATCGCGTCGAGAAAACCGGCACCGCGTGCCACCAAGTCGTCCTCGCTCGCTGCCCGGGTGGCGCGCACCGTCGAGGCGATGCCGCCGCCCGCGCGGGCGATGTCGAGGTAGCTCGTCCCCTGGATCCGCGCCGCGAACTCGTCGGCCCGCCACCCGCCGAACGCGAGGTGCGTGTGGCCATCGATCAGTCCGGGAACGACAAGCCGTCCGCCTGCGGACTGACGCTCCCAGGCAGCGTACTCGACGGGCAACTCAGCCTCGGAGCCCACCCAGCAAATCGTATCGCCCTCCCACACGAGCGCAGCATCGGGAATTGCGTGGATGGCCGCCTGGCCGCCCTCAGCGCGGCATGTCGCGAGCGTGGCGATGTCGGTGAGAACGGGCATCAGCGCAGGGGACCTACCTCCGCTTCCACGGCTTGGACGAGGGCACCCGACTGGAGGAGGTCGAGGCAACGCGTGCCGTCGCGCTGGAAGTCCTCGTCGGCCTCGCGGTGGGAGACGTGGTCCCGGAGAAACTGGTGCGCCACCTCGACCCCGCGCCCGGGCCGCAGCGGCGCGCGGTAGTCGAGCGCCTGCGCCGCCGTGAGTAGTTCGATGGCGAGCACCCGCTCCACGTTGGCCAGCACGTCGAAGCACTTCAGCGCGGACACGCTGCCCATCGACACGTGGTCCTCCTGCCCCCGGCTCGACGGGATCGAATCGACCGACGCGGGGTGGCAGAGCACCTTGTTCTCCGAGACGAGCGCCGCGGCGGTGTACTGCGGCATCATGAACCCGGAGTTCAGGCCTGTTTCCTTCATAAGGAAGACCGGCAAGCCGTCGTTGCCTTCCACGAGGAGGTAGATGCGCCGCTCAGCGATGCTGGCGAGCTCGGCGAGCGCGATAGCGGCGTAGTCGAGCGCGAGCGCGAGCGGCTGCCCGTGGAAGTTGCCGCCCGAAACGATAGGCGGGTCGCCTTCGCTAAACACGAGCGGGTTGTCCGTTACGCTGTTGATCTCGATCTCCACGACCGAGGCGGCGTGGGCGAGCGCGTCGCGGCTGGCCCCGTGGACCTGCGGCACGCAGCGCAGCGAGTAGGGGTCCTGCACCTTGCCGCAGTCGCGGTGGCTCTCCAGGATCTCACTACCCGTGAGCAGTTGGCGCACGTTCTCGGCGACGAGGCCCTGCCCGCGATGCGGGCGCACGGCCTGGATACGCGGGTCGAACGGCGTCGCGGAGCCTTGGAGCGCTTCGAGCGACATCGCGGCGAGAATGTCGGCGGCCTTGACGAGGTGGTGCGCGCGCTCCAGCACGAACGCCCCGTAGGCGCTCATCATCTGCGTGCCGTTGATGAGCGCGAGGCCGTCCTTCGCGCCGAGCGTGAGCGGGGCGAGATCGTGCTCGGCGAGTACGTCCGCAGCAGGCCGCGCGTGCCTGCCGTCGTCGTCCCAGAAGCGCCCGCGCCCGAGGAGTGGCAGCGCGAGGTGCGCCAGCGGCGCGAGGTCGCCCGAGGCGCCGAGGCTGCCCCGGCTCGGCATCACCGGCACGAGGTCGCGCTCGGCGAAGGCGAGCAGCCGGTCGAACGTCGCAGGCGACACGCCGGAGTGCCCAAGGCCGAGCGCATGCACCTTGAGCCGTAGCATGAGTCGGGCGACCTCCTTGGGCACACGCGGCCCGACGCCGACGGCGTGCGATACGATGAGGTTGTGCTGGAGCCGTTCGAGGTCGGCCTCGGAGACGCGCACCCGCGCCAGCGCGCCGAAGCCCGTGTTGATGCCGTAGTACGTCGCCCCGCTCCCAAGCGCACCCTCTACGACGCCCCGCGCGGCCGCCACCCGACCAGCGTCCGCCCGCAGCGCCGCGATGCTCGCATCGAGATCCGCGTAGAGCCGCGGGATCGTGAGAGCCGAGGTGGTTGTGTCGATAACCATAGGAAGAAGTCAGTCATCCCCGCGAATGCGGGGACCCACACGTCTAGCAAAGCAACGAATCAGTCCATCCCAGCCAGGACCTAGCACAACACCGCATAGCCCGCCCGCTCATAGCGCCTCATCAACCACCAACTCATACAAATCTCGCCACCCCGGATTCGCCTCCTCGATCAGCTCCAACTTCCACGCCCGGTTCCACTTCTTCAGCCGCCGCTCGCGCACCATCGCGTCCTGGATGTCGTCGAACTCCTCGACGTACACGAGGCGCGTCACGCCGTAGCGCTTCGTGAAGCCGGGAATGGTGCCCTGCTTGTGCTCCCGGATGCGCCGCGCGAGATCGCTCGTCACGCCGACATACAACGTGCCGTTGCGCCGGGAGGCGAGGATGTAGACAGTGCCAGGTTTGGGCATGGGTGAGCGGTGCTGAGTCGAACGTATTTACAGGAGCGAGTTTGTAGAACCTCGCTGGACGCAGTCATCGAAGACAAACATTAACGAGTCCGCCTCGTGGGTCCCCGCGTTCGCGGGGATGACTTAAGGGGAGGGGTTGAGACGCGTTATTGGCTCGTCTCACCATTCACCATCGGCAGGTCGACGCCGCGCTCGTTGGCGGTGGCTATGGCGAGGTCGTAGCCCGCGTCGGCGTGGCGCATGACGCCGGTGCCGGGGTCGGCGGTGAGGACGCGTTCGAGGCGGCGCGCGGCGCTCGCGGTGCCGTCGGCCACGCACACCATGCCGCTGTGCATCGAGTAGCCGATGCCCACGCCGCCGCCGTGGTGCAAGCTCACCCAACTCGCCCCGCAGGCCGTGTTGAGGAGCGCGTTCAGGAGCGGCCAGTCGCCGATGGCATCCGAGCCGTCCTTCATGGCTTCCGTCTCGCGGTTGGGGCTCGCGACCGAGCCCGTGTCGAGGTGGTCGCGCCCGATCACGAGCGGGGCCTCGACCTTGCCCTTTTCGACGAGCCAGTTGAACCGCGCGCCCATCTCGGCGCGCTCGCCGTATTCAAGCCAGCAGATGCGCGCGGGGAGGCCCTGGAAGTGGACGTGGGTTTGCGCCTTCCGAATCCAGCGGGCGAGCGCCTCCTTTTCCGGGAACGCGTCGAGGATGGCCTGGTCCGTGGCAGCGATATCGGCCGGGTTGCCGGAGAGGGCGGCCCAGCGAAACGGCCCCGAGCCTCGGCAGAAGAGTGGGCGGATGAACGCGGGGACGAAGCCAGGGATGTCGAACGCCTCGGTGCGGCCCCGGAGGTCGGCGACCTGCCCGCGGAGGTTGTTGCCGTAGTCGAACACGACGGCTCCGGCGCGCTGGAGCGCGAGCATGGCGTCGATGTGGGCTTCCATGCTGTCGAGCACGGCGTCGTCGTAGCCTTCGGGGTCGCGCTCGCGGAAGGCGTCGGCGGTGCCGACCGTGTGCCCAGCGGGGAGGTAGCCCACGCGGAGGTCATGCGCGCTCGTCTGGTCGGTCACCACGTCCGGCAGCACGCCGCGCCGCACGATTTCAGGGAGTACCTCGGCAGCGTTGCCGACGAGCCCGACCGAGAGCGCCTCGCCCTGGGCTTTCGCGCCGAGCACCACGTCAAGGGCCGTGTCGAGGTCGGTTTCCATGCGGTCGCAGTAGCCCGTCTCGACGCGGCGCTGGATGCGCTGCGGGTCGATC
>JBCDFF010000217.1:0-7395 GCA_039178415.1 Bacteroidota bacterium
ATGAAGAGCTTCCGGAACGAGCGCCTCCAGGCCTTCTCGAGCCGTCGTGCGTTCCGCAGTGCACCTGCGATGCGCGACGTCGCGTTTTCCGCATCTCAGCCTCATGAGCTGGCGTTTGAGACACGCGGCCTCGGCGACTTCACACGGCGCGCGCTCCGCGTGCTGGATCAGGGCCGCGACCTGACAAACCAGGCGTTCCACAACGCGGTCGTCGCCGCGTTCGGGCAAAGCCGCCGCCAACCCCCCTACTTCGATGCGCCCGACTGGGCGCACGACCAGCCGCTGCTCGCCCCCTACCCTGTGGAGCCCGAGGACGAACCCGTGGTCGCGCCAGGCGCTCCCCCTCCCTTGTCTCGTGACGAGATCACCTCGCTAGTATCGAGCGTGCAGGCGATGAACGAAAAGCTGGATGCCCTGCTCAAGCGGCTCTAGCTCTGGGAAGTCTGAAGCCCAGGGAAGCCTGAAGCCCAGGGAAGCCTGAAGCTCTGGAAAGCCTGAAGCTCTGGGAAGCATGACTCGAGATCCCCTCTGACATTCCTGCCCTAGATCGAGGGTGCATGCGCTGACATCGCGTGCACCCTCGATGGTGCTTGAGGAGACAGCAAGGGTAGAACCGAGACGCGGGGTTCCGTTTTCGCGCGGCCGGTCTGTGTGCACACCATGCCGGTCCGCTTGCGCACAACGAGGAACCCACCTCGTCCCGTTGCCTGGTGGCCTCGCGCATGCGTTCGGAGGTACTTGGGTGCAGTCCCGGACGCTGGATGCCGACAGCGAAATAGGCTTGCACGGGAGCGACGATCGAGCCTGTTTGATCGTACAAGGCCGACGCCGGACCAATTGGGGGCCTGACGCGTGACGCTGGGTGGACGGTGCTTCCAGGCGAGCCTCGGGCTACCGCCTTGGCGACCCCGGTTGAATCCTGTGAAAAAGCGCTTCCATGTTTAGGTCGGCACCTTTTCTGCGGGTTTCGTGTTCGTAGCTTTCAGCCTTTCCCCTATTTCGTCCGGCTTCCACCCCCCATGCTGACGCTCCTGACGACACTCCTCCTCAGCTACCTCCTGGGCTCCATCCCGTCGAGTATCATCGCGGGCAAGCTGCACGGCATCGACATTCGGCAGCACGGCAGTGGCAATGCTGGCGCGACCAACACCTTCCGCGTGCTCGGCTCGAAGGTGGGCGCTGCGGTGATGCTCTTCGACATGTTCAAGGGGTTTGCCGCCACACGCTTCATCTCGCAGATCCGGATCGACGGGATGCTGACCGTAGGCGACGCCACGATGAGCGCCCCTTTTCTTATGGTCCTCTGCGGCCTCATGGCGATGTTTGGCCATATCTGGACGGTGTTCGCAGGCTTCAAGGGCGGCAAGGGGGTCGCCACGGGCGGCGGTATGCTGCTCGGCCTCGTGCCGACGGCCGTGCTGATCGCGCTGGTCCTCTTCACGATCATCGTCTACGCCACGCGCTACGTCTCGCTCGGCTCGATCCTCGCCACGGCCTCGATCCCGGTCGTGCTCGTCATCCAGCACTTCGTCGTGGGCAACCTCGTGGCGCTGCCAATCTTCATCTTCTGCGCCCTCGTGCCCTTCTTCATCGCCTTCACGCACCGGGCCAACATCCAGCGACTGATCGCTGGCACAGAGAGTCGCATCGGCAGCCCAAAGACCGCGTAGCCGCGCAGCACCGGCGCGGGCACTCAAGCCGCTTCATCCCCAACGACTCTGCACGGAGCAAGGGTCACCGCAGCACTTCTTCGAGGGCAGGCCACACGTTTGCCGCGAGGCGCTCCTGCCCTGCTTCCGTCGGGTGGATCCCGTCGGGCTGGTTCATCGCAGGAATCCCCCCCACCCCGTCGAGGAGGAACGGAACGAGCGCGGCGCTGTGCTCGGCGGCGAGATCGCGGAAGACCTGACGGAACGCTCCCGTGTAGGCGTCGCCCATGTTCGGCGGAGCTTCCATCCCCGCCACCACGATGGCGGCCTCCTCGTTCTGCGCCCGCACCGAGCCGATGATGGCGCTCAAGTTGGCCTGCATCGAATCTGGTGGCAAGCCACGCAGGCCGTCGTTGCCGCCGAGGGCCAGCACGAGCACATCGACGGGCTGCCGCCGGAGCACCCAGTCGATGCGCCGCCGCCCTCCCGCCGAGGTATCGCCGCTCACACCCGCATTCACCACGCGCGCATCGATCCCGGCCTCGTCGATGCGGGTTTGCAGCAGCGCGGGGTAGGCGTCCGCGTCGGGGTTGGCGAGGCCATAACCGGCCGTGAGGCTGTTGCCGAGCACGAGTACGTAGGTGGTGCTGTCGGCGTCGGGCGAGGACGCTCCGGGCGAGGACGCACCATGCGGGGCCGCTCCGGGCGCTGGGATTTCACCTGTGGTGGCTTCCGGAGGGCCAGGCTCCGCAGCAGCGGGCGGGTCGGAAGCCGTATCGCCAGCGCACGCGGCAACGACCAGGGCAAGAGCGAGCAGGAGAAAGCGCGTCATGGGCGGTGAGGACGACAGAGGAAGCTCCAATCTAGCGCGCCTCAGCCGCCGTGCGCGCGTTCACTCGTGCCGGAGGGCGTCGATGGGAGCCAGCTGCGCGGCGCGCCACGCGGGGTAGGTTCCGAAGACCAGCCCGATCGCCAGCGCCACGCCGAGCACCACCAGCACGGTTGACGTGGTCAGCACCGCCTGGAACGGGATCTCGGCCCACTGCCGGATGAGCGGCGTCGCGCCCCACACGGTGAGCAAGCCGAGCGCGAGACCGAACGCGCACCCTACCAGCGAGATCGCCACCGATTCGGCGAGGAACTGCGCCAGCACGTCGCTGCGCCGCGCGCCCGTGGCTTTGCGGACACCGATCTCGCGCGTCCGCTCCGTGATCGAGACGAGCAGCACGTTCATCACACCGACGCCCCCTACCACGACCGAGATACCCGTGATGAGGCCCATGATCATCTTGAAGGCTAGCATGCCGCGCCGCGCCTGCTCCACACGCCCCGTGTTCGTGGCTATCGAGAACCCTGCAGCTCCGACCTCGGTGTGGTCGTCTAGCCAGCGTTCGACCCGCGCTTGAACCTCGGGCACCGCCTCAATGTGTCCGGCCTGCACGATCAGCAGGGGCGGAGCCGCTCCCGCGAAGGCGTTGGGAATCGTGCCGACTCCAACGACCACCAGGGGCGAAGGCTCCTCGCGCGGATCGTCCATCACACCGACCACCTCGACCGTGTCCCCGCCCAGCACTAGCTGACGGCCGAGCGCAGCCTCGTGGCTGGGGGCAAAGCGGAGGGCCAGCGACGGGTTGACCAGCGCCGGGGCCAGGCCACCGGGCGTGCGGAGGTCGGCATCGGTCAGCATGCGCCCGGCTAAGGCATACCGCTCCCGATAGTCGAGTAGGTTGGGCAGCACCGCCTCCAGGCTGGTGGCGATACGCACGGTGTCTGCGGCTTCGGCGGGGCGCACGAGCAGCGACCGGGACTGCACGAGCGTGGTCAGCGTGCCGTCCGTGAACGTGGCCTGGAGCGTGGCAGCGGCGTCCGGGGTCAGGCGGGGCGGCGCCTCGATGGGCACACGCAGGCCGTCTACGACTTCGGTGGTGCGCGGCGTGAACGAGATGGCTTGCAGGTCAGTCGTTTCCAGGATCTGCGCGCGGGCGTACTGCTCCAGCCCGTCTCCGAGCGCGAGAATCGCGACGAGCGCGCCCACGCCAATGACGATGCCTAGCGTGGAGAGGGCCGTGTGCAACGGGTTGGTGCGGAGGGTCTGGAGCGCGACGGGAACGGCATGCAGCAGAAGACGCGCGGTCGAGGAACGGGGCATGGACACTGGGCAAGGGCTCGACGCCCCTGTTCGTGTGCCGCCGCCTGGGGTTGCACGCGTGGGCGGGTTCCCTGCCCGGCTCGGCCTACACCTGCCTCGCTCTGTTCGTCCGCGCCCTACCCGCTCGTCCACATTGCAGGGCCCAGGCGGGTCTATGGGGCCCACCCTGATTGCCCGCAGTGGCAACGAGCGCGTAGTTTGGTGGCTGCCGTTGAAACCCCTTCCAGGCTTGCCGCCTCCGCACACCGCCCCATGGCCGAGACGCTCCAGACCACCCCGCTCCACGCCGTCCACCTCGCGCTCGGAGCGCGGATGATGCCGTTCGGCGGCTTCGACATGCCTGTCCAGTACACGTCCATCCTCGACGAGCACCGTGCGGTGCGAGAGGCCGCTGGGCTGTTCGACGTGAGCCACATGGGCGAGGTCCGCGTCACCGGGCCGCAGGCGTACGACTACGTCCAGGCCCTCGTCACCAACGACATCAGCAAGCTCTACGTCGGCAAGGCCCTCTACTCGGTCATGTGCCAGGACGACGGCGGGGCCGTGGACGACCTCCTCGTCTACGCCATGGGCGAGCAGGACTACCTTCTCGTCATCAACGCGTCGAACATTGCCAAGGACCTGGCGCATATGGAGGCTGTCTTGGCCGAGCGCGGCCTCGACGCGGCGCTCACCGACGAGTCGGCGCAGACGGCGCTGCTGGCATTGCAGGGGCCGGCGTCGCACGCCATCTTTCAAGCCCTCCTTGTCCGCGAGGGCCTCGACTTCGACGTGAGCGCGTTGAAGTACTACCACTTCGACGTCGCGGACGGCCTACTGGGCATGCCCCCTCTGCTCGTCTCGCACACGGGCTACACGGGCGAGCGGGGCCTCGAGCTCTACGCTCCTGCAGACCATGCGGAGGCCCTCTGGGCAGCGCTGATGGAGGTCGGCGCCGCGCACGGCCTCACGCCAGCCGGCCTCGGCGCGCGCGACACGCTCCGCCTCGAAGCGGGCTACTGCCTCTACGGGCACGAGCTCTCCGAGACGGTCAACCCGCTCGAAGCGGGCCTCGGCTGGGTGGTGAAGCTCGGCGCGGGCGACTTCGTCGGGCGCGAGGCGCTCGCCCAGGCCAAGATCGATGGGCTCACGCGGAAGCTCGTCGGCTTCGTCATGGACGAGCGGGCGATCCCACGCCAGGGCCACGGCCTCACCACCCCAGAGGGCGAGCCGATCGGCGAGGTGACCAGCGGCTCGCAGTCGCCCACGCTGGGCCAGGGTATCGGCCTCGGCTTCGTCCCGAACGACCCCGCCTTCACGACGCCCGGCAGCCCGATCCACGTCAGCGTGCGCAATCGCCTGAAGCGCGGCACGGTGCGCAAGCCGCCCTTCCACAAATCCTAACAGGTCGGCCTGGGTATTCCGGGGGTGACACCCCGCTTGGCACCCGAACGGGCGTACCTTGCTCGCCGCGCTGGCTGGGGCTGCGGGATCGTCCCCAGCTAGCACCCCCGCTCTACGTTTCACCCCTCCGCCCTCCGCATGAACGTCGAGGTCTATTTCACCGCTGAGTCCCCGTCGGAAGACGACCTACGCGGGTGCACCGTCGTCGCAATCGACGTGCTGCGTGCCAGTTCGACCATCGTGACCGCGCTGGCGAATGGGGCCAAGGCCGTCATTCCGGTCTCCGACATGGTACAGGCGGGCCGCCTCGCTGCCAACCTCGACGCCGACACCGGCCTGCTGGGCGGGGAACGAGGCGGTAAGCGCATCGACGGCTTCCAGGTGGGCAACTCGCCTGCGGAGTACACGCCCGAGGCGGTCATGGACCGCACGGTGGTGCTCACCACGACCAACGGCACCCAAGCCATCGCCCGGGCCAAGCAGGCGCATGCGGTGACGACCGGCTGCTTCCTCAACGCGAGCCGCATCGTGGAATACCTCCGCGCCGCGGAGACCGAGGTCGTGCTTCACTGCGCCGGTTGGCAGGGCCGCATCGCACTCGAGGACACGCTCTTCGCGGGCTACGTGCTGCACCACCTCTGGGACGGCCGCGTCCCCGCTGACGCCACCGACGCTTGCAGGATCGCGCACGCGCAGTATCGCGCCGACCGCAACCGCCTGGCGGCCGCGCTGAAGGAGAGCGAGCATGCCCGCCGTCTCATTGGGCTGGGCCAGGAGGCCGACCTGGACTACTGCGCGCAGATGGACGCCGTGCCCGTGCTTCCGCTCTACCACGACAGCCGCCTGCTCCTCGACGGCGAGGACAAGGTAGCGGCCGAGCAGGCGCTCGCGGAGCGCTTGGCCAACTCCGAGAACTAAACCCCACGGTGGGTGCCCGGCGGCACGCGTGGACTGCCTCCCACACAAAGCGGGCGGCTCTCGTTGGAGGGCCGCCCGCCTGCGTTGCACAAGTTAGGCCGCGCACGATCCGGAGGCACGGCACCGAGGCTCAGCCTGCGGCGTACTTCACCGAGCAGCCATAGGGCGGGGACGTAGGCATGGCGACCGGGTCGCCCTGTATGTGGGCCTGCACGGCGGCCTCCACGTAGTTGGTGGCCTCCTCGACGGGGCCGCGCGGCTTGTCGTCGATGCCGCCCTTGTAGATCAGCGTGCCGTCGGGCGCGATCACGTACATGTGCGGCGTCGTCGCAGCGGCGTAGGCTTGACCGACGGCACCGCTCTCGTCCATGAGGATAGCCGCCTGCTGAGCGTTGACCTCCTCGGCCCGCTGGTTCATGACCTCGTTCGAGAAGTGCCCCTGTTTGCCCGGAGCGGACGAGACGATGGACAGCCACACGACGTCGTTTTCGGCGGCGCGTGCCTGGAGGCCCGGCATGTTGCCGCCCTCATAGTGCCGCTTGACGAACGGGCAGTCGAAGTTGAGCCATTCCAGGACGACGTACTTGCCCGCAAAGTCGGAGAGGGCGTGCTCGTTGCCGTTGGTGTCAACGAGCGTGAAGGCAGGCGCGGCGGCTCCGATCTCGGGGCCTTCGGGGGTGGCGGGCGACGGGAGCGCGAAGCCGGTGGCGATGAGCGCGACCAAGGCCGCAGCTACTACAGAGAAAGCGAATCGCTTCATGGCGGGAACGGATAGGTTGGAGAACGTGCAGTTCGGGCGATTGGGGAAAGGCCAACGACCGAGTGCCGCCCGTGTTGCGCCGCGGTGCTCGTATGGTTTTCCCACCGCTACCCCACGGTGCCCAAACACCAGCGCACCAGCACCGACACACCAGCACCGGCGCGGCGACGTCCATGCGCTGCCACCCATTCGTCGGGGCCGACCCCCCGGGGGGGCGGCCCCGTGTGACATGCTAGGGGCGGGGCGTGTGGGGCGACATTGAGACCGGGACCCGCGGGGTGGCCCCGGAGTAGGTCCCCGCAGCCCGGACGACGTAGACGCCGCTAGCCAGCCTCGCGGCGTCGATCTCGACGCGGAAGGCGCTACCGGATTCGATCCAGCCGTCGTTCAGGGTCGCCACGGCGCGGCCAAGCGCGTCGTAGAGTGTCACGGCCACCTCTTGACTCTCGCGCACGTACAGCGAGAAGGTCGCGGCTTGACGGCCGAAAGGGTTCGGGAATGCGCTGCTGAGCTCAAACGCGTCCTGCAGTTCAACG
>JBCDFF010000218.1:0-7393 GCA_039178415.1 Bacteroidota bacterium
GACTACGGCCGGGCCGTTCGCGACCTCTACGCCAGCGAGGAGGGCTTCGGGCAGGCCACCCTGCGGCAGGACCTCGCCGGACGCGACCGCATCGTGCTGGCGCAGCAGCCGGTCTGAGTCCCTACCAGGAACGGATACGGATGGATTGCGACGGCCTGCTCTTCGCGCCCGCGTCGTCTTGCCGAGGCGAACTGGCGGAGTTGCGACCGGCACCGCTTGCTACACGCGATCTGACAAGGCCCGTCTCGCTTGTTTTTCCTCGCCGCGCCACTTCGACCGACATTGGGCTTGAGGGCCTCTCAACAAGTCCAGAGGCGCTTGCACCGTCGTTCAGATCCGTCGCAGCCCGTTGTCGCGCGCTTGCTCTGTGTCGCGCATCACGGCATCGGTCATCCAGCATCCCTCGTGGGCACCGCTGCTTTGCCTCGAGAGGCCAAACACGTAACTAACCCGTCGTCCGTCGAGTTGGACGAGGGTGACGCGCTGCACGGCCCGGTCGCCTTGTACCCGGATCGTGCCATATTCCGCGCGCTCAAAGCCGAGCATGGCGCCGTAGACAGGCCCTTTCACCATCTGCGCAAATCGGCCGAGCGGCCCGGTCGCTCGTTTGTTGGCTGGCGAGGCAAAGCGAAATGCGGTCTCGATGCCGGCGTCGGGATACGGCTCGTCGTTGCGCTGCAAGGCCTCCACTTGCAGGCGAATAACCTCCTCGGGTGAGAGGTTAGGACTAGGCTGGGGATCTCCCTGGGAGGGATCGGGCACCGCAGCGAGGAGGAAGACGAGCAGGAACGCAGACACCATGGCGACAGGGGTATAGGTTTGGTGCGGCTCTGACGGTCCTGTGGCCCCCCGTGATCCCTTGCACGCGCCGGTCTGAACGCGGCACCAGAGGCGAGCGGGGCGGCACGGCTTGGCTCTTCCCCATACCTCCACCTCGTCGGCGGGGCGAGCGGGCAGCGCTGAAGCAGCGTCCACCAAGAAATGCCCCGGCTGCTCGAATGAGCAACCAGGGCAGGCTGGTGGGCTCTACTGGATTCGAACCAGTGACCTCTACGATGTCAACGTAGCGCTCTAACCAACTGAGCTAAGAGCCCGCCGCCGCCGCATGGATGCAGCGTGCAAGGAATCGGAAATATAGGGCGCGCAGCGACGGCCCTACAAGCGAACCCACCGTGAAGCTGAGGAGAGAACGCACGGCGAGCGAGCGCGGCATGTGGGTTACGAATCGGTCCGGCGGGTCTGCCAACACGACGCCCCGATCTACGCCTCGGGCCGGGGCACCCCACCAATAGTGTTGGCTCAGCGGGCACCCTCGTGACATTGACGCGTCGCATACCGCCATTGTAGGACCCTGCGAAGCCCCGCTCTTGCGCTGGCATGCGCTTTGGACTTGGAAGCCGCGTTCCACCACTGGATCCCTCCCTTGCACTTTCGCCCCCTGCCTGTGCAATTGTCAGGGCCACCCCCGATCTTGCTATGCGTCTTCTCTGCACTCCCACCTTGCCGTACACCCTTTCGATGCCCCGCCCGCAGGACTCCATCCAGGCTGCGCTGGAGCGCGCCCGCGAGGCCGCCTGGGACGTGGTGGGCAACTACAGCACCCCGCCCTGGCGCTTCCACATCCTCAGCGGCGACGCGGCAGCAGCCCTGACGTGGGCCCATGCCCATGCCGTGGAGCAGCGCCAAGGAGCCGACGCGGCAGCCCGCACCCGGGCCTCCTGGGGCCAGATCCCCGGGTGGGTCGTGGTCACCTGCGTCCGCGCCGAAGACCCCCAGGAAGCCGAGCACGTCCAGGAGCGCAGCCTCACAGCCGTCCAGCGCTTCTCCCTCTCGCTCTGGGCCGAGGACCTGCATACGCGCTGGGCGCAGCCGGACATCAAGGATGCCCCCGTAGTCGCGGAGCAGCTGGATCTCGACCCGGCCGCAGAGTTCGTGATTGGCGTGCTCTGGTTCAGCGAAGACGCGGACCGCCTCCCGCCCCTGAACGAAATCCAAGCCGTCTAAGTTGTTGGTTGCCAAGTGGATCCTCCGGGCCTCCGTTCAGGGCCCCGTTCCTACGTTCGACTCGTCGCCCGATTCCAGAGGACTGCTCCTCGTACGCCCGCCCGGGCACGACTGGCCACGCTCACTTGATTCGTACAGAGCGCCAGGACTGCTGGCAGGGCGACTATCGATCAACGGCGACAGCTTGGAGGTCTCATGCTGGAGCGGTAAGGGTCCGACCAGGGGAGCCGATAGGACAACGCGGATCATTCGCGGCTGCTGCACGGTGCCTCCACCGCCAGGCGTAGCCAGGCTGGGCGTCCACGGACACGCGCTGGTGCCTTCCCGTATCGCCGTCTTGATGCTGTACCCGAGGTTGACCGCATGCCATTGTCGCTCCATCACACGCACCCATGGGACCTCGCCCCGCGCGAGGCGATCGAGGTGCAGCGTCGCCTCGCCGCCGAAGTTGTGACTGCGCCGCTCACGGCCCCGCCCACCACGGTGGTTGGCCTTGACGTGAGCGTGCGCGGCGACCGCGTCCGAGCCGCAGGCGTGATCACGGAGACGACGACCTGGTCCCCACTGGCCACCGCCATCTGGGAAGGCCCCGTGGCGTTTCCCTATGTACCGGGCCTGCTCTCCTTTCGCGAGATCCCGGCGCTGCTTCCGGTGCTGGACGACCTCGCCAACCAGCGTGGGCATCTCCCCGACGTGCTCATGCTCGACGCGCACGGCCGCGCCCACCCGCGCCGGTTCGGACTGGCCTGCCACCTGGGCGTCCTCTTGGACCGGCCCGCGCTGGGTGTGGCTAAGAAACGGTTCGTTGGTACCCACGACGAGCCAGGGGAGGAGAAGGGCGCGCGTACGCCACTCGTCCACCGCGACGAGGTCGTCGGGACCGTGCTCCGCACGCGCACGCAGGTGAAGCCGGTCTTTGTCTCCGTGGGGCATCGGCTCACGCTGGACGCGGCCACCGCGCTCACGCTGCGCGCGGCCACGCGCACGAAGCTGCCTGAGCCCAACCGCCTGGCACACCGGCTGAGCTATCGCGGCCACCTCTAACGCACCCACTCACGACCGCCACTCCGACGGCCTTCACCCACGGGTCGGCCATAGCGCATCGAGCGCGGCACGGAGGCTCTGGGCGTCGTAGTACAGCCGGGCCTCGTTGCCCAGGCTGATGTGGAGCCCGGCTGCCATCTCCTGCATGAGGGTGGCCTGCCAGGCTACGGTGTCGCGCACGGCCTGCCGCACAGCCATTGCCCCGCGAATCTGCACGTCGCCGCGCAGGTCCGCGCGGAGTTGATGCGGTTCCCGGTCGGTGTGCAGGAGGACGAGGCCGTCCCAGTAGAGCGAGGCCCCCTCCGGAACGGCGAGATCGCCTTCGACGAGCAAGGTGCCTTCTCCACGGACCGTGTCGCCGCGAGAGAGGTGCAGGCCGTCGGCGTAGCGGGTCGTCATGCGTGACGCGACGCGGGCGCGGTCGGCGAGCGAGTCGAGCGACGGCAGCCGATAGGGCGTTTGGACTTCGGCGCGCGTGTCTGCGGGGACACGGAAGCGGTGCGAGCCGCCCATCGCGCGCTGGAGGTCAGCGCGCATGCGGCGCATCGAGATCCACGCGTCCAGCATCAGAACCTCGAAGCTGGTGCGGTCGAGCAGCGGGGGCAGCGGAGCTTCGCCCTGGACAACCTGGGCGCGCGGCTCGAGGGCCAGCGCCGCATAGGGCGCATCGATCCAGAGCGGCGTCGGGATGGTAGGCAATGCGACACGCGGCCTCTCGGCCCCATGTATGCGCGGGGCGGCCGCGACACGCGTCGCCTCGATGACCGCGACCGGAACGACGGCCGAGGATGGGACGACGGCCGAGGACGGGACGACGGCCGTAGCCGAGACGATGTCGAGGGCTATGTCGTCCGTGCGCGGCACCTCGGTATAGGCCATCGCAGGGACAGGGGCGAGGGAGGGAGACGCGGGGGCGTCGCCACTCACGAGATAGGTGGCGATGCCGCCGAGGAGCACCACCGCGAGCGCGGCGAGGCGGGGGCGTGCCATGGTGACTGCGGTGCGTAGGGTGAGGGTGGGTGAGCGCCGGGCGGTACGCGGCGAGGGGGCCTCTTGCAAGGCAACCACCGCAGTTCCGCGGGTTCCATCACCCCGCCGCGATGTCACGGTGCGGTGTCGCCGTGCCGATTCGTACCCGGCTGCGTAGGCGATGCCCGTGGTGCGCCTACGCACAGGCTTACCCAGCGCGAGTTCGTTTCGAATCGCCACACCAAGGTGCACCCAGTCGTACGATCTTGCGACACGCCTCCCCGGAAGTGGCGAGGCCGGGCCGGATGCGAGCGATTCCGGCTCCGCCGTTGTTTCTTGTAGGAGGCCCACATGGACCTTCGTCTTGCTCCGCCTCCCCGCGCTCCTACCCTGCCCATGCGCGACCGATTCCTCCAAGCCTGCACGCTGTTCCTTGGCGTGCTGCTCTCCGTTGCCCCCTCGGCGCTCCACGCCCAGCCCGCCGCCGACTGGCTGACGCCGGGTGACGCCGTTTCCGAAGCGTACTTCGGTGCGGACGTGCTCTTCCTACCCGACGGTCGCCTCGTCGTCGGAGCCTTCGGTGCGACCGGCGAGCGCCCCGGCACGGGAGCAGCGTACGTCTTCACCTACGACCAGGATCGTCTCGCGTGGGTCGAGACTGCGAAGCTCGTCGCTCCAGGAGGACGCCGCGCTGAGGGCTTCGGTTCTCGTCTAGTGTCGCACCAAGACACCCTCTTTGCCAGCTACGCGCGCAGTGGCTCAGCGAGTCGAGGCAGCTATGCGTTCGTCTCGGACTCCCTTGGCTGGCGCTACGCAGGGACACACGCCCTACAACGCGACCAAGGCGATCCACTCTCGGACGACGCACTCTACCGGCTGGCAACCGACCGCCGCCTTCCCAAGCCTCAAGCGTCGTTCTCTGACCTCGATGGCCGTGTCTACCTCGTCGGTCACGCCCCCAGACCGGACAGCACGATTGGGCTCGACGTCTATCTCGTCAACGAGGGAGTTAGCCTTTCGGATAGGAATGACGAGAACCCGCTCCGGCTCTCCGAAGTGACGCTCGCCGCGTCGGTTTCCGACCCAGACATAGCGTGGGACCACTTCTTCGATGATGACATCCTCTCCCCTTACTCCGCCTTCGTCTTCAACGGGCGGTTCCTGGCGCTGGGCTTGATGGCGGCAGACGGCATCGAGGGCAACGAGGCCGGAGCCGTCTACGTGTGGGACCTCGCCGGGCAGTGGCGCTCGGACGACCTCGCGCCGACGCTGCCAGGCTTCGGCGCGAAGGCAGGACCGCAGGACTACGTCGAGGTCGAGGTCTTCTACGGCACCGACCGGGCGCGGACGGGCAAGCGGAACCCCCGACGCTTCTACGGCGGGCGGCGCGGTGACGAGTTGCAGATGGGTACCGCCACCGTCACGATCCCGAAGACCCACGAGCCTGGCGCGATGGAGTCGCCGAGTTGGCTGCGCCTTCAGTTCCGCGCGGATCCGGCGAAGCACATCATCCTCCAGGAGGTCTCCCCGCTCGACAGCGACGAGGCCGTCGCCGCGATGCAGGCCGCGCTCGATTCCACGTCGAGCCGCGCAGTGATGCTCTACGTGCACGGCTTCAACGTGTCGTTCGAGGACGCCGCCCGGCGCACGGCGCAGATGGCCTACGACCTCGGCTTCGACGGCGTCCCGGCGTTCTACTCGTGGCCCTCGGACGCCTCGCTCTTGCGCTACCTCGCCGACGAGAACGACGTGATGTGGAGCGTCTTCTACCTGAAGGCGTTCCTCCGCGAGATTGCGCTGCGCTCGGGGGCTGCCGACGTGCACATCGTGGCGCACAGCATGGGCAACCGCGCCGTCACGCAGGCGCTCCGCGAGTTCGCGTGCGAGTTCAAGGCCCCGCAGTTCAATCAGGTCATCCTAGCCGCGCCGGACGTGGACGCCGAGGTCTTCCGGCGCGACATCGCCCCGGCGATCACGGGGGCCGCCCAGCAGATCACGCTCTACGCCTCCGCCGACGACACCGCGCTGCGCGTCTCGCAGGCGCTCCACGGCGCGCCGCGCGCAGGCAACAGCCTCGTCACCGCCCCCGGCGTCACCACCATCGACGCCTCCGGCCTCGACCCCTCGCTGCTCGGCCACTCGTACTACGCCGACCTGAAGCAGCTCATCGACGACATCGGCGCGCTCGTGAAGCAGGGCCTCGCCCCCGCCGCCCGCGCGCTCTTCCAGAAGGGCGACTCCGTGTGGGAGTTGACCAAGAAATGAAGGTCCTCCTCACCGCCGTCGGGTCGCGGGGCGATGCGCAGCCGTTTGTAGCGCTCGGGCATGGTCTCGCCCTGGCTGGACACACAGTCACGATCAACACCCACGAGCGCTTCCGGTCGCTCGCCGAGGAGCGCGGCTTGGCCTTCGCACCCCTCTCGGACGCCATCCTCGACTTCCTCGACTCCGACCTCGGGCGCGACGCCATCGAGAACTCGTCGACGCCGCTCGGGTGGGCGCGCACGATTTCGAAGTCGTACCGCGCCATTGGCACCGCGCAGCGCAGCATGGTGGACGAGGCGTGGGCCGCTGCGAAGGCCGCCCAGCCGGACGTGATCGTCTTCCACCAAAAGGCGTTCTGGGGCCCGGCCTTTGCCGAAGCACTCGACGCTCGCGTTGTACTCGCCACCCTGCAACCCGTCCTCGCTCCGACGCCGGACTTTCCCGTGCTGGACCTCCCCAGCTTCCCCCGCTGGACAGGCCCGCTCCGACGAGGCTTCAACCGAGGCACCTACCGCCTCACGCGCCGCTTCGCTGACTGGGGCATGCGCGGCTACCTCCGCGACTGGCACCGCACGCACAACCGACCGCAAGGGCCTACGCTGGCACTACCGAACGGCGCGCCGCTCCCGGTGATGCAGGCGTTCAGTCCCCGCGTCGTCCCCGCGACCTGGCCGCCGTACGTCGCCACGACCGGGTTCTGGCACCTTGCCGACCAAGTCGACTGGTCGCCGCCAGACGATCTCGCCGCGTTCCTCGACGCCGGGCCGTCGCCTGTCTACGTCGGCTTTGGCAGCATGAAGGGGCAACGTGGTGCCGAGCGTGCGCGCGCGGTGAGCGAGGCGGTGCAGCTCGCTGGGGTACGCGCCGTCCTCGCGCTCGGCTGGGGCGGCCTCGACCTCGCCGATGTGGCGCTGCCCGCCACCTGCTTCGCGCTGCCCACTGCGCCGCACGGCTGGCTCTTTCCCCGCATGGCGGCGGTCGTGCACCACGGCGGTGCGGGGACGACCGCCGCCGGATTGCGCGCCGGTTGCCCCTCGGTCGTGTGCCCATTCTTCGGCGACCAGCCCTTCTGGGGCCGCCGCGTCCACGCACTCGGCGCAGGACCGGAGCC
>JBCDFF010000219.1:0-7387 GCA_039178415.1 Bacteroidota bacterium
CGCGTCGCCCGTGCGGAGGCTACCGAGGCCTCGGCGCGCGCCACCGAAGCCGCCGACTTCCTGAGCGGCGTGCTCCGCACCGCGGACCCCGTGCAGACCGATGGGCAACCAATCACGACGCGCGAAGCCCTCGACCTGAGCCTGGATCGCATTCCCGAGATCGCCTCGCCCAAACTGCGCGGCCAGCTTCTCACCACCATCGGCGACATCTACGGTTTCATGGGCGAATACGACCGGGCCGACTCCCTCCTCACCGAGGCTGTGCGCGTGCTGAACACCGCTGCCCCCGGAAGCGAAGCACTCTACGAAGCTCACCACGAACTCGGCCGCGTCCGCTGGGCGATGGGCGACACAGAAGAAGCTGAACGCCGCTTTCGGTTGGTCTACGACGAGGCCGGCGCGGGGACCTACGTGCGGACATCTGCGGTGTTGTCGATCTACGGGCTGTATGAAGCGCTGGGCCGTCCGGACGACGCGCTTCCGTGGGCGCAGCAGTTCTATGCGGCAGTGCAGGAGGAAGGCGGCGGCCCGGGTGACGTAGCGTACGCGCTCGGGGCGCTCGGGGCTGCGCTGCACGGCGTCGGCCGGAGCCAGGAAGCCGCCGAGATGCTGGAGGAAGCGCTGCGGGTGATCGAGGACGCCTGGGGGCTCGACAACCAGTATGCGGCACAGCTCCACTACTCGCTGAGCCAGGCGTACCTCGGCGCGGGAGACCACGAGCAGGCCGAGGCCTACGCACTCCGCATGCTCGACTGGCGTCGTTCGAAGGTGCCACCCGGAAGCCCGCGGCTGTATCAGCACTGGGCCGAGGTCGCCGAGGTCTACGACGCGATCGGCCAGTCTGCACTCGCTGAGGCCTATGCCGATTCGTTCGTCACCGCTGCCTACACGATGTTCCCAGACGACGGCCCCCGACTCGCCCTGGCGCACCTGACGCGTAGCACGATCCGCGACGCGGCTGCACGCCCCCAAGCCGCTCGCGCCGATGCGCTCGCAGCCCTCCGCCTCGCCGAAGCCCACGGCGACAGCGCCCTAGTCGAGGCCGCCCGCGCCCAAACCGACCGCCTAGGTCAGTCAGCGGAATAGCCTACCTCGTTCAACCGATGCGCGCCCTGCTACACGGAAGTGCGATCTTGCGGCGCACCCACGCTGCTCCCCCGATGGCTGATTCCTCTGCTTCGATCCTCGTCCTGAACGGCCCCAACCTGAACCGGCTCGGCACCCGCGAGACGGATATCTACGGCGCAGGCACGCTGGCCGACCTCGAAAGCAGCCTCGGGCTAGACTTTCGCACGGTGACGTTCACGTTCGCGCAAAGCAACCACGAGGGCGCACTGATCGACGCGCTGCACCGCGCGGACGACGAAGGGCTGACGGGCGTGGTGCTCAACGGCGGCGGCTTCACGCACACGTCGGTCGCCCTGCGCGATGCGATCGCGGCCATCGCCGTGCCGGTGGTGGAGGTGCACATCTCGAACATCCACGCGCGCGAGCCTTTTCGCCACGCGTCGCTCACCGGCGCGGCGTGCGTCGGCGTCATCACGGGACTCGGGTTCGCGGGCTACCACCTCGCGGTGCGGTATCTGCTGGGGTCGAGGGTCGAGGGTCGGGGGTCGCAGGTCGAGGGTCGCAGGACGTAGGTCGCGATGGACGACACCTCGAAGCCTGATGCTTCATCGGAGGGCCCCTCGCCGGAGAAGCCCGCTGCGAGCGATGAGCCACAACGGAGGAGTAGCGCGGCCGTGCTGGTGGCGGCGGGCATCCTGCTGAGCCGGATCAGCGGCCTCGTCCGCGAGAAGGCCGTGGCCTACTTCTTCGGCGTCGGCGCGCACCTCGACGTCTACCAGCTCGTGATGCGGGGGGCCAACCTCATCAACAATCTGCTGGGCGAAGGCACGCTCTCGGCGAGCTTCATCCCGATCTACAGCCGGATGCTCGAAGAGGGCCGCGAGCGCGATGCGGGGCGCTTCGCCGGGGCCATCTTCGGGCTGCTCGTGGCCGTCGCGGCGTCCATCGTGGCAGTCGGGCTGCTCGCCGCGCCCGTCGTGGTGGCGGTCCTCGCCCCGGGCTTCCTGGACGACGCCGAACTCGTGCAGGCGGGCGAGATCGCGGTGGATCGCTATGCGCTCGCCGTCGGGATGTTCAGGATCGCGCTGCCGATGGCGGCGCTGCTGGCGCTCTCGGCGTGGGCGCTCGGCGTGCTCAACAGCCACCGGCGCTTCCTACTCCCCTACGCCGCGCCCGTGATGATGAACGGCAGCGTGATCGCGGCGCTCATTTTCATGGCGAGCCGCCAGTTCGAGGACCCATTCGCCGTCGGCGCGCTGGACGTGATCCCGGTCGAGTCGCTCAACGCGCTGCTGTGGGCGGCGGTCGTCGGTGCACTCGTGGGCGGCCTGCTGCAGTTTCTCATCCAGCTACCCGTTGTGCTGCGGCTGCTGAAGGGCTTTCGTTTCTCGCTCTCGCGGAAGGTCGAGGGCGTGCGCGAGGCCATTCGCGCGTTCGGGCCGGTGCTGGCGGGGCGCGGCGTCTACCAGTTTTCGAGCTACCTCGACACCATCCTCGCGGGGCTCGCAGCGGCCGGGACGCTCGGCGCGCTGCGGCCCGCGCTGGTGCTCTACCTGCTGCCCGTGTCGCTCTTCGGCATGAGCGTCGCGGCGAGCGAGTTGCCGGAGCTCTCGCGCATCTCGCAGGCGCGGCTCTCGGAGTTTCTCGGGCGCGTCAACCGCTCCGTGCGGCAGATGCTCTTTTTGCTCATCCCGACGGTGGTCGTGTATGTCGGCTTCGGCCTGCTCGTGGTTGGCCTGCTCTTCGGCGGCGGCGCGTTCGGGCTGGACGACACGTGGCTCGTCTACCTCATCCTGGCAGGCTACAGCCTCGGCCTGGCCGCGACGGCGGTGTCGCGGCTCCTGCAGAACAGCTTCTACGCGCTCAGCGACACCCGCACGCCCGCGAAGATCGCCGTGGCGCGCGTGGCGACCTCCGGCGTGCTCGGCGCTGCGCTGATGTTCTGGCTCGACACCGTCTCCCTCGCTGACTTGGGCATTCCTACCGAGGGCCGCCCGCTCACGCTCGCGGCAGTGGGCCTGGCGCTCGGCTCGGCGGTCGGCGCGTGGGTGGAGTTGCTCGCGCTGCGCTGGGCGCTCCGCCAACGCCTCGACGGGTTCGACCTGCCGTGGGGCCGCGCGCTGCAGGTCCTCGGCCTCGCCGGCCTCGCGGCGATCCCGGCCGCGCTCGTGCGCTGGGCGCTGCCGCCGACGGAGGTACCGTTCGCCCTCCATGCCCTCGCGGTGCTGGCGGCGTTCGGCGTCACCTATCTCGGCCTCGCCGTCGTCTTCCGCTTCGAGGAGAGCGAGGCGTGGCTCGGGCGGTTCATGAGGCGGCGATAGCAGCGCGCGAGGACGCTACACGGCGAGGTCGGCGCGGAGCGTGCGGGCCTCGGCGGCGAGGGGAAACTCGGGCGGTGCCTTGGCCCAGATGGCGAGCGCAGCGTCGAGGTGCTGCTGTGCCTCCTCGATGGCCCCCTCGGCGATGGCGAGCTTGGCCAGCCCCAGCCGTGCCTCGGCGTGCGCGGGGACGAGCGCGAGCGCGCCCTCGTATCGTTCTCGTGCCTCCTCGGTCCGCCCTGCCCCTGCCAGAACATCCCCGAAACGGGACGACAGGTCCGGGTCCGGCGGACGGCTCTCGACGAAGGCGGCGTAGGGTTCGACGGCCGCCGCATAGTCGCCTTGTGCCGCGCTGACCTCGGCCCGGAAGAAGAGGAGAACGGGACGGGCCTGTTCGATGCCGTAGGTGTCTGCGATCTCCTCCGCGATCGCGATGCGCTCGGTGGCCCTGTCAGACTTCCCCTTGAGCGCGAAGAGGTAGGCCTCGCTGAGCGCCACGTTGGCGCGGTAGAAGCCCGGCGTGTCGTAGGTGGGCGACGCCGCCGCCTCAGCGATCATCCGGTCGGCCTCGGCGGTCAGACCCGCGCGTGCATACTCCCCCGCGAAGTAGGCCTGCTGCACCAGCACGGTGTTGGCATCGCTGTAGCCGCGCGCCGCAGTCCACGCGGCCTGGTGCGCCTCCAGGGCAGCGGGGTAGCGGCCCTGCCGCTGAAAGACCCGCGCCAGCGCGTTGTTGGCGCTGATGCGCTCGCGGTCGGTGCGAGCCCGGCTGAGCATCGTGCTGAGCGTCGCCTCGGCCTCGTCGAAGCGGCCCAGGCTGGCGAGCACCCCGGCCTTGTTTTGGAGCGTGATCAGGTTCTCGGGGTCGGCCGCGATGGCTTGATCGAACGCGACGAGGGCGCTGTCGAGGCGGCCTGCGTCCTCGTGGGTGAGGCCAATGCGGCGGTAGGCCAGGTCCGGCTCGCTGCCCTCGCGGAGGAAGGCGCGGTAGGCCGCGAGCGCCTCGTCGAAGTCGCCGATCTGGTTGCGGTAGGTGTCGCCGAGCGTCAGGTAGAGCCCGACGCCCGTCGGGTCGAGGTCGAGGATGCGCTTGAAGTCGGCGACCACACCAGCATAGTCGCCCTGGAGTTGGCGGAACTGGACGCGGTTGCGGTAGGCGTCGGGGTCGTCGGGGTAGAGCGCGATCCACTGCTCGATGGACTCGCGCGCCTGCTCGGGCTGGCCCTCGAAGAGGAGGCGCTGCGCCCGGACGCTGTAGCGAATCGGTTCGGAGAGGCGGTAGTCGTGCTGCTGGGCGGCGCGGAGCGCCTCCAGACCCGCCATCTGGTCCTGGTCGACGAAGAACATGCCGGCTCGCTCCACGTGGGCGAGCGCGAACGTCGGGTCGATGGTGGTCGCCTCGGCCATCCGCTCGCGTGCGGCGACGGGGTCCTTGCCGAAGTAGCGCGCGTCGAGACCGCGGGCGTACGCTTCGAGGGCCTCGGCGGAGGCGGTCATGACTTCGGCGGCTGGCAGGTCTTCGGTCGTCTCGATGTGCGCGGCGGGGAGGTCGAGGTCGGCCTTGAGCGCCACCGTGGTGGCGTCGGCGAGGTCCGCGAGCGTCGCGCCCGTGAACGTGTGCTCGGCCTGGATGCGGCCGGTCTCCACGTCCACCAGGTCGAGGTCGAGCGCGTAGCCGTCGCCCTCCGCGCGCACGGTGCCCGTGACGACGTGGCCGTAGGACACCTCCTGGGCGATCTTGCGCTGGAGCGCCAGCGGCACGCCGCGGCCGTCGGGGAAGCCCGCCCGCGCCAGCCGCTCGCTGACGTCGCGCGTGGTGACCACTCGAAAAAACGGGTCCTGGGCGAGGTCGGCGCGCACCAGCTCCGGCATCGCCGTGGCGAACCAGTCCTGGCCCGCATCACCCGTCTCGTTCTCAAAGGCGAAGACGACGAGCCGCTTCCGGTGCCCCTCGCGCGCCACCACCCGCTCGACCGTCTCACCGTCCTCGTCCTCGATGGGGACCGTCGTGGTCGTCGCGCTGAGCGGCTTCCCCCAGAAGCCGAACGTGAGCACCGCCACCGCGACCACGATGTTGAGCACGACGCTGCCGAGGTGAAGCGGCGTCCAGTGCTGCGGCCCTGGCCCGCCGTGGCGGTAGGCGAGCAGCGCCACCGTCGGGATCATGAGGATCAGGCCCCAGAGGAGGATGTCCACGAGGTAGGGCGAGAGGGCGTAGCGGCTCGTGAGGAAGTTGAAGAACAGGATCGCCGAGGCGCACGAGGCGACGTAGCCGCCGAGCACCTGCGGGACGCGACGGCGGAGCAGCTCACTGAAGAATGAGCGCTCCGTCTTCGAGCGCTCAGAAGCCGCCGGAGGAGCGAGGGGGTCGGTAGCCATCGGGCCGGTGGGGTTGACCGTGGGAATTAAGGCCGCGAAACTAGCGGCATACGGCCCCCACGGCAACCGGTTCGCGGCATCCTCCGGGACTCTACACCTAGCGCTTTCGAGCCGCCTCGTAGCGTTCGATGAACGTCGGCACGTCCACCGCCGCGACCGCGTCGCCGACCACATCGAGCGGAAGCTCGTCGAGCGTGCGGAAGCGGACGCACGACTTGCCGCAGTCGAAGCGCTTGCCGGTGGCGCGGTAGGCCGCCTCGAAGTCGTCGCGGGTGGCGGCGTCGGCGTAGATGCTCATGAGGTAGACGGCCATGTGGCGCTTCTGCGAGGCGAGCGCGGCCATCATGAGTGGCTGGCCGTTGTAGGTGTCCGGGTAGGTGTCGAGCGGCACCTGGTAGCTGATCATTTTGCCCTGCATCGCCTCCTCGACCCCCTCGGGCATGCGATCGAGGAGCGTGGCGCGGACGGCGGCGAGCGCGGCGCGGCGGTCGTCGGGCAGCGTGGCGAGGAAGTCCTCGACGGACAGGGTTGCGGCAGGCATGGCAACGGGGATCGGGTGAAGAACAGCGACGATGCCGCAGCATACGGACCAGCCGGTGTCACGTATTTGTCACACAGCTTGCCGAGCTTCCACCGCTACCTTTCGCCGCCTCCTCGCTTCGCCGTCTCGCACCCGTGGCCGACTACAAAGGGCACCTCTCCGGGGCCATCGTCTTCTTCGCCGTCTACTTCGGCGCGCTCGCCTTCGCCTTCTCCGTCGATCAGGCCTACGAGCGCTTCACCGAGATCGAGCTCCTCGCCTACCCGCTCGCGCTCTTCGCGCTGTGCGTGATGTTCGGCCTCTGGCCCGACGTGGACACCAACTCGAAGGGGCAGAACCTCTTCTACTCGATCTTCTTCATTGCCGACGTGGTGCTGATCCTGACGGGGCGCTTCGAGCAGGCGGCCTACCTCGGGCTCTTCGCGCTGCTGCCGATCCTGAGCAAGCACCGCGGCTGGACGCACACCTACTGGGCGATGCTGCTCATCCCCTCACCGCTGGTGATCCTGCCGTGGCTCCACTTCCCGGAGACCCCGCTGGCTGGGCTCCCGTTTTATGGGGCCGCGGTGGTCGGCTACTTCAGCCACCTCTTCATGGACGGCCTCGTGATCGACTGGAAACGGAAGAAGCGGCGATAGAGCGGGATAAAGAAACGGCGTGACGGAGCAGCGGCGAGCTTAGGCATCTCGCCCCAACCGGTGCCGGAGCGGGAGGCGATGTGCGATTAGGAGACGCCCAGAGAGTTGCTCAGGACCGCGGGCTACTCCTCCGGTGCTTCCCACTCCAGCGGCGGCAGCACGATGCGCTCCGGAAGCTGACTCAGGTCGCCGGTGGCGAACCACCGGTGGAACGCCGCATCGAAGCCTTCGATGGACTCGCCCGCTTCGCGGATGGCCCCGTGCGAGCCACCTTCGATGGTGAGAAAGGTGTGGGTGCGGAACGCTGGAAGCAGGTCGGTGGCGTTCTCGTAGGGCGTGTTCATGTCCCACGTCCCTTGCGCGAGCAACGTGGGGACGTCGGTCACGAAGCCCGTGCGGAATGCTTCGCCGAGGTCGGCACCGCCCCAGGCCGCACAGTCCAC
>JBCDFF010000220.1:0-7330 GCA_039178415.1 Bacteroidota bacterium
AGGCAGCTCAGGAAGCGCGGGCTGCGTGCCTGGTTTGTCGACTCACCGCGAAATCGACGGGCGCACTTGCTCGGCGGGTGAATGCGCCGTATATCTGGGCCATGCATCCTCATCGCTCCGTGTTCGCATCGGTTCTCCTCGCGGCTGTCCTGCTGGGCGGTACGCTGGGGCCAGCTGTGCACTGGGCGAGTCATGGGCTAGAAGGCCATCACAAGGCCACCCATGCCACGGATCAGCCGTGCCTGCATGAGCACACGCCTGAAGGCCCCCACGAGCACGCCCTCGCGGACGCGCCGGCGCCCTCAGAGTCAGAGGACACCGACGGCCAACCAGACACGTGTCTGGACTGTGTCTATCTCCAGCAGGTAGTAGGTGCAGAAGCGACATCGCAGGCGTTCTACGCTGAGATCGTTGGCGTCGAGCGGTCCGTATTGACTCCGGAGGCCCCGACAACGGAGGCCGATGTCCTCGTCCCAGGGGAGCGAGGCCCCCCACAGGTAGGCTAGCCTGCCACGTGTAGCCGACGTCGGCCCAGAGCCTTTCTAAGGAGGCTCTGCGCGCAGTGAGGCTACTTGGCAGCTTGCGTGCGCCCCGCTCGTTCCGATCGCAGTGGCGACGCGCGCGTACCCCCTTGCCCATGCCGCGTGCACGTTGCACAAGGCGTTTAGCGAGGAGGTCCTTGGTCCACAGCCTACCTGCCCGTGCTCGACTGGCTCATTGTCGGGGGCGGCGTCCATGGCACCCATCTCTCGCTTGCGCTGACGGCCCGCCTCGGCTGGTCCCGCGAGCGGGTCCGGGTGCTCGATCCGCACCCCGCACCACTTGCCCTCTGGACCCACCAGACGGCCAACACGGGGATGGCCTTCCTCCGGTCGTCCTTCGTCCATCACCTCGGCGTCGCCCCGTTCGGCCTCAAGCGCTTCGCGAAAGCGCCGGAGGCTGCCGACGTAGCCCGCTTCGCGCCGCCGTTCCGGCGTCCTGCCTATGCCCTGTTCCAAGCCTATGCCGCAGCCGTGGTGCAGACGCATGCGCTCGACGCGCTCCGCGTCCAGGGCCGCGCGACGGGCTTGCAGCGCCGACCTGGGGGCTGGCGCGTCGAGACGGAAGACGGTGCGCTGGATGCCCGGCGGGTCGTGCTTGCCGTGGGCAGCAGCGAGCGGCTGTGTTGGCCTAGTTGGGCACAGGCGCTGCGAGAACGTGGCGCGCAGGTAGACCACCTTTTTGATCTTGATTTTTGCCGGGATGCCGTCCCTGAACTGGAGCGCGTGACCGTAGTAGGGGGCGGTATCTCGGCAATTCAATCGGCTGTTGCGCTGGCGCAGCGCGGGCCTACCGTCTTGGTGGCCCGCCATGCGCCGCGCGTGGCCCAACTCGACGCCGACCCTGGCTGGCTGGGGCCGAAGCGCATGACCCGCTTTCGTGCCGAAGCGTGCCCCTCCCGTCGCCGGGCGGTCATCGACGCGGCGCGACACCGCGGCTCGGCTCCGGCGGATGTGCTGCGGTCGTTTCGGTGGGCCGCCGACCGCCACGGTGTGCAGCGGGTCACCGCCGAGGTGGAGGCGGCTGAACTGGACGCACGGGGCGCGATCCGCCTCGCACTGCGCCACATCGAAGAGCCACGCACGAAGGGGAAACGACCGCGCGCGGCACGGCAACGGGGGCGGACGACGTGCACCGTAGACCGCGTGGTGCTGGCAACGGGCTTCGCGGCGGGTCGTCCAGGCGGGGCGTGGCTGGACGAGGCGATTGAGCAGGAAGGCTTGCCCATCGCGCCGTGTGGCTTCCCGCGCGTGGAGGCGTCGCTCGCGTGGGCACCAGGCCTCTATGCCACGGGGCCGCTCGCCGAACTCGAACTCGGGCCGACGGCCCGCAACATCGCCGGGGCGCGTGCGGCGGCCAAGCGGCTTCCCGCACCCTAAAGTTCCGCGCCCCAAAGCCCGTCGCGCCAGCACGGCGACCTCACCTGCGCACCCATCCTTGAACGCATGCGACTCCTTCTCCTCGCCCTCCTACTCGCAGCAACAGCGAACGCGCAGACCGGCTCGATTGCTGGCTACGTGACCGACACTGAGACCGGCGAAACACTCGCGGGTGCGGCGGTCGTGGTGGTCGGCACCTCCCTCGGCGCTGCCTCCGATCTCGACGGCTGGTACCGAATCGAGCGGGTGCCCAGCGGTCGCCAGACTCTCCGCGTCTCGTTTCTGGGCTTCACACCGCTTGACACGACGGTCGTCGTCCGTCCAGGCACGACTGTCACGCTGGATCTCGCGCTCGAAGCGCAACCCGATGCCCTGGCCGAGGTCGACGTGGAAGGCGACGCCGAGGCGGAGGAGATTCGCGAAAGTCCCTTCGCTGTGACGGTCATCGACGGGCAGCAGCTGGCGGGACGCGGGATGACCGTCGACGAGGCGATCAGCCGCGCGGTGGGCGTGCAGGTGCGTCGGTCGGGTGGGCTCGGCTCGCCCTCCGTGTTCTCCGTGCGGGGGCTCGAAGGCCAGCGCGTCCAGATCTACGTCGACGGCAACGCGGCCGATACCGCTGGGGACGCCTTCACGCTCGACAACATCCCGCTCCAACTCGTCGAGCGGGTCGAAGTCTACAAGGGCGTCGTGCCGGCCCAGTTCGGCGGCGACGGGCTCGGCTCGGCTATCAACGTCGTCACGATCCATCCCGAAGGAGGCTACCTCGACGCGGGTTACACGTTCGGCTCGTTCGGGCAGCAGCAGCTCTCGCTGACGGGCAAACGGCCGGTCGGCCTCGGGTTTGAGGCCGCCGCGTCCGTCAACGTGGACCACGCGGACAACGACTACATGATGGAGAACCCGTTCCAGCCGGGCCTCGTCGTGCGCCGTGACCACGACCAGATCCAGCGGATGCTCGTGGGCGGTGCGCTGACGAACAGCCGGACGTGGTTCGATGAGTTCGGCCTCGAAGGGGCCATCATCACCGAGAGCCGACAGGTTCAGGGCATCCAGACCAACATCCAGCACGCCGAGGCAGGGTCGAGCCTGGGCGTGCTCATCCTGACCGGCCATCGCGAGGGTGCCCTGGGCGGACGCCTCGCCCTGAGGACCGCGCTCATCGGAGCCTGGGCTCGCGGCGTGCTGGTGGACACCTCGGCGGTCCGGTATGGGTGGGACGGGACGCCGAGCCCGAGCCCCAACGGCCGCGGCGAACTCGGCTTCTTCCCGTCGGACTCCGACAATCGGACGACCGTCTACCGCTACCGTCTAGCCGCGGCCTACAAGGCCAGCCCGGCCCACACCTTCAACGTCACGAGCATCTTCGACTGGGTGGCGTTCCGGCCCTCGAACCCCATCGCTAGCGAGTATGCCGGGCGCAACGTCGCGGATTTTCCAGGCGACCAAGCGACAGCTGTGGTGGGACTGTCGCATGAGTGGCGGCCGCTCGGCAGACGATTCGTAGCCGTGACTGGGGTCCGAGGCTATGCGTTCTCTGCCAGCGGCACGCCCTCGTCGCTCTTCAACCCGTCCGCGACCGACCCCGAGCGCGTCGAGAGCGAGTCCGTGGACGTGGGGGGCAGCCTTGCGCTCCGCTACCGGTTCCGGGGCGGCGTGCTGGCCAAGGCGGCAGTGGAGCACGCGCGGCGGCTGCCCTCCTCGGCCGAACTCTTCGGCGACGGCCTCCTCATCCAGGCTGCGCCCGCGCTCAAGCCCGAGCGCGCGCTCAACTTCACGGTCGGGGCCCAACTCGACCGCACCGTCGCGGGGCGGCGCGTCCAGGTGGAGGTCGGGGCGTTCTGGCAATCGATCAACGACCTCATCCGCCTCGGCGCGGGGATCGGCGGGACGGCGACCCACACCAACCTCGGCGCGGCCCGCATCGCCGGCCTCGAAGCGGAGGTCCAGAGCGACGTGACCGACTGGCTCTACGCCCGCGCCTACGCGACCTACCTCGACGCGCGCGACGTGCTGGAGACGGAGCCCGGGTCGTCGGTGCCGAGCGCGACCTATGGCCTGCGCCTCCCCAACCTGCCCTACTTCTTCGGCGGCCTCCAGACCGAGGTCTACCGCAACGGCCTCGTCGGCCGCAACTCGCGCGCGAAGGCGTTCTACGAGGCGCAGTTCACCGGGGAATACTTCTACGCGTTCGAGGTGAGCAGTCGTCAGGAGCGACGTATCCCCCGCACGCTCACCCACACGATCGGGGCAGAGGCGGCCTGGCTCGACCGTGGCATCACGGTCTCGGCGGAGGTTCAAAACCTGGCCGATGCCACCATCCTCAACCAGTTCAACTTCCCCCTCCCAGGCCGGACGTTCCGGCTCAAACTCCGCTACACCCTCGTCGGCACCCGCTGACACATACGCCGGCACCCACCGGTCTCATTCACACACAGGCAACCCATGACCCGTTTCACTCCCACGGCGCTCGTCGCCACCTTAGCGCTCGCGCTCGTCTTCTCGGCGTGCGACACCGCCGACTCCGTCGATCCTGATCCCGTGCCCGTGGTCCCGGACCTGCTCCTCGTGACGACCGTGCCGGATCAGACCGGCCAGAGCGGCTCGTCGTTCGTCCAGACCATCTCCCTCGACCAGGGCAGCGTCACCCATGACGACGCCTACGAGCAAACGTTCTTCGTCTATGCCCACAAGTGGGGCAACGAGGTCATCACGACGCAGAACGTCGCAGGGGACGTGATGACCCGCTACGTCCGCGAAGCGGACGGCACGCTGACCGAGACGGGCCGCATGACGCTCCCAGAGTTCGGAGTCGGCTCCAACGTCGTCTGGGCGAGCGCGACGCGTGCCTACGTGAGCCTGCTGACCGCCGGGCAGATCATCGTCTTCAATCCGCAGACCATGACGCAGATCGACGTTATCGACATGAATACGCTCGGTATCGCGCGAAACCCTAGCAACCCTGAGGACACCAACCCCGACCCGGGCGTGATGGTCATCTCCGGCGGCAAGCTCTACGTTGGCCTGCAGCAGTTCGTGGTTCCGTTCGCCTCCGCCGACGGCGTCGACGTGGCGGTCTTCGACGCAGCGACAGGGGCCTACGAGCGCGTGATCCGCTCGGAGCACTCGGCTAGCCCCGGCCGCTACGGCTTCAACCAGACGATGTTCGTCGACCAGAACGGCGACCTCTACGTGTACAGCATCGCCTCGTTTGGCTTCATCCCCGGTCAGAATCCTGGGTTCCTGCGCATCAAGAACGGCGAGACCGAGTTCGACGACTACTTCCTCGACACGTCCACGATCTCGATGCCCGTCGAGGGCGGCGTGATCGGCACGCTCAACGGCATGGTCTACGGCGGCGACGGCTACGTCTACGGCACGGTGGAGGTGGTCGCTGGGCGGTCCAACCCCCCGAACTACCTGACCGACTTCAACTGGCAGCCGGTCCGGTTCAACCTCGCGCAGCAGACCGGCGAGATGCTCCCGCTCCCCGCTGGCAACGGATTCTCGACGGCCGTGAGCCTCCTGGACGGCGACGTGCTCTTCGGCCTGAGCACGGAGACGGCGCGGGGGATCTACTCCTACGACATCGCAACGGAGACCGCCAGCGCCGAGCCCATCGTCACGCTCGCGGGCCAGCCGCAGGTGATCCTCGCCTTCGACGACTGACCTGCTAGACGAAAACACACGAACGGAGTTGGCTCGGTGGCATACCTGCTACCGGGCCGCTCCGCTCTCAATACATCCTCTCCTGATCGCCTAGCTCCGCATGATCCTGCTCGAAGACGTACGGCACCGCTACGGTGAGGACGCGGTCCTTGACCTGCCCCACTTCAGCGTCGCCCAGAGCGAGCACCGGCTCGTGCTGGGCCTCTCCGGCAGCGGCAAGACGACGCTGCTCCACATCCTGGCAGGCCTGCTCCGTCCCACCGAAGGCCGCGTGGTGGTGGCTGGGGAAGACCTCACCGCCCTCAAGGGCGACGCGCTCGACCGCTTCCGGGGGCAACACATCGGCATCGTCTTCCAGCAGCTCCACCTCTTCCCGACGCTGACGGTGGAGCAGAACCTGCTGCTCGCGCCCTACATGGCGGGACTGCCGCAGGACGTGGGCCGCGCCCATGAAGTGCTCCGCAGCTTGGACGTGGCGGAGAAGGTGAAGGCCTACCCCCACGAACTCTCGGTTGGGCAGCGTCAGCGCGTTGCGATTGCGCGCGCCGTGATGAACCGCCCTCGCCTCTTGCTCGCCGACGAGCCCACGTCGAGCCTCGACGACGTCCGCGCGGCGCAGGTGCTCACCCTGCTGCGCGAGCAGGCCGAGGCGTACAACGCCACGCTCCTCGTGGCCACTCACGACGCCCGCATCACGAGCGCCTTCCGCAACTATCTCGCGCTCGACGAGGCCTCTCATGAACTCGCCACCAGCACGCCGTCGCAGCCATGAATCTCTTCAAGCTCAGCGCCTCCTACCTCCGGCAGCGCACGTTCAGCAGCGTCCTGAACGTGCTTATCCTCGCGCTCGGCATCGCGACCATCGTGGTGCTGCTCCTGGTGAGCGACCGCGTCGAGCAAAACCTCACGCGCAACGCCGAGGGCATCGACCTCGTGGTGGGGGCGAAGGGCAGCCCGCTCCAACTCATCCTCTCGGCGGTCTACCACATCGACGCGCCGACGGGCAACATCCCGGTCGCGGAAGCGGAGGCGCTCATGGCGGATCCCGTCGTGGCCGAGGCGATCCCGCTGGCGCTCGGGGACTCGTACCGCGGCTACCGCATCGTGGGGGCCACGCCCGCCTACGCCGCGCACTACGGCGGCGAGGTCGAGCGGGGGGTGCTGTGGTCAGGATCCATGAAGGTGACGGTGGGGGCCGCCGTGGCGAGCGAAACGGGCCTCGACCTCGGCGACACCTTCTTCAGCGCGCACGGGCTCAGCGAGGGAGGACACAGCCACGAGGAGCATCCCATCGAGGTGGTCGGCGTGTTTGCTGAGACGGGGACGGTCCTCGATCGCCTCATCCTGACCAGCATCGAGACCGTCTGGGACGTGCACGGCGTGCACAGCGACGACCATGACCACGACGAGGCGCATGACGATGACCATGCGCACGACGAGGACGGTCACAGTCACGATGACGACCACGCGCACGACGAAGACGGCCATAGTCATGACGACGATCATGGGCACGACGACGATCATGGGCACGACGACGATCATGCGCACGATGATGACCATGCGCACGATGATGACCATGCGCACGATGATGACCATGCGCACGATGATGACCATGCGCACGATGATGACCATGGGCACGATGGTGACCATGCAGAGGAGGAGGCAACCGACGATGCTACGCCGGTCTTGGCGAGCAGCGCGTCCGGGACGACGGGCTCGTCCGGTCAGACGGCATCGGCGCG
>JBCDFF010000221.1:0-7296 GCA_039178415.1 Bacteroidota bacterium
GACGATCATCGGGTTTGTGGCGGGGCAGTTCCGGACGGAGCAGAACGAATTGCTGCGTTCGGGGCCGGGGCAGACGGCCCTGTCGGCGTTGGCTGTGGCGCTGGTGCACAACGTGATCGTGGTGTTTGTGCTGGCCCTCACGCAGGACACCCGGACGCTCTTCTTGGTGACGGGCTTGTGGCTGGGCTCGGCGGTGTACACGGCGGGGATCGCGCTGGTCGCCGCGCTGCTGCGGAGCCGCTAGCGGGCAGGGCCGCCGACAGGTCGATCTGGCCGTTTTGGCTTCGAACGTCGCCTTACTTTTTTAGGGCCAGGCTGTTTTGAAACCGCTTTCGGGCGGAATCGCCCAGCACTTCACGGTTTCTTGACCACGGACTGATCCCGGCGAGAAGCGGGGAGAAAACCGCTTCCTTCCAGGACCAAGGAACCGGTGCGAGGCTGCACTTGCGGGCTATGCATGCGTCCTTAAGAAAATTAGTTGGACGACTCCTGGGCATTAATTCAATTGACTCTCACCCAATCGACCCGCCTGTTCGGCAGCCTCCGCTCGCTTTTCCCCTTCCGAAGCGCACGCTGGCTTTTCCCTCCTCGGACGGCGGCGTCGCGGTCATCTCCCCCACCACGCTCTATCCCCACCCATCCGGATGACCCCGATGTCCCGCTTCCTCCTCGTTCTCCTCGCCGCGCTCGTTGCGGCCCCCGCTTCGTTCGCCCAACTCGGCCTCGGTGCCGACCTCATGAGCCGCTACGTCTGGCGCGGCTACGACTTCGGCGAGTCGCTCAGCATCCAGCCCTACCTCGACTACACCGCCACGTTCGAGGGCGGCTCCGTCACCGTCGGCACCTGGGCGTCCTACTCGGTCGGCACCGACTTCGGAGGTGCCAACGAGCACGACCTCTACATCTCAGCCTCCGTCGGCCCCGTCTCGTTCGGCGTCACGGACTACTACTTCCCCACAGCCGGAGGGGGCCTCGTCGCCGAGCCGGACGCCGATGTCGATGACTTCGACTTCTTCGACTACGAAAACGCTCACCTCATCGAGCCCTTTGTCAGCTTCGACGGCGTCGAGAGCTTCCCGATCTCGCTCTACGCCGCCGCGATCGTCTACGGCAACGGCGACCTCAACAGCAGCGGCGACCAGAATATCTCGACCTACCTCCAGGCGAGCTACGCGCTGCCGCTCGAGGAAGTCGAACTGGGCTTTGCCCTCGGCGTCGTGCCGATGGAGAGCGCCTTCTACCTCACCGACGGCTTCGCGGTCGTCAACGTGACGCTCTCGGCCAGCCGCGAGGTCGCGATCACCGAAGACTTTGGCATCCCGGTCATGGTCGGCTACACGCTCAACCCCGAGCTCGAGCGCACCTACCTCGTCTTCGGCATCAGCCTCTAGTCTCTCACCCTCTAGTCTCAGAGTGCGGCGGTGTGGCCGTGCAGCGGTGTGGCGGCAGGTCCCTCCTACCACCGCGACACCGCCTCACTGCGACACCGCTGCACGCCCCCTCTTTTCTCGTCCATCCCCACCCCATCCAACACGCTTCCAACCCATGTCCCGGAACCGTTCCCTTCTCCTCGCTGCGCTCTTCGTCGCGCCGGCCGCCCTGGCGCAGGACAGCCCTGACGCCGGTGTCGCTGCGGCTGAGACCGTGCAGGTCAACCTCAACTACGTCTGGACGATCATCGCCGCCGCGATGGTCTTCTTCATGCAGGCGGGCTTCGCGCTGCTGGAGACCGGCTTCACGCGCGCCAAGAACGCCGCCAACATCATCATGAAGAACGTGATGGACGTCGGCGCGGGCTCGCTCGTGTTCTTCGCCGTCGGCTTCGCGTTCATGTTCGGCACGTCGGCGGGCGGCTGGCTCGGCACCGACGGCTTCTTCCTGAAGGGGATCGAAGGCCAGGACCAGACCTGGATCTACACCTTCTTCTTCTTCCAGGCCGTCTTCGCCGCCACCGCCGCCACCATCGTCTCGGGGGCCGTCGCCGAGCGGACGAAGTTCACGGCCTACCTCATGTTCTCGATCCTGCTCACGGGCCTGATCTACCCGGTCTTCGGCTCGTGGGCCTGGGGCGGGCTGTTCAACGGCTCCGGCTGGCTCGAAGGCCTTGGCTTCATCGACTTCGCGGGCTCCACGGTCGTGCACTCGGTCGGCGGCTGGGCGGCGCTCGCCGCAGCGATGGTCGTCGGCCCCCGCATGGGCAAGTACATCGACGGCAAACCGCAGCCGATGCCGGGCCACAGCCTCCCGCAGGCGGCCCTCGGCGTGTTCATCCTGTGGCTCGGCTGGTTCGGCTTCAACGCCGGCTCGACGACCACGGGTGACTCTTCGATTGGCCTGATCGCGCTCAACACGTTCCTCGCCGCGAGCGCGGGCGCGGTCGGCGCGATGGCGATCACGTGGCTGCGCACCGGCAAGCCCGACGTCTCGTTCACGCTCAACGGCGTCCTCGCGGGTCTCGTCGGCATCACGGCCGGCTGCGCCAACCTCACGCCGGACTTCGCCATCGTCACGGGCTTCCTCGCGGGCATCATCGTCGTCTTCGCCGCCATGGGCATCGAGAAGGCTGGCGTGGACGACCCCGTCGATGCGATCGCCGTGCACGGCGTCTGCGGCGCGTGGGGCACCCTGGCAGCGGGCCTCTTCAACGCCGAGGCGATGTTCAACCTGGAGATCATCGGCGTGCAGCTGCTCGGCATCGGCGCGGCGTTCGCGTGGACGTTCCCCGTCGCCTTCATCCTCTTCACGCTCCTCAAGAAGACGATGGGCGTACGCCTCAACGGCGACATCGAGCGAATGGGCCTCGACCTCCACGAGCACGACATCTCGGCCTACCCCGAGTTCACGGAGCCGGTGGACGAGAACAGCTACGCGACCGTCTGACGCACCCGACCAGACCCCTGGCGTGGCTGCCACCGCCGCCGTCCTCACCCCGAGGGCGGCGGTTTTTTATGCGAGCGACTTTTTCCCAAGGCTATGACGTTTTTTTGTCACTACCTGCGGTTTATGTTGGGATCGAACCACACAGCGCCCCACCGTTTCCACTGCCATGCCGCTCGTCCGACAGACTTGTCTCGCCTTTCAGGAGGGGTCGTCCGACAAGGTCTACGAGGTCGATCTCCACGAGGAGGACGGCGGCTTTATGGTGACGGTTCGCTACGGCCGCCGCGGACAGACGCTCCGCGAGATCCCGAAGACGAACCTGCCAGTCGACCGCGACGAGGCCGAGGCGCTCTTCGATAAGCTCGTCACCTTGAAGACGAGAAAGGGCTACGTGGAAGCGCCCGCCGTTCCAGCGGCGTCGCGTCAGCCCGTCGATGTCGCCGCACGCACCGCAGCGATCATTGCCCGCCTCGACGCCGCGCTCGCCGACCACGCCGCGGAGACGGACTGGCCGGTGGAGCGCGTGCTCTGGCGCGCAGGCGAGTTGCGTCTCACCGAAGCGCTCTCGACGATCACGGCGCTGCTCGACGGCGTCGCCGCTTCGCTGATGGAAACGTGGCCCAGGTCGAAGAAGGATGCCCGGCTGCTCCGTGCTTACTGCGCGCTCTGGGCGCTCGCCCGCATCGGTCGCGCCGTTGAAGACCGCACCGCCCCCGACCTACGCGCCGCGCGCCAAGCGATCCTGCGCCTGCTCGACGCGCAAGGCCCGAGCCGATGGGAGCGCCTCCGCGCCGAGCACATCCACGACCTCGCCCAGGAAGCCCTACACCACCTCGCCAATGACGAGGAGCGTGCGGCCAACCAGCGCATGCAGCAGACCGCCTTTGCCGACGTCATCGAGCGCCTCGCCGATCCAGACGCCCGGCGCGCCCAGCTTGACACGTGGCTCGGCGCCATCGCACCATCTGACCTCTACGACCTCCGCGACGCCATCGGCCTCGCCCTCTACGACGTGCCGGGTGCACACGAGATGCTTCTCGACTTCGCCACCGAGGCCCCGCTCGCCGCACCGTTCTTCTACTGGCACCGCAGGCTGTTCAAGCTCGCCGAGCTCCGCGACGATGCCGAACTGTACGGCCGCCTCGCCTACCGCTTCGCCACCGAGCCGTCCGGACTGAGCGCGTTCGACACCGGCTACGAGTGGAACTACGACGACGGGACCTACCGCACCGTCAGCCGTCACCTGACAAAGAACGACGAGACGGGATACGTCGAGTACCGCCAGACGACCTCGGAGTACGACCGCGGCACGTGGCGCGACCGCACCATCCGGAGTGAGACGCAAGTCCGCACACCCGACGGAACGACATGGGTCGAGACGGACGACCTCACACCGAAGCGGGCGTTCGAGGAAGCGGCCCTGGGCTACTCCGAGAAGACGCGCGCCTACCTGCGCCGCCGCGCCTGGCGCACGCTGCGCAAACTCGGTGAGGCCGACGATCCTGCCTACGTCAAGATGGCCGTCGGCCTGCTGCTCGCCTACACCGACACGGACACCGACGAGCCACGTGAGGTGGTCTTCCAGTGGTACGACTGGCAAAACCGCACGACGCGCGTGCGCACGACGCGCTACGAGGCCTTTGCGCCGTACCTCGCTTTCAACCACGTGCTCTACACGAACAGCCCGCGCTTCCGGCTGAAGAAGAGCAACAAGGCGTGGTCGCTGCAGGACAGCTTAGAGATGGGGACGCCCGCCGACACGCGCGAGGAGGCGTTCCCGCACCTGTGGGATGCGCAGCCCGAGGGCCTGCTGCACCTCGTCGCCGAGAGCCGCTGCGCGCCGGTCCACGACTTCGCCGCGCGCGCGCTCCGCGCCAACCCTGACTTCCTCGACCGCCTCGGCGTCGACGAGGTGCTGCTGCTCCTGAGCAGGCCCTACGCCGACACCGTCCGCCTCGGCCTCGACCTCGCGCAGCGGCTCTACGACCCCGCCAACCCGAACGTCCCGCTCGTCCGGGCGCTCCTCGACGCGGCGCTGTCCGAGGCGCGCACCCTTGCGCTCGGCTGGCTCAGCGACGCCCCCGACGCGCTCCTGACCGACTCCGCGTTCGTGGCCGACCTGCTCGCGCACCGCTACGCCGACGTGCGCAGCGCCGTGCGTGATCTCCTAGCGAGCGAGCGTCCGGCTGGCCTAGACGACGAGGCGCTGCTGGTCCGCTGCATGGCGCTGCTACTGACGTACGAGATCGACTCAGAGGCAGCCGACATCGATGCGTCTCGCCTGCGCGACCTCGGCGAGGCGATGCTGGCGCTCGTTCCTGCTGAAGTCGAACGCCTCGCGCTCGGCCTCCTCGAAGACCTCGTCCGGCACCCGTTCCCGGCGGTGCAGGCCGTGGGAGGCCGACTCCTCGCGCACCACGCGACGCCGCCCGAGGCGCTGCCCGGCGCGCTCATCGCCGCGCTGATGACGGCCGACGACGCGGAGGTGCGCGCTACGGGCCTCGCCCTGTTCGGTCGCCTCCCAGACGATGTCTTGCTGGCCCAGCCGGAGGTCCTCGACGCGCTCGCACAGTCGCCGCAGGCCGACGTGCGGGCGAACGTCCGCCCGGTGATCCTCCGACTCGCCGCCGGTCACCCCGACTTCGCCGTTGCGCTGACCGAACGCTTGCTGCCGCCGCTCTACCGCACCGAACGCATCGACGGGCTGCATGCTGACCTCGTCACGCTGCTCACCGACGACGCCTTCGCAAAGGCCCGTGCTACTTTCGACAGGGACCGGCTGTGGGGGCTGCTCCACGCGCGACCGGTCCCGGCGCAGGAGCTGGGGGCCCTCGTCCTCGCCGAACGCGACTGGAGCGACACCCTGACGATCCGCCAGATCACGCGGCTCGCTAGCCACGAGGTCGTCGCCGTGCGCGACGCCGCGTGCGCGATGGTGGAGCGCCAGGCCGACCGGATGCGCGCCCACCCCATCGACGCGCTCACGCTGCTCGACGCCAGCTGGGACGACGCCCGCGCCTTCGCCTTCGACTTCTTCGCACGGGCCTTCGACGAGGAGGTGTGGACGCCCGAATTGCTCGTGCACGTTGTGGACAGCGTCCGCCCGGACGTGCAGACCTACGGCCAGACGCTCCTCACGCGCTTCTTCGACGAGGGCGACGGGCCGACCTACCTCCTCCGCCTCAGCGAGCACCCCGCCGCGAACGTCCAGCGCTTCGCTAGCGACTACCTCGATGCCCACGCGAGCGGCCACCTCGACCGGATGCAGGCGCTAGCGCCGTATTTCCGCGCCGTGCTCGGGCAGGTCAACCGCGGTCGCTTCGCCAAAGACCGCGTGCTCGCCTTCCTGACCCGCGAGGCTGCGCGCAGCCCCGAGGCCGCCGCCTTCGCCGCGCCGCTCCTCGCGCACCACTCGGCCACCATCGCCGTGGGCGACAAGGCGACGCTCATCGCCGCGATGCGCGACCTCCAGGACGCCCAGCCCGCCGCCAACCTCGCCCTGCTTGAGCGCGTGCCCGTTCCCGTTCACCGTGACGCTGAGCAGAATGTCTAACACCGCTACTCAAAGCCGTTCTGTATCGCGTATTTCGTGGTCTTCTCCCGGAAGCGGGCTCCCCTGCCTCAACTCAACACGCAACACGCACTACGCAACACATGCTGTGATGTCGAACTCACCAGCCATGCCGTGCACTCCCACCGAGGTGACCGATGCAGTTTGACTATCGCTACGCCGGGTCGTCCACGACGACGACCACGCCGAACGCCACGGGGCTGTCGTTTGCCCCGGACACGCTGCGCAAGCCGACGCACTTCGTCGGCACGCTGCGGCAGCATCTCCCCTTCCGCGAGGCCATCTCGGCGCTGCACGACGTGGTCGTGTCCGACCTACGCTTCACGCCGAAGGACCGCACGGAGTACGAGGCGTGGCTCGCCCAGCAGGAGGAGACCTTCCTCGCCGACGCCCTGGCGCGTCATGGGGATGTGAGCGCCCGCATCAGCGATGTGCGCGCCGAGTTAGCCGCGCTCTGGAACACCGAGCGCTCCGTCATGAAGCCGTTCTGGGACGCCCGCCAGCGGTTCTTCAAGTACACCTACAAGAAGTACCGCGATCTCTGGTTCGTCCTCGACCCGGTCATCACCGTGCACCCCGACGAGGTCTTCTTCGAGTGCTTCAGCCAGGACGAGTCGAGCTACGGACGCCTGAGCTGCAGCCACGAGGTCTTCGACACCATCGACGACGTGGCGTACGGGACGACGAACGTGGACTACTCGGCGGCGCTCTACGACGCCTTCCAGAAAATCCGCACCTACAAGACGACCGAGTTCGCCATCGACCCAAGCGGGTTCGAGGTGCAGACCGAGCACGAGGACGCCTACAAGGAGGTCAAGATCGACCTGCCCGACAGCTGGGTGCGC
>JBCDFF010000222.1:0-7270 GCA_039178415.1 Bacteroidota bacterium
CCGAGGATCGCGTCCGCGCTGCCGCCGACGTGGCTCGCCGCGCCCAGCCCGCTCACGATCCAGGCGTCGGAGAGCGCATACTCCGCGTCGAAGCCGACGACGTATTCGTGGCTCGGGAGCAACGCCGCCAGCGCGTCGGCGCCAGCCCCGTCGTCTACGCTGCGGTTTACTGCGGTGAGCAGCCCGCCGACCTGCGCCGCGCCGAACCGCCCGCGTCCCCGCGCCACGAGGTAGTTCGACGCGGGTTCGATGCGCGCTCGGTCGTCTATCTGTTCACCGCCGCCGCGCACGGCGAAGCGGCCGTACTCGGGGGCCGTCACCGCGTCGAGCACGCCGACCGTGAACGGGCCGATGCGCCCGGTCATTTTCGCCGCGCCGAGGATGGTGGTCTGCGTCGGCGCGTCGGTGTAGATCGTCCCGGCCTCGCCAGCGGCGTCGTAGGCGGAGCCGGGCACGAACGCCGGGCGCTGCGGCCCGCGCCCGATGCGGCGGGTGTAGAGGAAGAGCGGCCGGTTGTTGTTGAAGTACGACCGCGTGCGCCCATAGTTGAACACCTCCAAGCCCTCGATGAAAAACGGCCGCTGCTCGGGGAAGAACAGCTCGTAGGCGGTGAGGTTGATCTGCGCCGGGTCGGCCTCGACCTGTCCGAAGTCGGGGTTGACGGTGCCGGTGAGCCGAAGGTCGCTCGTGAGCCCGACTCGGAAGTCGACGCCGACGTTGGGGGCGAGGTCGTTGGCTTGGTAGAACGGGTCGGCCGCATCGCCCGGGGCGCGGGTGAGCGCGCTCGCCACGTAGGGCTGCACCTCGATGGCCCGGGGCGCACGGAGCGAGCCAGGAATCGTGAGCGACCCGAAGCGGCTCACGATGCCGAAGGTGCTTGGCAGCTGTGGGGCCCAGTAGGCGACCTCGCCCGTGCGGAAGTGGGTGCGGCGGAACTGGACGCCCCACGTGTGCGGCCCCGCCCCGCCCGCGAACCGAAGCTGCGCGAGCGGGATGGCGAACTCGGCCGTCCAGCCTTCGTCGTCGCGGCGGGTGGCCACGTCCCAGACGGCGTCCCACGAGGCGTCCTCGCGGATGTCGTCGAAGAGGAGCGCGTCGCGCTGCACGCCCGCGGCGGTGACCTGGAAGACGAAGGCCGTGCGGTCGTCGTCGTACGAGTCGAGCAGCACCGAAGCCGCGTCGGTGGCGGGCGGCGTGTCGCGGCGGGCTAGGCGGTCGTCGATGCCGCTGGGCTGGGTGTCGTGGAGCCGCAGGCCGACGTAGAGCGTCGTGGTCCCGACGAGCACGCGCGCCTCCGTGCGTTCACTCGCGGCGATGCCTGCTTGCGGCGCGAACTGCACGAAGTCCGAGGCAACGTCTGCCGTCTTCCACGCCGCCTCGTCGAGCCGCCCGTCGATGGTGAGGCCGTCGGTGCGTGCGGCCTGGAGGACGTAGGCGTCGGCAGGGGACGCTTCGACGGGGGACTGCGCAGCGCTCTGGGTGGAGAGCAGCGCAAGGGCAGCGAGGAGGACGCGGGTAGGCATGGCAGGCGAGGGCGAGCGGAAGCGATGCGCCAAGCTCTCCGCTAGGACGGCCGGTCCCTAGAGCCGCCTCCGGCCAAAGTCCCAGACCAATCGTGCCGGTCCTGCACGCTCCTGCGCGCGCCCTCCCGACCTTCTTCGCTTGACAGCGCCCCGAATCGCCCCGTGCTTCCCCGAATCGCCCCGTGCTTCCTCGTCTCCCCGTCTCCTGCCATGCCCACCGTCGTCCAGTCGTTCACCGTCGCCGGGCCGTTCGCCGAGAACTGCTTCGTCTGCCACAGCCAAGGCGAGGCCGTCCTCATCGACCCCGGCTGCGCCGACGCTCGCGAGCGGCAGCTTGTCCTCGACTATGTCCAGCGGCACGGCCTCACGGTGCGGCATCTGCTGCTCACGCACGCCCACCTTGACCACATCGTCGGCTGCGCCTTCTTCGCCGACCACTACGGTCTCGGCTGGCAGATGCACCCCGACGACGCGCCGCTACTGCGCCACGCCGAGCAGCAGGCGGCGCTGTTCCAGTTCCCCATCGACCCACCGCCGGACCCGACGGGGTGGCTCCGCGAGGGCGACACCGTCTCCTTCGGCGACGCAACCTGGCAGGTGCTCCTCGCCCCCGGCCACTCGCCCGGCTCGATCTGCTTCTACGACGCAGCAGGCGGCTTCGTGATCGCGGGCGATGTGCTCTTCAACGGCTCCATTGGACGGACGGATCTTTGGCAGGGCGACCTCCCGACGCTGCTCCGCTCCATCGAGACGAAGCTGATGCCGCTGCCCGACGAGACGGTCGTCTACTGCGGCCACGGCCCCGCGACCACCATCGGGCGCGAGCGACGGACGAACCTATTTCTGACAGGCTAACGCTATGCCCACGACGGGTTCCTCGCTCCCTCCGGTCGGCGCGATCCTCACCGACACCGGTGTGGCCTTCCGCGTCTGGGCACCGCACGCTGATGCCGTCTCCGTCGTCGGCGACTTCAACGACTGGGACGACCAGGCGCACCCGCTCGACCGGCACGACGACGGGACGTGGTCGGGCACCGTACGCGGCGCGAAGGCAGGCGACGGCTACCTCTTCGCGCTCCGCAACGAGGCCGTCAGCGACGATGTCTTACGCCGCCCCGACCCCTACGCCCGGCAGATGGTCAACTCGGCGAGCCACAGCGTCGTCTACGACCCCGCCGCGTTCGACTGGGAGGGCGACTCGGCCCACTGCCCACCGTGGAACGACCTCGTGATCTACGAACTCCACGTCGGCACGTTCGCTGGGTTCAAGCACGGACGCCCCGGCGACCTCCGCGCCGCCGCTCGTCGCCTCGGCTATCTCCGCGACCTTGGCGTCAACGCCGTCGAGGTGATGCCGCTCGCTGAGTTCGCAGGCGACGTGTCGTGGGGCTACAACCCCGCCGCGCCGTTCGCCGTCGAGAGCAGCTACGGTGGCCCGGATGCGTTCAAGGCGTTCGTCAAGGAGGCGCACCGCCACGGCATCGCGGTCCTCCTCGACGTGGTCTACAACCACTTCGGCCCGTCCGACCTCGGCCTCTGGCAGTTCGACGGCTGGAGCGAGCACGGCCAGGGCGGGATCTACTTCTACAACGACCACCGCCGAAACACGCCCTGGGGCGACACGCGGCCCGACTACGGCCGGCCCGAGGTGCAGCGGTACCTCCTCGACAACGCGGCGATGTGGCTGGAGGAGTACCACGTCGACGGCCTGCGCGTAGACATGACGCCCTACATCTATACCGTCGATGGCGGCGGCGAGCGCATCGAGGCGGGGTGGCAGTTCTTGCAGCGGCTCACCACGCTCGTGCGCGAGCGCTTTCCCGGGCGCATCGCGATCGCCGAGGACCTGCACACCAACCACGCGATCACGCAGCCGGTGGCGCAGGGCGGTGCGGGCTTCGGCGCGCAGTGGGACGCTGGGTTCGTGCACCCCGTCCGCGACGCGCTCATCACGCCCGACGACCGCGCGCGTGACCTCGGCAAGGTCACAGCGGCGCTGGAGCACCGCTACGGCTCCGATGCTTTCGCGCGGGTGGTCTACACGGAGTCGCACGACGAAGTCGCCAACGGCAAGGCGCGCATCGCGGAGGAAGTCTTTCCCGGCCGCGCCGACAGCTGGGCGTCGAAGAAGCGCGCCACGCTCGGGGCGGCGCTCGCGCTCACCGCGCCGGGCATCCCGATGCTCTTCCAAGGGCAGACCCTCCTCGACGACGGCTACTTCCAGGACACCGTCTCGCTCGACTGGGCGAAGGCCAAGCGCCACGACGGACTCGTGCAGCTCCACCGCGACCTCATCGCCCTCCGTCGCGACTTCGACGGCACCTCGACGGGTCTCAAGAGCCAGCACCTCGACGTGATCCACGTCGACCACACCGCTAAGCTGCTCGCCTACCAGCGCCGCGACACGGGCGGGCCCGACGACAGCGTGTTCGTGGTCGTCAACCTCGGTCACCGCGCGCACTACGCCTACCGCCTCCGGCTCCCGCACCACGCGCATTGGCACCTCCGTCTCAACAGCGACTGGCGTGGCTACGACCGAGCGTTCGGCGGGCACCCGGCCTACGACCTCCACGGCGACCGTGGCCGGGTGAGCATCGGGCCGTACACTGTGCTCGTCTACACGTGCGGCACGGCTCCGCGCCGCCAAGGCCCGCGCCGCCGCGTCCTGGGCGTGCTCTGGCACGTGCTCAAGCGTGGCGTTCAGCGCGTGCTCGGAGCGCAACGCGCGTGAGCGGTCAGGCGGCTGCCACCGCGAGGCCGGCCACGAGGAAGCAGAAGAGCCACTGGCCCAGCGCGAGGTAGCGGCGGCGCACACCACGTCCGGCGACGACGAGCGTCCCGAGCCAGGCGACGCCCGCGAGCGCGAAGTAGCCAGCGAGCAGCAGCAACGCCGTCGGCTCGTGGGCGACGAGGTCCGTAAACGCCACGACGAACAGCAGCACGGTGGCCGCGAGCAGGTCCACCGACACCCAGTGCCAGCCTGCCAGCGCCTGCAGCCACTTCGTGCGCGCCTGCCCCGATGAGACGGTGGGGGCGAAGTCGCGGAACTCGCTGGCCCCGACGAGGGCATGCACGCCGAAGGCGAGGAGTGTGAGCCCTCCGGCGAGGGCAGCGACGAGGTTCACGGGAGGCGGGCGTGGGTGAAGCAGTCGAGTGCACGCCGGTACGAGCGCCATCGAAAAGGTTACCCGCAAAGCCTCGTTGATCGCGTATTCGCACGGCGTTCGCGCGGCGCGTGTCACGGACGGGGCAGGCGGCGCGTACTCTGTGGCGTTGTCTCTCCAGCCCCTGTCGCCATGTCGCTCACATCGAAGCAGCGCGCGCACCTGCGCGGCCTCGCGCACCCGCTCCGCCCGATCCTGCATGTGGGCAAGGAGGGCGTCTCTGCCGCTACCATCCACGCGTGCGCCGACGCCTTTCGCACCCGCGAACTGCTCAAGCTGCGCGTCCTCGACGCCGCGCCGGACACCGCACGCGGGACCGCGCAGGACATCGCCAAGCAGATGGACGACGTGCACGTCGTGCAGGTCGTCGGTCACACGGCGGTGCTCTACCGCGCCGACCCGGACCACCCGACCATCCAGCTTCCTACGTAGCACCATGTCCCGCTCCGGTCACGCCTCCTTCCTCGGCGTTACGCCCGCCCTCCGGCACTTCCACGACCACCGGCTCGACCCGGCCTACGGGGGGCAGTACTGGTGCCGCCTCCCCAACGGCGTCTGCGTGCCGATGGACAAATACGAGGGCCGCCTCGCCGCGTACTACGCCGAACGCGAGCAGACCGGCGAGTCCGGCCGCCCCGACACGCGCGAGCATCCCGCGTCGCCGACCGGCAAGGGGCACTGGCGCTAGTAATACGGTGAGGTAGGGCACCGAAGGTTTACGGTGATCCAGAAGAGCTTGCCGAGGTAGACGGTTTGGTCGTTATTTTGCTGGTGTGGATATTTTTGATTGTGTTTGGAAAAGGGCTTATGGCTCCTTAAAGTGTGTGCAAACCTTACCTAGCTTCGCGGTTGTTCGACTTAACTCAGGTTCGTCATGCACACCCCCTACTTCTCTCTCTCTCTAGCACTTCGGTAGTGCTTTTTAGGCGCAGTATGGCGCTGCTGGTGGCTTTGCTTCTCGGTGCTTTGGGCGCACCTAGTGCGGAAGCGCAGCAAGACTTCTGCGACACAGAATCGCCCGCGATGATTCCGCCGCCGGTCAATGCGAACCCGCCACCAACGCCTAGTGTGATCGAGATTCCCGTCGTCGTTCACGTAATTACGTCGGGAGATGGCACGGAGGGTTTTGTGCCGGAGTCTACGGTGAGACAGCAAATTGACGTGCTCAATGCAGCGTTTGTCAGCCCAAACCCCTCCTCTAGTACACCTTCGTACGAGTTTAAGATAGTGGCCCTTGGGTATACGGCGAGTGACGTTTACTTCGAAAGGTACAGATCAAACCCGGAGAGCGAGGCGATGCGTCAAGATCTGAGTATTGATCCTAGTCGAGTGCTGAACTTTTATATCAACAAGATTCCCGGAACTGGTGTTGGAGGCTATGCCTCTCTCCCGATTTCATATGACGAAGATGATCCATTACACGCAGTAGTTGTGGATTTTGACTTTCTCCCCGGAGGGGCTGATCCAGATAACAACGCTGGTGATGTTGGAGTACACGAGGTTGGACACTACCTCGGCTTGTACCACACCTTCCACGGTGGACCAGACTGCTGCACAACTGGTGATTTTGTCGCGGATACGAATCCTCATTGCAATGGACTGAACTGTGGATCTCCTACGCTTCCGTGTGGAGGGCAAGTGCCGCCTAAAGAGAACTACATGAACTATGCAGACGACTCATGCCTCGATAATTTCACCTCGGGGCAGTTTACCCGGAAACGCGAGCAAACCGCTGGCTATCGTCCGACACTTGCCTTCTCCAGTTGGGACGAGATCCACTTGGCCGACGGCCTGACTGTAGGCTCGAATCAGTCGTACACGTTCTTTGATGTAGACGTGAAAGTGGGTGCCGGGGAGCAGATCGTCGTGAACGGCGGTACGCTCGATGCGATAGATACAAGGTTTCTCGATCTAGACACGTCGCAAGGATGGGACGGCATTCGCTACAACCAGAATGCGACGGGCACACTCACGCGCGCCACCGTCCGGGATGCCAGCGGCATCGGCGTGCGCGTCTACAAGGCCGACGTAGATTTCGTGGACACACAAATCACCGACTCTGGTAGCCACGGCCTCTCTGTTTACGGCAATGGAAGCGAGGCCTACTTCAGGGGAACGACGCCAGGCTCGGCATTCCTGGAAGACAACGGAGGGAACGGGGCCTACGCAGGCAACCTCGGCGAGCTCTACATTGAGAACACCAGCATTCGGGAGAATAGTCAGAACGGCGTGGCAGCCTACAAGGGCGACGTCTTCATTGCCGAGAGCATCGTTACGGAGAACGGCACCAATGCGGGTGCAAACGGCCACTACGGAGCCAATGGCCTCTTCCTCGGGACAATCAACTTCGGTATTCCTGGACCACCCTATCTCGGCGACAACTTCTTCAACAACAACCAGGCTGGCACCCTCCGTGCCCGATCGAATTCCTTCTTCGACGCCGAGGCCAATTTGAATGACGCCAACCACCTAAATCAATTCCTCCAGACTGGCTCGCAGCGCCACGTTCGTGCGGACGCCGCCGACATCCTCGCCGAGTGCAACTGGTGGGGTGATCCACAGGGGGCCGTCCTCGGTCCCGTC
>JBCDFF010000223.1:0-7268 GCA_039178415.1 Bacteroidota bacterium
CGACCGTCCACTCCCCGGACGGCACCAACGCGATGGTCTACAACCGCTGCGTCGGCACGCGCTACTGCGCCAACAACTGCCCCTACAAGGTCCGGCGCTACAACTTCTACAACTGGACGCAGTCGCTCCCGATCGAAGTCCAGATGGCGCAGAACCCGAACGTCACCGTCCGCTTCCGCGGCGTGATGGAGAAGTGCTCGTTCTGCATCCAGCGCATCCGCTACGCGCAGAGCCTCGCCCACATCGAGGACCGCCCGCTGGAGGACCTCACGGCCTGCCAGCAGGTCTGCGCCTCCCGCGCGATCACGTTCGGCGACATCAACGACCCGGAGAGCGCCATCAGCGCCGCGCGCCGCAGCGACCGCAACTACGCCGTCCTCGGCTACCTCAACGTGAAGCCGCGCGTGACCTACCAGGCCCGCATCACCAACCCGCACCCGGCGCTCGCCGGCCCCGTCGAGATTCGGGGCGGCTATGACGACCACGGCGGTGACGAGCACCACGATGACGGTCACGGAGGCGACGGCTACCACGGCGGCGACCAAGCCGGCGGTGCCGTCCTCGGCGAACCCCACTCCTAGACCCGGCCCCTCCCCGCCCGCCTTTCCCCGACCCCAGACCCGGGAACGATGAGTACTGCAACCGCAACCGCCGCCCACGAACCGCAACGGATCGTCCTCGATGAGGAGGCTCTCGTCCAGGGCGGCCTCGACTTCCACGACGTCACCGAGGCGGTGGTCGTCCACGTCGAGAAGAAGATCCCGACGGCGTGGTACCTCGTCTTCACCGGCGCGTGCCTCCTCCTCTCGATGATGTGGTTCTCGCTGGCGTTCCAGGTGTGGAACGGCACCGGGACGTGGGGCCTCAACAACCCCGTCGGCTGGGGCTGGGCCATCGTCAACTTCGTGTGGTGGGTCGGCATCGGCCACGCGGGTACGCTCATCTCGGCGGTCCTCTTCCTCTTCCGCCAGAAGTGGCGCACCTCGATCAACCGCGCGGCGGAGGCCATGACCATCTTCGCGGTGGCGTGTGCGTTGATCTTCCCCACGTTCCACGTCGGGCGCGTGTGGCTGGTCTACTACCTGCTGCCGATCCCGAACTCGATGCTGATGTGGCCCAACTTCAAGAGCCCGCTCCTCTGGGACGTGTTCGCGGTGTCCATCTACGGCTCGGTGTCGGTCCTCTTCTGGTACGTCGGCCTCATCCCCGACCTCGCCACCGTGCGCGACCGCATCCCGACGGGCGACAAAGCCACGCTGCGCGACAAGATCCGGCAGCGCGTCTACGGCACCCTCTCGCTCGGCTGGACGGGCGCGAACCGCCACTGGCGCCACTACGAGCGCGCCTACCTGCTCCTGGCGGGCCTCGCCACGCCGCTCGTGCTCTCGGTGCACACAGTCGTCTCCTTCGACTTCGCCGTGTCCAACGTGCCCGGCTGGCACACCACCATCTTCCCGCCCTACTTCGTCGCGGGGGCCATCTTCTCCGGCTTCGCGATGGTGGTGACGATCATGGTGCTCGTGCGCAAGATCTACAACCTCGAGAACATCATCACGCTCGGGGTGCTGGAGAAGTGCAACATCATCATCCTGGTCACGGGCACGGTCGTCGGCTTCGCCTACATCACGGAGTTCTTCGTGGCGTGGTACTCGGGCGTGATCTTCGAGCAATATGCCTTCATCAACCGCATGTTTGGCCCCTACGCGTGGGCCTACTGGGCGATGATGACGTGCAACCTGATCTCGCCGCAGGTCTTCTGGGTCAAGAAGTTCCGCCGGTCGATCCCGATCATGTTCGCGCTCTCGATCGTGGTGAACATCGGCATGTGGTTCGAACGCTTTGTGATCACGGTGACCTCGCTGCACCGCGACTTCCTGATCTCGTCGTGGGACTACTACTCCCCGACGATCTGGGACGTGACGCTCTATGTGGGCACCTTCGGCTGGTTCATGTTCCTCTTCCTGCTCTTCCTGCGCTACGCCCCGGTGGTGGCCATCGCGGAAGTGAAGGGCGCGATGCCGGAGGCTGACCCCCACTTCTACCACCACGAAGGCGACGGCGGCCACGGTCACAGCGGCGACGGCGGCGACGGCCACACCGTCACCCCGACGCAGCCCGCGCCGCACCCCTCGGAGGAGCCCGCCTCCTCGGACGATGTCGCGGACGACGACCCCTTCTCGCGCTAGACGGTCCCCTAAGACCCCCGACCCATGACCTCTCCCGCAAAGCGCATTGCGAGCCTCCTTCCGGGCGGTGCCGACGCCAACGTTGGTCTGCTGGCGCAATTCCCCAACCCGGGCGCGCTCTACGACGCTGTGAAGGCGATCCGCAAGCGCGGCTACACCCGCATCGAGGCCTACAGCCCGTTCCCCATCCACGGCATGGACGCCGCGATGGGCCTGAGCTACTCCAAGCTCGGCTTCCTCGTCTTCTTCGGGGCCATCACCGGCACATCGCTCGCGTTCCTCATGCAGTGGTGGATGAATGCCTACGACTACCCGATCAACATCTCGAACAAGCCGCTCTTCGCCATCGAGCCGAGCGTGCCGGTGGCGTTCGAGCTGACGATCCTCTTCAGCGCGCTCACCGCCGTGGGCGGCATGCTGGCGCTCAACGGCCTACCGCGCCCCTACAACCCGCTGTTCTTCTCGAAGCGCTTCGCCCGCGTCACCGACGACGGCTTCTTCCTGCAGGTCGAGACACGCGACGGCAACTACGACGAGGCGGCCACCGCCGAGCTGCTCTACGAGATTGGCGCGATGAACGTCGAGTTCGTCGGCCACGATGGCACGCGCGACATCACGCGCGGCGGCTTGGCCGCGCCCATCGAGGTGCCTGAGCCCGTCATCAGCACCTGACCAGCGTCGTCCCCTAGCCAACGGGACGTCGCACCCAGTTTCTCCTGTCTCTGCATTCGACTCTGCATCCGAGACCCCATGACTATCCGACCGACCTCGTTCCTCCTGCTTGCCACGGTGCTGCTCGGCAGCGTCGTGCTGAGCGGCTGCCGGGGGTGGCGCTCTGAGAAGACGCCGATCCACCCCAACCTGAACATGGACTTCACGCAGCGCTTCGAGGAGCAGGAGGCCAACCCGTTCTTCGCCGACGGCGCGGCGATGCGCCAGCCCGTCGAGGGCACCGTGGCGCGTGGCTACCTCCGCACGAGCGCCAACGCGCCCTACTTCTACGGCCTCAACCAGGACGGTTCGTTCGTGGAGACGAGCCCCCTCGCCATCAACGCCGAGGTGCTGGAGCGTGGGCAGGAGCGCTACAACGTCTACTGCACGCCGTGCCACGGCCAGGCCGGCGACGGCGCCGGCATCATCATGCGAGGCAACGGCGGCCAAGGCTATGGCTACACACGTGCCCCCACCTACCACGACGACCGCCTGCGCGGCATCGAAGATGGCTACCTCTACAGCGTGATCACCAACGGCGTCCGCTCGATGGCGGGCTACGCGCACCAGATCAGCCCCGCCGACCGCTGGGCCATCGTGACCTACATCCGCGCGCTCCAACTCTCGCAGTACGCCGGCGCCGAGGACGTTCCCGTCCCGGTCCGCGAGCGCCTCGCGACCTACAACCCGAACGTCAACCTGTCGAACTAGCGTGCTGGTGAGTGGGGCCGTGCCGCGTAGGTGCTGGTCCTCAGACCCGACCACACCCCGACCCCAACCATGGCGAACCTCCTCACGCGCTGGCTGCTCGACCCGGTCGAGGACGACCGCGACCGCGTTGCCCGCAAGTACCAGTTCCCGAGCGACAGCCGGTTCTACCTCGCGCCGCTCGGCATCGGCGCAGCCTTGCTCGTCGTCGCCGTCGTGCTCGGCCTGACCGGCGACGGGCTGCAGCAGCAGCGATTCCTGTACAGCTACCTCATCGGCTGGACGTGGTGCCTCTCGATCACCATCGGGGGCCTCTTCTTCGTCATGATCAACCACGTCGTCAAAGCGCGCTGGATGATCGTGCTGCGCCGCATCGCCGAGTCGGTCGCGATGAGCTTCCCGATCCTGTTCGTGGCGGGCCTCCCGATCATCCTCAGCCCGTTCATCTCCTACGACCTCTACCACTGGGCCGACCCCACGCTCTACGACCCGGCCGACTCGCACTTCGACAAGGTGATTGCGGGCAAGGCAGGCTACTTCTACGGCCCGCTCGACCCGGCCTCGCACGCGCCGGTCTTCTTCGCGCTGCGCTACGTCGTCTACTTCGCCGTCTTCATCGTCCTGAGCCGCAAGCTCTACACGATCTCGATCCAGAACGACACGCAGCCGAGCGCCGAGAACACGAAGAAGCTCGTCTTCCACAGCGCCTGGGGCATCCCGATTGCGGCCGTGTTCACGGCGTTCGCGGGCTTCGACTACCTGATGACCCTGGACCCGCACTGGTTCTCGACCATCTTCGGCGTCTACTTCTTCGCGGGCGGTTGGCTCTCCTTCCTCGCGCTCCTGGCCTTCCTTGCGATGGCCTACAACAAGAGCGGCGTCCTCTCGCACGAGATCACGAAGGAGCACATCCAAGACGTCGGCAAGCTGATGTTCGGCTTCACCGTCTTCTGGACGTACATCGGCTTCAGCCAGTACTTCCTCATCTGGTACGCCAACATCCCTGAGGAGGTGGTGTGGTACCAGAAGCGGATGATGAACGGCTGGGAGTACTTCAGCATCGCGCTCATTGCGGCCCACTTCATCATCCCGTTCTTCGTGCTGCTGCCCCGCTTCACGAAGCGCTTCTGGCCGATTCTTGCCACCATGTGTGTGTGGCTGCTGGTGATGCACTGGTTCGACCACATGTGGCTCGCCCTCCCGACGCAGTACCTCTCCGGCGGCGACGCCTACGCAGCGGTCGAAGCAGGCAGCGACATGATCGCGGGCCTGAGCGCGCTGGCTGCCGAGGGCGGCGAGAAGGGAGGCGGCATCGGCAGCCACAACCCGCACGCCTCGCTCGCGCTGACCGACGTGGCCGCGTGGCTTGGGATGGCCGGCCTCTGGCTCGGCGCGATCCTCTGGCGCAACACCCGCCACGCCGTCACGCCCTACAACGACCCCTATTTCAACGCCTCGCTCAAGTTCGAGAACGTCTAGCGCGCGCCTCGTGTCGCGTGCTTGACACGTCCAGCGCCTTTCATTTAGGTTTCAATCCAGATTGAAAACAACCGGATTGGAGTCCTGTTTACGCCCTCCCACCGAGGAAACCAGTTATGAGCGATCAGCCCCAGACTCCGGAAATGCCGCACGAGAACGAGCCCCTCGGCCCCGTGGCCGAGCTCGCCGCTGGTGCCGCCGCCGAGGTGCGCGCTGAAATCCTCGGCGACGAGGACGCACTCATGCAGGCGTGGCAGCAGGGCGTTGAGACGGAAGGCATCGAAGCCAGCCAGATCGGGGCCATCGTCACGGCGACGCTCTTGGTGGTGGTGATCCTGGTGGTGACCGGCATCTGGGTCACAACGCAAGGCGTCAACGTGGCCGCTGGCGTCTCCGAGGACGTGGAAGAGTATGCCGAACTCGCCAACCTGCGCTCTGCAGCCGCTGAGAAGCTCACGGACTGGAAGCTGCTCTCCGCTGAAGACGGCGTCTACCAGATGCCCATCGCCGAAGCCATGGCTGCCGTGACACAGCGGTATGAGGAGCGTCAGCAAGACGTGGCAGGCCTCGTGGAGCCTCCCGAGAAGTGGAGCACGCAAGATCTCTTCAACCGTGATGAGGTCGTCGCCCAGACTCAGCCGACACCGGTTGCGCGCACCGCAACCCCGGTGGCTACTCCTGACATCAATGCTGGTGTGACCCCCCTCGGCCCAGACGAATTACCCAACCCCGAAGGAACCCCTTAGCGCAAGTTCCCTGCATGCCCCGTGTGCTTCCCCATTGGACTCCGCTGCTGATTGCGACTCTCCTGGTCGTGAGCGGGATCGGTGTTGGAAGTACAGACGCACAGGCGCAGCGCTTCCCGCAGGTCACACAGGGGGCCGCCGCTGCACCGCTCGGGCAGAACCTGCCCTCGTCGGCGGAGACGATGCCCGACGCCTTCGCAGACGTTGGCATCACAGAGCGCCTCGGCGAAGCCGTCCCGCTCGATATCCCGCTCGTCAACGCGGATGGCGAGACGACGGTGCTGCGCGACTACCTCGGCACCGGCAAGCCGGTCGTGCTCGCCTACGTCTACCACTCGTGCCCGATGCTCTGCAGCCTCGTGCTCGACGGCGTCTCAGCCTCGATCGAAGGCACCGACCTCGTGCCCGGCACCGACTACGAGGTGCTCGCCGTCTCCTTCGACAAGCGCGACACGCCCGCGGACGCGGCGGCGGCCCGCTCGAAGTACCTCGCCAAGACCGACCAAGCCGGGCTCGAAGACGGCTGGCACTTCCTCACCGCGAGCGAAGACGCCATTGGGCGACTCACCCGTGCGACGGGCTTTGGCTTCAAGTGGGACCCGCGCCAGCAGGAATACATCCACAACGCCGCGCTGATCTTCCTCAGCCCCGATGGCACGATCACGCGATATCTCTACGGCATCGAGTACCCGCCCCCCGACTTTCGCAAAGCTATCCTAGAGGCTAGTGAAGGTACTGTGGGAAGCACGCTCGACCAGATCTTGCTGTACTGCTTCGTGTACGACCCGGCCGCCAACTCGTACGTGCTCCATGCACTCAACGTGATGAAGATCGGTGGCCTGTTAACCCTCGCGTTCGTCGGCACGCTGCTTGCCTTCTACTGGCGGCGCGAGCGCCGCGGCACCACCGAAGACCGCTGGGCTGACGCCCTCAACCAGGGCGGTGCCCCGACCGGCACTCCAGCCCCGACCCCTTAGCGATTCTCACCCTCACGCAAACGCTGCTCTATGTCGCAGATTTACGAGGCCATCCGGAGCTTCTGGCTCCCCGAACAGGCATCGACGACGGCCCACGTCATCGACGCCCCGTTCATGTTCATCCTGATCGCGAGCACGATCATGCTCATCGGGGTGACGTTCTACCTCTTCTACCTCCCCTGGAAGTACCGCCGCCGCAGTGCTGCGGACGTCCCCTATCCTGTCAAGGAGAATCACCTCCTTGAGTTGTCCTGGATTGTCTTCCCGACGATCCTCGTCTTCATCGTGTTCTTCTGGGGCTTCAAGGCCCACGTCGACACCGTCGTCGCGCCTGCGGACGCCTACGAGGTGAACGTGCAGGGCAAGAAGTGGCTCTGGCAGTTCAACTACAACGAAGGCATCACGACGACCAACGAACTCGTCGTCCCGGCCAACCGCCCGGTGAAGCTCATCATGAACTC
>JBCDFF010000224.1:0-7268 GCA_039178415.1 Bacteroidota bacterium
ACACCGATCACGATGGCGACGGCCTGGATGAGGCTCCACACGAACTCCGACGTGAGCGACTGCACGACCTCGGGCTGGTAGACGACCGTGTGGAAGTCGAGGCCCGCCGGGAGGTCGGCCTCGGTCTCGGCGACGACGCGCATCACCTCGGGACCGAACTCGGTGAGCTTGCCGTTGTCGGCCATCGAGACGCCGACGGTGATCGCGGGTTGGCCGCTGTACCGGACGAGTTGCCGCGCGGGGTCCTGATAGGCGTCGCGCACCGTCGCGATGTCGCGGAGCGAGACGACCTCGCCGGTCGGCAGCCGCAGCGCCATCGCCTCGATGTCATCCACAGAATCGAACGCGCCGTCGGTGCGGAGCGCGATCTGCTGGCCGTCCACCTGGAGGTCGCCGCCTGGCGCGACAAGGTTGCGCTGCTGAAGCTGTCCGATCAGGTAGCCGGTCGAGAGGCCCAGCCCGGCGAGGCGCGCGGGATCGTATTCCACGACCACCTGCCGCTGGAGCACGCCGTCGAGTTGCACGCTGCGCGCGTCGTCGAGAGCGAGGATGCGGCGGCGCAACTCAAGCGCCGCGCGCTCCAACTCGACGGGCGTGTAGTCGTCGCCCGTGATCGCGATGACGGTGCCGAAGACATCGCCGAAGTCGTCGTTGATGAACGGCCCAATGACGCCTGGTGGCAGCGCAGGCACCACGTCGGCGATGGCCTCGCGCATCTCCGTCCACGCGCCCTCCACGTCGGCAACGGCGTACTCAATCTCGAACGAGAACCCGGCCGCGCCTGCCTGGACGCTCGTCTCGACGTGCGAGGCCCCTTTGACCTCTTCGAGCGCGCGCTCCATCGGCTCGGCGATGTGCCGCTCGACGCGCTCGGCGCTGGCTCCAGGCCAGAGCACCGACACGACGGCGTTGCGGATGACGAAGCCGGGGTCTTCGGCGCGCGGAAGCGCGAGGTAGGCGCGAAGCCCGGCGAAGGCGAGGAGGGCCACCGCCACGTAGACGACGATGCGGTGGTCAAGGGCGGAACGGGTGAGGCGCATGGGTCGGGAAGGCAGAAGGGCGAAGGAAGAAGTGAGAAGTCGATGCTGCGTGACTTTTGTGCGCGGCACCTTGCTTCTGGTGCTTCGTCAGGGGCGGACGGGTTTGGGTACGGTTGTCTGAGCCGACTAGAGCTCGACCTAGCTCCCCTCCTGTCCAGGAGGGGCTGGGGGTGGTTAACCGTGTGAGCGCGGTGTCACTCTGTGCTCGGCAGATCTACCCCCTCCCGCTTCGCGGACTCCCCCTGTCCAGGGGGAGAGCTTGGAAGGGTGAACGTGGACTCAGCGTCCGCTGAACGAGAGGAGGTCGCGGGCGAGGGGGTCGTAGTCGGCGAGGCGGACGCGCTGGCCATCGGCCAACTCGCCGAGGCCTGCCGCGACGACGTGGTCGTTCCGAGCAAGCCCGCCCGTCACCTCGACGCCGTCGCTGCGCAGCGTGCCCGTCTCCACGGCACGGCGGCGCACGATGACCTCGCGGTGGGTCGGGGCGAGGTCGCCAGACGCCATGGTCGTATCGGCAGGGGGAGCCTCCACGACCATCACGTAGGCCCCCTCCGTGTCTGCGTTGACAGCCGCGACGGGTACGACGAGGGGCCCGGTTGCCGTGGTGCGGGCAGCCTCAGTGGCAAACTCGACGCGGGCTGTCATGCCGCTGCGCATGTCGGCATCAGCGCGGTCAAGGCGGACGACAACAGGAAACGTCGTGGCTCCGCGCCCGGCCGCTACGCCGACTTCGGTGATGCGGGCCGTGAAGGCGGTGTCGCCGAACGCGGTCAGCGTGACCGTCGCGGCGTCGCCTGCGCGTAGGCTCGTCACGACGCGCTCGGGGACGCTCACCGTGACCTCCATCGGGCTGCCCTGCGTGGTCACGAGCGCCACCGGCTGCCCCGGCGCGACGAGTTCGCCGGCTTCCACGAGCACCTCGGCGATGGCTCCGCCGACGGGCGCGGTGAGGCGCGCATAGCCCAGGCCCCGCTCGGCGAGCGCCACTTGGTCGCGTGCCGCCGTCGCGCCCGCCTGGACGGTTTCGAGGCGGGCTCGCGCGGCGTCGTACTGGCTCACCGGCACGACGCCCTGTTCGTAGAGCCGCCGCACGCGGTCGTAGTCAGCCTCGGCGAGGCGGGCCTGGCTCTCGGCCTGCTGTAGACCGGAGCGCGCCTGCTGCGCCCTGAGCGTGAAGTCGGCTGGGTCGAGCTGCGCCACGACGCTGCCACGACGAACCCGGTCCCCGATCTCGACAGTCACGTCCGACACGACGCCGCCCACCTGGAAGGCCACCCGGGACTCGACGGCGGCGCGCGTCACTCCGGAGAACGACGCGACAGAGGTGGTGCCTGGTGCGACGGCCACGGTGCGGACGAGCGGCGGCAGTGGGGTGGTTGGCTCTTCTGGCGCGCAGCCCGAGACGAGAAAGAGCAGCGCGATGAGCGCCCCCAGGAGGACGCGGGCCGCAAGACGGACGACGGGATAGGGGACGGGAGACGTGTGCATGGCAACAGAAGGGATGAGGTCGAAGGAGATGGGATGGGAGCTAGGGGCGGCTCGCCGTGAGCGCGTCGGCAGTAGGGTCGGAGGTGGTCGGGTCGGAGCCGTCGAGGGCGTCGAAGCGGCCGGTGGCGCGCTGGAGGTCCACGTAGGCCTCGGCCACGTCGTAGGCAGCGTTGGCCGCGAGTTCTTGCGTGATCCGCAGGCCCTCCTGCGCCTCCACGAGCGCGGTCACCCCGACGACGCCCTCGCGGTAGAGCTGGGCGACGTCAGCGTAGGCGGCGGCAGCAGCACGGGCGGCATCTTCGGCCTGACCATAGGCCGCGTGTGAGGTGCCGAGTTGCGTCGCAGCAGCGCGGGCCCCCAGTGCGAGCTGCTGCTGCACGAGGTCGAGCTGCGCCTGCGCCTGGAAGACCTCGGCTTCGGCGAGGCGGCGCTGGGCCGCCTTGCGCCCGCCGCTGAACACGTCGAAGCTGAGCTGGACGCCGACCGCCCAGGTCTCGTCGGGGGCGGCTGGTATGGGCAGCCCTTGCGGGATCGCCAGACCCGCGCCGCCGTCGGCGAGGCGGGTGCTCGCGCTGGCGAAGAGGCTCAGTTCGGGGAGGTAGAGCGAGCGCTGCGCCGACGTGAGCTGCCGCTCGCGGGCGTCGAGCAGCGCCGTCAGCGCCTGCGCAGCGGGCGCGTCCTGGAGCGCGTTTGAGGCCGCCTGGGCCGCAAACTGCCGGGTCGCGCCGGGCGCATCTACGAGAGCGAGCGACGGGATCTGCGCGAGAAGCGCACGCGGCGTCGCAAATACATCAGACACGACCGGCGGGGCAGCCAGCGCGGCCGTCGAGGCGAGGAGGACTGCCTCGCTCTCATGGTCGGCACGCGCCACGTCCGCGCCGTCCACGGTAACCTGCACGGGTGCGTCGATCGGGACCGCGAGCGTCTGGTTAAGCGCCAGCCCCGAAACCTCAACGCCGCCCCAGGCGAGGACGAGGTCCTGCCGGGCGCGCGCCACCTCGGCCTGGAGCCGCGCCACCTCACCGGCGCTCGCCACGCCCGCCTCCGAGCGTGCCTGCGCAGCGTCGAGGTCCGCCTGCGTCCGCGCCACCCGCTCCTCGGCGATGGCGGCACCCGTCTGCGCGCGCAGCACGCCGAGGAAGGCCTTCGCGCCCTCCGAGGCGGCGTCGAGACGGACGGACTCGCGTTCGTAGCGCGCCGCGAGAGCAAACCGCTGCTGCGCGGCAATGCTGGCAAACGCGGGCTCGGAGAAGAGCACCTGAAACACCTCGGCCTCGGCGGTCCACAGTTGCTCCGGCACCGCCCCCCCGAGCGCTGAGGTGGCAAGGTCCTCGTTGACGAGCCGCGCCGTGCTCGACAGGCGCACCTGCGGGAGCACGCGGCTCCGCGCCAGCACGACGGCAGCCTCCGCAGCCTCGGCACGGTAGACTTCGGCGCGAAGCTTCGCGTTGTCCCGCGCCGCGATGCGCACGGCCTCGTCGAAGCTGAGCGGTGCGGCGCTTGCGGTTGCCTCGCCGAGGACGTCGGCCTGGAGGAGCACGTCCCACGAGAGCGCCAGACCGAGGTCAGCAGCTGTCGTCGCGTTGATGGTCAGGCGGGCCGGCGGCGAATCGGGCGCCGCGAACACCGACGAGGCGAGGCTGTCCGATCGGGCTAGATCGGCGAGCGCCAAGGCAAGGCGGCGCGCCAGTGTCCCCTCGAAGTCGGGCGACGCGCTCGCGAGGAAGCCGTAGCGTACCAGCGTCGGCGTGGCGGCCAACGTGGGGATACCGCGCTCAGCAAGGCGCGTTGCAAGAGTGCGTAGCTCGGTGCCGGAGAGCCCCGTCCCGGCATCCATGTAGGCCGTAGCGCCCTCGGGAGTGGCATCCAGGACGGCGTCTACGGTGGTCGCCGGGACTAGGTCTAGGCGAGCGACGCCCAGCGCCTGCGCTAGGTCAGCGTGGCGTGCAGCCGAGGCAGTGGCCCACTGGGGGTGCACCACGAGCGCGAGGGGCTCCGCGTTCAGACCGAGGGCATCTACGAGAAGGGGCAGGTCGCGGGCGAGCGCGTTGGGGCGGACGACCGTCTGCGATGCCTCCGTGACGAGCGCCGGGTCTACGAGGGCGACCTGAAGGCGTGCGGCGAGGTCGGGCGCGGAGGGAGGCGGCGCGACGCGAAGTGCGTCGGTGGAGACCTCGAGGCCGAGGCGATCGAGCTCGGCATCAAGGGCCGCCTGGAGCGATGGTGGCAAGAGCCGCGCTGGATCCGGCTGCGAGTAGACGTCGAAGGAAAGGAGAAGCAGGCCGAGCAGGAAGAGACAGCGCATCGCCGGGACGAAGAGAGAGCGGACGGGACAGAAGGGCGTCATCCAGCTTGTTTAACCAGATGGTTGATCGTTGAGACGAGCAATCCGAGAAGGCGTTCCAGGTGGTTTAACCGTGTGGTTGAAATGGTTGGTAGATTAAGTCGCAAACAGCGCCATATCGACCAAATCGTCCACAAATTGCGATATGTTAAGCTTGCGTGAAGCCGTTTTCGTGGTGCCACCCCTGCCCCGTCACCTGGGCGACCACCGGCGCCATCGTGAAACCAAAGCGCCGTTGAGCCGCGTAACCGGACGGTCTCTCATGCGGCCTCGCCGACCTCTCCCACGTGCCTATCGCTGGTATGGCCCTGCACGACGCCAAGCCCACTGTGACCGACCTCGCCCCGCCTGACGGCATCGACGAGGCGGAAGCCAACATCCTCGACGCGGCTCATCGGGTGTTCCTCCGCCAAGGCACCGACGGGGCGCGCATGCAGGAGATTGCCGACGAGGCGGGCGTCAACAAGTCGATGCTGCACTACTACTTCCGCAGCAAGGAGCGGCTGGCCGAGGCGGTCTTCATGCGGGCCGTCGGCGAGACCTTCCGCCGCTTCGAGCCCGCGATGCAGCCCGAGGTGCCCTTCCGCGATTTCGTCCGCGACCTCGTCGCCGCCGACCTCGCGATGATGGACGACCACCCGTACCTCGTGGGCTACATCATCTCCGAGTTGCACCACCACCCCGAGCGCTGGCGTCAGACCATCGCGCTCGAGTTCCCCGACGGCCGCGCCGCCATGCAGGCCAAGCTCGACGCGGCCATCGCGGCGGGCGAGATCCGACCGATCACCCTCCTGGAGTTCACCACCTTCCTCGTCTCGCTCACCTTCTTCCCGACGATCGGCGGCGGCCTCGTGCGCGCCTACGCTGGCGCAGACAAAGAGGAGTGGGACGCGTTCCTCGCCAGGCGCGAGACGCACTTCGTCGACCTGTGCCTCCACGCCCTCCGGCCCGCAGAGGCGTGAGCCCTCACCGCACGACGGTGACGCGCTCGGCCAGCGTGGTGCTCGGCGTGGCGAGGCGCACCACGTAGACGCCGCCTGGCAGTGCGCTCGCGTCCAGCGTGACGGTGTGCTCGCCTGCGGCGCGGAGGCCGTCGGTGAGCGTCGCCACCCGCCGTCCGATTAGGTCGAACACCTCCACGCGGGCGTTCTCGGCAGCGGGCAGCGTGAAGCCGACCTGGGCCGTGGTGGCGATAGGGTTGGGGTAGACTGGGGCAAGGCGGTAGGTGCCTGCTGCTGTTTCCTCCTCGGCGGCCGTGGGCGAGCCTGAGAACGAGACGGTGATGGTGTACTGCTGCCCAAACTTCTGATTGACGTTCAGCTTGAAGGTTTCGCGCGAGATAAAGATGCCGGGCACCGAGCAGACGCTCGAGTCGCAGGTGCCGTCCATGTGGACGAGCGTGGTGTCTGTCTGCGGGACGCGTTCGTCGTTGTAGACGACGTAAGCAATGGCTCCCGCGTTGGCTGCGTTCTCGGCCTTCGTCACGAACGGGCAGGCTCCCCGGCTGATGAGGGCGAAGTTGCCCGCGATCTCGTCCGGGTTATTGAAGGACGAGCAGCCATCAAACATGGTCCCGTCGCCGTCGGCCCCATCGTCAGCGGCATCCACCGCGAAGACGAGGTCGACGGGGCCTACGGGAACGAGGTCCTCAAACTGCGCGCCGAAGTTGCGCGTGGCGAAAGCCGGATCCTCGATGCCAAGCGTTTCGAGGACGGCGTTGCCCTGCGCACTCGCGAGCGCGGGAGCGATGAGGAGAGCAAGCAGGAAGCGCCGCATGGCACGAGGAGGCTGGTGGAGACTCAGCATAACCACGCCGAGGCACACCGCCAAACGAATCCAGCGCTAGCCGTCGCCGCTACCGCGTGCTCTGCATCGTCGCCCGCCCGCCCTTCTGCGAGTCGATGGTCACGGTGTAGGGGCCGCCGCCGCGCACGATCCAGGCGACCGTGACGGCGCCGTGGCCGGGCACGGCCTCCACGCTCACGCGCTCGGGGCGCGCCGCCTGCGGGGCGAACACGTCGTCGAGGCGGCTGCGCTTGACGCCGGAGGCGAGCACCTCTGCGCCGGAGAGCGTCACCCAGTCGGGGCGCGTGAGGCCGTGCTCGGTGTCCACCTCCAGGCGCGTCGGCACGGTACGGCGGTTCACAATCGTCGCCGTCACCTCGGTAAGCCCGCCGCCGAGCGATGCGGTCTCCACGTCCACGACCTCCAGGACCGGTAGTTCGTAGGCGTGGAGCAGCGTGAACGCCATGTTGCGGTGCGCCTCCTCTTCGAGCAGGAACGACGGCGGCATGCGGCGGAACGTCTTCTTCATCCCGCCGACCTCGACGGTGCCCCAGTCGGGATGCTCCACCTCCGTCCACGGCACGATGCCCTCGCCGAAGAGCAGCAGCTCG